>LNDR01000358.1 GCA_001464755.1 Rhizobiales bacterium Ga0077524
TGCGCTTGGGATCTGGGTTATGGCCGGGGCGATCTCTGAAGTGCTCTTTCGATCGCGCTTCGGGCATGCGGGCGCGGCGGAGGTGTTGCGACGGATGTTCAACTTGCCACGGGCGGCGTGGGGGGCGGCGTGGGCCCACTTTGGTGTCGGCCTCATGGTGATCGGCATTGTCGCCACAACAGCCTGGCAGAGCGAGCTTATCGTCGCACTGAAGCCCGGCGAGAAGGCAAATATTGCCGGGTACACGCTCGAATTCCGCGACATCCAGCCAGGACGGGGCCCCAATTACAGTGAGGAGGTCGGCCGACTGGTGGTTACGCGCGGTGGGCAACCGGTGACGGAGTTGCTCCCGGCCAAGAGGATCTATGATGCGCCTCGCCAGCCGACAACGGAGGCTGGCATTCACGTCACTTTGAGCGGTGATCTTTACGCGATCCTGGGTGATGCCCAGGCTGACGGCGGATATGCGGTTCGTCTCTACTTCAATCCGCTCGTGAGGTTCATCTGGCTCGGGGCCGTGCTCATGTTCATTGGTGGTGCATTCTCGCTGTCGGATCGTCGTCTGCGTGTGGGGGCCCCGCGCAAGGCTGTCGCGGTAGCTGCGGAGTGAGATGCGTGGCGGATCACACGAAGAGCCCTGAAGCTCGGTTGTCGAAGTTTAGGGTCGGTTACGTGATGGCAGCGCTCGCGGTAGCGCTCGCCGTCGCGAGCAGCCCCGTTGGTGCCGTGCAACCCGATGAGGTATTGGCCGATCCGCGGCTCGAGACGCGTGCCCGGGTTATCTCGGCAGAGTTGCGCTGTCTCGTCTGCCAGAACCAGTCCATCGACGATTCGAACGCGCCGCTCGCACGCGACCTGCGTTTGCTGGTTCGCGAACGCTTGAACGCCGGCGACAGCGACGAGGCGGTGCTCGACTTTGTCGTTCGGCGCTATGGCGAATTCGTTCTCCTCCGTCCCCCAGTCAACACGGCGACGGTGCTGCTTTGGATGGCTCCGTTGCTGCTGCTGGTCGGGGCGGTTGTTCTTGCGGCCCGCCATGTTCGGAGTGGCGCGCGAGCTGGCACTGCAACCGCCGCAAATGAAGAGCCGCTGTCGAAAGAAGAGGCTCGCCGCCTCGAAGAGATTCTGAAGCAAAGGGGATGACTTCTGGTCATCGGCTCCGGATCGGAGGAGGCGGGGCGCTGGTCGGCGAAACCTGCCCTAGCCCCCGCGCCTCACGGTTGAGCCGGGACAGCAGGTCTTGAGTCGCCAACCCTGTGATGGGCAGTCGGCTCTGGCGCTCATAGCCTTCGATGGCAGATCTCAGTAACGGGCCATAGCTGCCATCAATGCGGGCCTGGTAAAGACGCTGCTCGCTCAGGCGCTGCTGAAGATCGCGCAGTGGCTGGCCCGACGGGAGAATCGAGGCATTGCGCAACATTTCGATTCGTCCGGCAAAAACGCCCGCGTTGACGGCCGTGTTCGCCACTGTCTCGGCCTTCTCCCGGAGGGTGAATTGGCCGCCTTCAGTCATAATCTTGGATTGAACATAAGTGCCGACATTGATGCCGATAACTGAGACGACACCGGCGCGCTCCAGTAACAGGGGCGAGCCGGACGAGGCGCCTCCGGTATCGCAGTGGTGCAAGAGCATTTGGTCGGCGTTGAGGAAGTCGGGCGCGATGGACGACCAGGGAATGCCCTTGAAGTCGCGTGTCACGCTGCAGGGTCTGGAATACGCGAGCCGCCACTGGGTCCAATCACGGTGGTATGAGAGTTGAAATACTCTGCCGCCCGCTGCCTCAGCGTGGATCTGCGCCGAGGTTGCGGGCGTTACGGGGAGGCCGCCCGCCGGGCACGCTGGCCGATTGAGGCGAACCAAGGCCCAGTCATTGGCGGCGTCGATTGGGGGACGAATGCGGTGCTGGAAGTCCCCCATGACCATGCTTTGGCCCGTCGAACCGGTAGCGTGGCCTTCGATGCGTGCGTAGTCCCGCAAGCGATCGTAGCTTCTTGCAAACATGAAGTCGGAAAGTCGGGCGGGCGCGCCCCCGGGCTGGGCCAGGCAATGGGCTGCTGTCGCGATGATGTTGGGCGCAACGCAGAAGGCTGTGCACACGGTTCGGGATTGATTGGAGAAGAAGAGGCCCACACTTTCAGCGATCCTCGCATATCGCTCGGGCACGAGGATGCGGTCGTCAGTGCCGAAAACCGCTATCCGATCAACCGGTGCACGCGGCCCGGCCGACAAGGTTGCTCGGGGCGGCGCCGCTTCGGCAGCGCCGAGCGTCGCCTGCAATGCGACACCGATCACTGCCCCAAAACCTGATTTCCGCCATCCCGCCATCGGCATCAGAGCAGCCCGCACATCATGCGATTCCTTCGACTGGCACTGCAGCGGATTACCAAAGATTAATGGCACCGCAAGGTCTCTGTAATGCGATCGTCACTATAGCACATTCGAGATTGTCGTACCGAGTGCGAACGATAGCCAGAGGTGACACCTGATGAACGCCCCAACCTCCCATGAGACCGATGCTCGCCGCGGCCGAGCGATCCGGCGCCTCGGGTCGGCAACCTTTCTCGCTGCGACGGCCCTTGGTGGCCTCGCCATATGGCAGTCGACCGGCGTGCTCGCACAACGGGCCGAGCAGCCTACGGTATCGACCCCGCTCGGGAGGGCCCCTTACAGCTTTGCCGATATCATCGAGAAGGTGAAGCCGGCGGTCGTCAGCATTCACGTCGCCGCTGGTGGTGCGCCGCGAGTCGCGGGACGTGGGCGTGGTCCGCGCGATCCGCTTCCTGAGTTGCCGGACGATCATCCTCTAAAGGAGTTCTTCAAGAACCTTCCCAAGGAGTTCGGGGGTGGTACGCCCGAGGGACCACGGCGCGCACAGGCGCAGGGCTCTGGATTCGTCATTTCTCCGGACGGCTTCGTCGTGACCAATAATCACGTGATCTCCGGCGCCTCGAAGATCCAGGTCAGCTTCGACGATCGCGAGAAGCTCGACGCCGACCTGATCGGCACGGATTCGCGCACCGACATCGCCCTCCTGAAGATCACCAACCCGAAAGGCCAGCTGCCAAGCGTCCGGTTCTCGACGAAGCCGGTGCGCGTCGGCGATTGGGTACTCGCGGTCGGTAATCCGTTTGGACTCGGCGGCACCGTTACAGCGGGTATCGTCTCCGCACTCAGCCGCGATATCGGCTCAGGCCCTTACGACTTCCTGCAAATCGATGCGGCAGTCAACAAAGGTAACTCCGGTGGTCCGACCTTCAATCTCGAAGGTGAGGTCGTCGGCGTGAATACTGCGATCTATAGCCCATCCGGCGGCAATGTCGGTATTGCCTTCGCCGTTCCGGCCAAGACGGCAGGCGATGTCGTCGAGCAGTTGCGGACGAACAAAATCGTCAGCCGCGGCTGGCTCGGTGTCAAGATCGAGAGCGTGGACGACGACAAGGCGGCGAGCCTCGGCCTCAAGGAGGCACGCGGTGCGCTGGTCAACGAAGTGACGCCCGGTGGTCCTGCGGCATCGAGCACGCTGAAAGCTGGGGACGTCATCCTCTCGGTGAATGGTGACAAGGTCGAGAATAGCCGTGATCTCGCTCGTAAGGTTGCCGAAATTGCGCCGGCTGTGACCGTTGCTCTCGAGGTGTCCCGCTACGGCAAGACGGAAACGGTCAACGTCAAGCTCGGTACGTTCCCTACCGATCCGCAGGTGGCGTCCGCGCCCAAGGCCGATCCGCAGTCCGGGGCCACCGAACTCGCGGCGCTTGGCTTGTCGGTGACCGAAGCGAAGGGTCCCAAGGCCGAGGGGGTGGTGATCAAGGATGTTGACAACGACTCGGATGCGGCCGTGAAGGGGCTCAAGACGGGTGATGTCATTCTTGAGGTGCAAGGCCAGGCCATCAAGGCGGTCGCAAAGCGGTCTTGCTGCGCGTCAAGCAGGGCGAGAGGATCGGATTCGTTGCCGTCCAGCTGAAGGATGCCGGCTGAGAGGTGGTGTTGGCCACTACGCCGATTGGCTTCGAGGCGCGCTTTTCCGAATTGCGCCTCGGGGGTTTCTGCGAATGTTTATCTACTGCAAGGGAAGAGGCCGCCATGCGGGTGCTCATCGTTGAGGATGATCGCGAGATCGCCCACTTCGTGCAGCGCGGTCTCAAGGAGAGCGGCCATGGAGCCGAGGTTGCCTCTGACGGCGACACCGGCCTCGACCTGGGGCTCTCCGGAGCCTTCGATGTCATCATCATCGACCGCATGCTGCCGGGACGCGACGGTCTCTCGCTCGGCTGGCATTCGGGTGCCGGTGCTGATCCTGTCGGCGCTCGGCGAGGTCGACGATCGGGTCAAGGGATTGAAGGCTGGTGGCGACGACTACCTGACCAAACCGTTCGCCTTGACGGAGCTGTTGGCTCGGATCGAGGCGTTGGGGCGTCGTGTGTCCCCCGACGAGCCGGCGACCCGGTATGCCGTTGGAGATCTCGTGCTCGACAGGTTGAGCCATAAAGTCGCGCGCGCCGGAGAGCAGATCGCTCTGCAACCACGTGAGTTCCGTCTGCTCGAGTATCTGATGCGCAATGCGGGCCAAGTCGTCACGCGCACGATGCTACTCGAGAACGTGTGGGACTATCATTTCGACCCGCAGACCAACGTGATCGATGTCCACGTCTCCCGTCTCAGGGGCAAGATCGACAAGGGTTTCGAGAAACCACTGCTACATACGGTTCGCGGCGCCGGCTACATGATACGTGATGGGACCGGGTAAGCTCCTGCAGTCCACCGTCTTCCGGCGAACGCTGACGGTTGTGCTTTTGCTCGCCGGCGTGGCGGCGGCCGTAACGGGGCTCGTCGGCTGGAACGCCAATGGCATTCTGACCCGGGCCTCTGAGCACGCGGTGGAATACGATGCCGTCGAACTCAAAGCTGAGCTTGTGGGGCGAGGCTTTGACGCGCTGGCTCAAATGGTCGCCGACAAGAGCCGTGGTGGAGGGGGCGGGGTCTACTACTTGGCCGATGCCGGCGGCAGTTTCAGGGCTGGAAACCTCACCCGGCTACCGACATGGGTCGGAACGCCGGGGAGAGGTGTGTTCACGTATTCCCGTGCAATCGAGCCGACGGCGCGCCGAGCGGCGGGTCTCCTGATCGAGATCGACGGACATCCGCGGCTCGTGGTCGGCCGGGATATCGAGGACCAGCGAGCCCTGCTACTCGCGATTTACCGGAGCATAGGCCTCGGAACCGGCTTGCTGCTGCTGGTCGGACTCTGCGGCAGCGTTCTCATCAGTCGGCATATCCAATCGCGGATCGATGCCATGAGCCGGGCAAGCGCGGGCATTATGTCGGGAGACCTTACAGGTCGCATCCCGGTGGGAACCTCGGGCGATGAACTCGATCGGCTGGCGCGGCAGCTGAATGAGATGCTCGGCCGAATCGAACAGCTCATGGCCGGGCTGCGGGAGGTTTCCGACAACATTGCCCATGATCTAAAGACCCCACTCAACCGGCTACGCAACCTTGCAGAGTCGGCACTCGCCGATGGCCGAGGTTCTGAGGCATGGCGCAGCGGCCTCGAACATGTGATCGACGAGGCAGATGAGATCATCAAAACCTTCAACGCGCTGCTGCTCATCGCGCGCCTCGAGGCCGGGAGCACGGCCGATGGGTTTGCGATGCTCGATCTGTCTCGGATAGCTATCGATGTGGCAGAACTCTACGAGCCGGTCGCCGAGGAGGCCGGGTTTCGGCTGGCTTGCACAGCTGATCCAAATCTTGCCGTTCTGGGCAACCAGCAGTTGCTCGGGCAGGCGCTGGCCAATCTCATCGACAACGCCTTGAAATACTCCACCACCGCCCGGGGCGCGCGGGAGATCTCCATCGCCGCTCGTCGCGATGGAGCAATGGCATGTCTGGTGGTCGCCGACCGCGGGCCCGGCATTCCCCCGGAAAATCGTGAGCGTGCGCTCAGGCGGTTCGTGCGCCTCGAGCCGAGCCGATCGTTGCCAGGCACGGGGCTCGGCCTCAGCCTCGTTGCGGCCGTCGCGCGTTTGCATCGGGGCACAGTGACGCTGGAGGACAACGCTCCGGGGCTTCGTGTGGTGATTGCGCTGCCACTCGCGCTGGCGGGGCGGGACGTGGCAGACTTGGGAAGGGATTAGACGACCGAGTTGGAGACCATGCGCGGATGACGAGCAGCGATAGCGAGCGCCGCCCCCTTTGCGAGCGGCTTGTCGAAGCGCCACATCCGCTGGCCGACGGCCAGGCCGCCAGACTACTCGGCGATCTTGTCGCCGAGAGCGGCGGCGCGGAGAGCCATGCCCGTTTGGTCACGTTGCTCGAGCTCCATGCTGTGCGCGAGCTTTTGTTGGGGGTCTTGAGCTGCTCGCCCTACCTCAGGGGGTTGCTGCAGCGCGATCCGGATCGTCTCGTCCGAATTCTCGACAGCGCGCCAGAAGACCTGCTCGCGGGTCTCGTCGATCGGTTGCCTGATCGCGTCGCGGGTGCGCCGAGCCTCACGGAGGCCATGCGCCATCTGCGAGAGTTCAAGAACGAGGCGGCTTTGCTCTTGGCGCTCGCCGATTTGGGCGGAGTGTGGCCCGCCATGCGCGTGACGGCGGGTCTCACGGCCGCAGCCGACGCGGCCGTTGCAGCCAGCATCCGCTTTCTGTTCCGGCAAGCCACCCTGCGAGGGGACTGGCAAGCCGCGGATACCGAGCGACCCGAGGTCGGCTCGGGCTACATGGTCCTTGCGATGGGCAAGCACGGCGCGGGTGAGCTCAACTACTCGAGCGATATTGATCTCATCGTCTTCTACGAGCCGGCATTGGCCCGGTTGAAGCCCGGTATGGAGCCTTCGGCATTCTTCGTCCGCATGACCAGAGACCTCGTGAAGCTCATGCAGGAGCGGACTGCGCATGGGTATGTTTTTCGGACCGATCTTCGGCTCCGGCCCGATCCTGGCGCAACGCAGGTCGCGATCTCATCGGATGCTGCGCTCAACTATTATGAGAGTTTCGGACAGAACTGGGAGCGCGCCGCGCTGATCAAGGCGCGCGCCATTGCTGGCGACGTGGTGGCCGGCCGGTCGTTTCTGGCTGAGTTGGCCCCGTTCATCTGGCGCAAGTATCTCGATTTCGCCGCCATCGCCGATATTCATGCGATGAAGCGGCAGATCAATGCTTTCAAAGGTTTCGGTAACATCGGGGTCGCTGGCCACAACATCAAGCTGGGGCGTGGGGGCATTCGCGAGATCGAGTTCTTCGTCCAGACGCAGCAGCTTATCGCCGGCGGGCGGCAAACTGTTCTGCGCGTGCCGACGACGCTAGGCGCACTGGACAGGCTCGCCGAGCGAGGCTGGATCAGACAGGAAGTCGTGGGGGATCTCGCCGAGGCGTACACATATCTGCGCCGGATCGAGCATCGACTGCAGATGATCGCCGACGAGCAGACCCAGACTCTGCCTTCGGCGCCCGCCGACCTCGAGCGGCTTGCGCGGTTTTCCGGCTATGCGACGACGGGGGCCTTCGCGCATGCGCTTGTCGATCGGCTCGAGCGAGTTCAGGCGCATTATGCGGCGCTCTTCGAGACGACGCCGGAGCTTACGTCTGCCGGTGCCAATATGGTGTTCGCCGGGGAGTCCGACGATCCCGGTACGATCGAGACACTGACTCGCATGGGGTTCGGGCGCCCGGGTGATGCCATAGCTGCGGTGCGTGGCTGGCATCATGGGCGATACCCGGCTGTTCGTACGGCCCGTGCACGCGAATTGTTGACCGAGGTGCAACCCTTGCTGATCGAGGCCCTCGGACGCACGGCCGATCCGGATGGAGCGCTAGCCAGTTTTGATCGATTTCTCGCCGAGTTGCCTTCGGGCGTGCAGCTTTTCTCGTTGCTCCGGGCCAATCCCAGCCTTCTCAGGCTGGTTGCCGACATCATGGGAACAGCCCCTCGTCTCGCGCGCATCCTGAGCCGACGCCGTCGCGTGCTAGATGCTGTGCTCGATCCGGGCTTCTTTGGGAGTCTGCCAGACGTCGACGCGTTGAAGCGGATCGTCGAGGATGCGATCGGGGCCGAGGCTGACCTTCAGGAAGCGCTGGATCGGGCGCGCATCATTGGAAGCGAACAGGCATTTCTGATTGGCGTTCGCGTCCTTTCCGGAACGATCTCGGCCGGTCAGGCAGGCGGTGCTTATGCCGACCTTGCCGGACGCCTCATTCAGGCCCTCGCAGATAGGGTCGAGGCCGAGTTGGTGCGCTCTCATGGTCGCGTTCCCGGTGGGGGCGCTGCGGTGATTGCAATGGGCAAGCTCGGCGGGCGCGAGATGACGGCCGGCTCGGATCTCGATCTCATCGTGATCTACGACTTCGACCCCGACGCAGTCCAATCCGACGGAGAGCGGCCGCTCGCTCCCAGCCAATACTATGCCCGCTTCACCCAGCGTCTCATCTCTGCTCTTTCGGTGCCGACATCGGAGGGGACGCTCTACGAGGTGGATATGCGGCTCAGGCCTTCGGGGCAGAAAGGGCCGGTCGCGACGCAATTGTCGAGATTCGTCGAATATCAGAAGAGCGAAGCGTGGACATGGGAGCACATGGCACTTACGCGAGCCCGTGTCGTGAGCGGGCCGCCAGAGCTTGTCACCAAGGTCGAGCACGCCATCCGCGATGTCCTCGTTCGGCCTCGGGACCGGACGAAGATCGCTCGCGATGTCCGCGAGATGCGGGCGTTGATCGCGAAGGAGAAAGGCACAAATAATCTTTGGGACATGAAGCAGGTCCGGGGTGGACTCGTGGACCTCGAATTTATCGCACAGCACTTGCAATTGGTGCACGCGGCCGAGGCGCCGGACATTCTCGACCAAACGACGATCAAGGTTTTCGGTCAATTGGCGGAGAAAGGCCTGCTCAATCCGGCGTCGGCAGATATCCTGATTCCAGCTGCTGGTCTCATACACAACCTGACTCAGGTCACGCGCCTGACTCTCGACGGACCATTCGATCCGGCAAAGGCACCGGATGGCTTGAAAGGGCTCTTGGCGCGGGTCGGCGATGCGCCGGATTTTGAGCGACTTGAAGCGTCTCTCGCCGAGGCCACGGTCGAGGTGGCGCGGCTATTCGACGAGCTTGTGGTCTAAAATCGCGCTGCCAGCGACGGAAGTCGGCTCCAGCCCCGTTTCCAGGAGCATCGCCTCCAATCGGCGTCGTCGTGGCGCCCTGGAACGAGGAGCTTGAGATGTCCAAGAAAAAGATTGCGATCGTCGCTGCTGGCGTTCTTGTCGTGGCCGGTGCGGTCGCGGCCGTGTCGGCCCAGGGTCACAGAGGGGGGTGGCACCACGGGAGCGGCCATGGTGACAGCATGATGCAGGGCGATGGGGATGACGGTCGCGGGATGCGTGGCCGTTTTGGCCGTGCGCTGACCAAGGACGAGTTCGACAGCCGGATGCGTGAGCGATTCGGGCGCCTGGACAAGAATGGCGACAGTGTCGTGGACACGGCGGAGATGGAAGCCGCCGTCAACGATCGCATGTCGCGTCGCTCTGACGGACGACGTGGTCGGGGGGAGGGCGCAATGGGCGGCGACGTGATGCGCGCCTTCGACGGCAACCGAGATGGCAAGGTCACCGTGGAGGAGGCCCGTGCCGAATTCGGCCGGCGGTTTGCCGAGGCCGATCTCAACTCGGATGGCAAGATCGATGACGCTGACCTGCCTCCGATGATGCGCGGCCGCAATGCTCTTGAGGGTGGCGCGCCCGGAATGGGCTCCCGTGGAAAACACGGCATGATGCGTGGGCTCAGTTTCCTCATGCAGGCAGACGCCAATAAAGACGGCGCGGTGACGCGGGACGAGGTCAATGCTATGGCCGACCGCGAGCATGCCCGCTTCGATCGCAACAAGGACGGCACGGTCGATCAAGCTGATCGCGAGGCATTGCGCAAGGAGATTGCCGACTACGCCGTCAAGCGCATGGCGCACCATCTCGGTGCCGGCGCCGATGGAAAGCTCACTCGGGAGCAGTTCCAGGCCAAGGCAGCCGAGCGCTTTGCGCGTATGGACTACAACAGTGATGGAACCATCTCGCGCGATGAGAGGCCGGGCGGCGGACACGGTCATCGTGGATTGCGTCACGGCGGCAGTCACCACGAAGGCATGAGCTTCGGGCGCGGCCGCCATCACATGGACGGAGAAGGGATGATGGAGCCAGGCCAGCCGCGTGGACAGAATCCGTCAGGGCTGCCGCCCACCAAAAACTGAGCGTTTCCGAACGTGGTGGTAGCTCCGTCGCTCCGGATCGGGCAAGCTCGACGCATCGGCCGTGAAGGGCCCATGAGATGAGGACAGCGTTGGCACGGACCGGCGATCCACCGCAGGCCGCGGACGCACAGGCGGGCGAGGACGGGCGGCTGTTGGCCCGTCTTGCTGCAGGAGACGGCGCGGCGTTTCGTGTGGTCGTCGACCGTCATCTGCCGCTGGTGCTCGGTGTAGCGCGACGAGTCCTCAGGGACGAGGCCGAGGCCGAGGATGTAGCGCAAGAGGCCATGTTGCGGCTCTGGCGGAATGCGTCGGGACTGGAACTCGGTCCCGGTGGGTTCAAGCCCTGGCTTCGCCGCGTGGCGACGAACCTGTGCATCGATCGCGTTCGGGCTGGCCGCCATTTGTCGGTGGTCGAGGACGTCCCCGAGCAGATCGATCCTCCCCGGCAGCTCGACAACTTGTCTGACCGCGATCTATCGCAGCGCGTCGACGCTGCGCTCAGGGCGCTACCGGATCGTCAGCGACTGGCTCTTACCTTGTTTCACTTCGAGGGATTGAGCCAGAGCGAGGTCGGAGCCACGTTAGGGATATCGGACGAGGCCGTCGAATCGCTGCTGGCGCGTGCCCGGCGCGCGCTGAAGGCGACTTTGAAGGACGAATGGCGGGATCTCTTGCCGGGCGATGATGGCTCGGTCTGACGTCCATGACGATGGAGGCAAGACGCTCGCGTCTTGGGATAGGATGAACGGGAAAGACAAAACGCTGACGCTCGATCGCTTCGAGAGCCTCCTCGACGCGTATGGTGGCGAGCTTTCCCGGTGGCCGGATGGCCTTGGGCACGCTGCCGTAGCCCTCATTGAGACATCCGATCAGGCACGGGCGCTGTACGCCGAAGCCGAGGCGCTGGAACGGTTGCTGGCGAAAGGGTCGATGCCCGAGCCCGAGCCCGAGCGGATTGCGCTACTCGCGTCTCGCATCGTGGCAGCTGGTTCCGATGTGTCCACCAAGCTGCAAAGCGACGTGGGAGCCGGTGCACGCATCATAAGGTTGCCGTCCGGTCGCCGCAGCGGTGCAGGGCGGCCATCCGACGCAGACCTGCAGCCTCGCATTGCTGCATCCTTGGCGCCTCGCCGTTCTGAAGCTCCGTGGCGCACTATGGCAGCGCTGGCGGCATCTCTGGCGTTCGGAGTGGTCATCGGATTGAGCGATCTGGTGCCGGCAGCTGTCGTGAATGTCGGGTCCTTTATCGACGCCGGGAGCGATTCTGAGATCGTGCTGTCGGGCTTGCAGCTGGATGGTCTGAGCGTGCTCGACGAGGACCAGATATGACCGATACCGGTGCAAACGGGACCGGCAAATCCGAGTCGCTGCAACGGCGTTGGCCGCGCTGGAAGAGCGCTCTGCTCGTGGTCTCTCTGGCGCTAAATCTGCTGATCCTCGGCATGGTGGCTGCAGTCGGCATCCGGCATGGCTTCCAGCCTCCTCGGGGAGCTTCCCAGGCAACGGTGGTGAATTTTGCGCGAACGCTTCCTGGAGATCGCAAGCGTGAAATATGGGAATCGGTGAGGTCCGAGCGCAGGGCTTTACGGCCCTATTGGCGGATTCTACGCAAGGCTCGCGCCGAGGTCAGGGATGCGCTCACGGCGGAGCCCTTCGATCTCGCCCGCTACAGGAAGGCTCATGACGATCTGCTCGAAGCGGAAGTGAAGGTGCGCAAGGCTGCACACTCGCTCTACGAGCTGGTCGCGACCCGGCTGACTTCGGACGAGCGACGCGCTTTCGCGCAGTGGCAGCAAATGGCCGAGCGTCCGTGGCGGCGGAGAGCGCAGCATAGACTAGGCGACGCAGAGTCGGCTGACGAGCCTGATGGCGATTTGCCAACCGGCTCTTCTCACGGCGGGAAGCCGACCGAGCCGGCGGTTAAGCCGTAGCGGCATCGGTCGCACTCGGCATGGGCCACACGGTCGCAGAGCGGTCAGTCGAGCGTGCGCGTGACGATCTCGTAGACATCGCGCGAGAGGGGTTTCGATTTGGCGATCCCCTTAAGTGCACGCTCCGAGAGCTTGCGGCGCCCGGACTCGAGCGTCCGCCAACTGCGGAACGCCGTGAGAAGTCGAGCAGCAAGCTGCGGATTGAAGCGGTCGATCTCGAGAATGCGCTCGGCGACGAAGTCATATCCCGCACCATCTGGACGATTGAAGGCCACCGGATTCGATGCGAATGCGCCGATCAAAGTCCGCACCTTGTTTGGGTTCTCGAGCGACATCAGCGGGTGACGGGCCAGTTTTTTCACAGTCGCTAGGGTGCCGGGCTGAGGCGCTGCGGCCTGATAGAGGAACCAGTGGTCGATGACGAGATGGTCCTCGTGCCAGCGATTGTAGAACCGCTCGAACGCCGCTTTGCGCTCCTTGCCGCGTGTCTCGGAGATAGCGGCGAGACCTGCGATTTCGTCTGTCAAGTTCGTCGCTGTCTCGAAATGCCTGTTTGCTCGGGCGACGTCGTCTGCCCCGCCGCGTGCCGTCAACAATGACAAGGCCGCATTGCGCAATGCGCGTCGAGCAATCTGCTCCGGTGTCGGTGCATAGGCTCCCTTGACCGCGAACTCCCCGTACATCGTCTGGAGCTTGCCGCCGAGACGTTGCGCGAGCTTCCGCCGGAGCATCTTTCTCGCCTTGTGAATGGCGTCCGGATCAATGTCCTTGGCGATGACACGCGCGAGGTCGGTCTCACTGGGTAGCGCCAACACCTGGGCACGAAACCCCGGTTCGAGGCGATCGTCGCTCACGATCGCTCCGAGAGCGTCGATGAAAGGGGTCGGATCAGGCGGTGTCTTGTCCTTGCGCAGGGCCGTGACCGTCGCCGTCAACAGGCGCGTGGCGAAGTCCTGGCCTGCCTGCCAGCGATTGAACGTGTCGCTGTCGTGCGACATGAGGAACGCCAGATCTTCGTCGGGGAGATCGATGGTCAGATTTACGGGGGCCGAGAAGCCGCGCAGGAGCGATGGCACGGGCCGTCCCGGCATGTCGACGAAGCGGAATGTTTCCTTGCGTTTGGTGACCTCGAGCACGCCGCCCTCGAGACGGCTGCCGGTGCTTGTCTCGAGAGGCAAGTCGTTGCCGTTCCCGCCGAGAAGACCAAGCCGCAAAGGGATGTGCAGCGGCTTCTTGGTCGGCTGGCCTGGCGTGGGCAACAACACCTGCTCGACCGTGAGCTCAGCGGTATGCTTCGCGGCATTGTACGACAGGTTGCAGACGAGGCTCGGCGTTCCGGCTTGTCCATACCATGTCATGAACTGGCCGAGATCGCGTCCGCTGGCGTCGGCCATGCAGGCGATGAAATCCTCGACGGTGGCCGCCTCGCCGTCGTGGCGCTCGAAGTAGAGGTCCATGCCCTTTCGGAAGAGTGTCTCGCCGAGCAGCGTGTGGAGCATCCGGCAAAGCTCGGCGCCTTTCTCGTAGACTGTCGAGGTGTAGAAGTTGTTGATCTCGATGAAGCGATCCGGGCGAACAGGATGCGCAAGCGGGCCGGCGTCCTCGGGAAACTGGCGCGCCTTGAGCATTCTCACGTCGGAGATGCGCTGGACGGACGGCGAGCGATGATCGGCCGAATAGAGCTGGTCGCGAAAGACCGTCAGGCCTTCCTTCAGGCAGAGTTGGAACCAATCGCGGCAAGTGATGCGGTTTCCGGTCCAATTGTGGAAATACTCGTGCGCGATCACGCGGTCTATATTGAAGAAATCGCTATCGGTGGCGGTTTTGGCGCTGGCCAGAATCAGCCGGTCGTTGAAGACGTTGAGGCCCTTGTTCTCCATCGCGCCCATGTTGAAGTCGGATACGGCGACGATGTTGAAAACGTCGAGATCGTACTCGCGGCCGAAGCGCTCCTCGTCCCACTTCATCGCCCGCTTCAGGCAATCCATAGCCCAAGCGCAACGGTCCTCCTTGCCCGGCTCGACGTAGATTGCCAGATCCACCTTGCGGCCGTTCATGGTCGTGAATGTCGATGTAACGGCGGCGAGCTGACCGCCAACCACGGCGAAGAGGTAAGCAGGCTTCGGGTGAGGATCCTTCCAGACTGCATAGTGGCGCCGTCCGTGGTCCAACGTGCCGCGCTCTACTGGATTGCCGTTGGCCAGGAGTACGGGGGCGGCCTTGGGATCGGCTTCCAGACGAACCGTATAGACCGCCAGAATGTCGGGCCGATCGAGGAAGTACGTGATCCGGCGGAAGCCCTGGGCCTCGCACTGGGTGCAGTATATGCCCTTCGACAAGTAGAGGCCCGACAGTGACTTGTTGGCTGCTGGATCGCAGCGTGTCTCGATCTCCAGGGTGAAGGGCTTGTCGGGTGGCGATGCGATCCTCAGAGTGGAGTCGCTCAGCGAGTACGCTTTGCCCTCGAGACGCTGGCCGTCGAGCACGACGCTATCGAGCGTCAAGCTTTCTCCATCGAGGACCAGGGCCCCACGCCGGCCCGTGCGTGCCATATTGGGGCGGATTCTCAAGCGCGATTTGACACGCGTCTCAGTAGGGTCGAGGGCGATGTCGAGATGCACCGTGTCGATCAGCCAAGCCGAAGGCTTGTAATCCTTGAGGAGGATGGCCTTAGGGGTCTCGGTCTCCATCACGGTGGTCGGTCCTCTTGATCGCGAATGCCTCGCAGCCTTTATGGCGACTGGCTCGCAACGAGACAAGCCGTTCCCGGCCGATCCGAGCTAGATGCAGCACCTGGCCTCGAGCTGCGCCGGCCGACTCGTGATCCACGTGGCGCAGCCCCGGAAAATCGATGAGGAGGGCCGACGCAACTGTCGGAGGACGGAGAGCCGGGCCGCAGGTGAGGCCAATCGGCGACCACACCGTTCTTCGGGACTAGGCGGTGACGGCCCGGACCTGGTGGTCGCTCCAGAAACGCTTTCTCGAGACGACCCAAACCGAGACGTTTGATTTTGCGTGCGCGCGCGTCGTCTCCCGATCCCGGCCGCCGATCCATAGGTGCTATTCGAACTGTGATCCTTGTGATCGCTCGGGTAATCGGTCTCTCGTTGCGCTACCTCTTGGCCCTGGGTCCTGGCATGGACGAGCGCAAGCCGTTGTGAGCGGGCGCTGCGATGCGGCAACCAGCCTCTACTTCGGGTCGAGATTGTGACTGGCCTCTGCTACCTTGTTGGCTGTACCATTTTCAGACTTGAGAGTGTGGCGCAGGATTTGCTCCAGGTAGGTCAGGCCTCGGACGCGGATCACGTTGGAGCAACAAGGCAGGTTCCCCAAGTGTGGGGGGCGGTCGTTCCCGGATCAGCCCTGGTGCTAGATGTTTAGCGTTGCGGGACTGTAGCATGACCGTCGCCTTCGTACTGCAGACCTTCAAGGATCTCGATCAGGTCGAGCGATTGGCGCGAGCGATTGCGAAGGGCGCCCCGGATCGACTTATCGTTGTCAGTCACCGCGGGACCGATCTCGACCGCAAGCGCTTGGACAACTCTGGTGTGTTCGACCGTACCCTCCCGTCACCCGGTGGCCGGGGACGCTTCGGCGTCATTGATGGTTTGATCAGCGCTTTTCGTTGGCTCGAGAAACAGCCGCGCTCTTATGATTGGGTCGTGGTTCTGAGCGGTCAGGATTACCCGATTCGACCCTTGGCCGAGCTTGAGGCCGAGTTAGAGCGAACTGATTGTGATGGGTTTTTCCATCACTTCGAAGCCTTGAACGAGACCGCCGCTCTCGCGCCACCGATGTTTTGGCCGCAGCGAGAGGTCGACGATCGATATTTTTTTGAGTATTCCGTCCTCAAGGATCACTCGACGACTGTCGATCGCGCCCTGCTCAAGGTGCCGCGTCTGCTCAGCGAGTGCACGCGCCGTATTCGGCTTCACAGCAGTTTCGGCGTCATGCTGGGAAAGCGTACAGCGCACCCCCCGTTCTCCCGCGACTTCAAGCTCTACGGTGGCAGCTACTGGATGACCATCAACCGCAAGGCTGTCCGCGCGGTGCTGAGTTTCGTCGACGAGAGGCCCGACATCGTCAACTATTTCCGGGGGGTCATCGTGCCGGAGGAGGCGTTTCTCCAGACGGTTCTCGCCAATGATCCGTCAATACGGCTGAGCGCGCACGAGCAACGGTACATGGAGTTTGACCAGCGCCTCGGTCATCCGCGCGAGTTTGAAATGGGCGACCTGCCCCGGGTGATGGCGAGTGGTTGCTACTTCGCCCGGAAGTTCGACATGCGTCGCGGCCCCGAGGTGCTCGACGCGATCGATGCGTCACTCAAGTCGGCGGACGAAGCAGGCAAGGTTCAGTCGAGCAGTCCGGCGAGTGCCGACGCGGCGCTGCCGCGTGCGTCGTAGTCGGGCCACGCCCGATCCTTGGCAGATACGATTGTCGGTATGATCGGCATGGCGATCTCGATGAAGGGGTCATCGTACCGCAGGCCCCGCTCACTCGGCGCCAAATAGGGGGTGCTCGACATATAGAGGGCCTCAGTATCGTCCTCGAGCGTTAGATAACCGTGCGCGCAACCTTTGGGGATATAGAGTTGCAGTCGATTTTCTGACGTCAGCTCGACACCGAAGCTTCTCCCGAAAGTTGGCGAATCGGGCCTCAGATCTACGATCATGTCGTGGAAAGAGCCCTGAATGCAGCGGAAGATCTTAGTCTCGGCGGCAGGCGGCACCTGATAGTGGAAGCCTCGCAGAGTCCCGCGGGCTTTCGTGTAGGCGTTATTCATCTGTACGAACGACGTCTCGAGCCCGGCCGCGCCAAGCTCCTGTTTACAGAATGCGCGCGCGAAAAAGCCGCGCTCGTCGCCGCGCGGCTCCTGCTCGATGACATACGCGCCGACGATAGGCGTAGGCAGCATCTTCATGTGTGTCTCCAAATAGGCGCTTGCTGCGCACTGCGCCGACTCAGCGTCTACCACATGTACCAGGGCGCCTTGCCCCGGGCCCACAAGTCCTCCAGGTACTGCTTGTCGCGCAGTGTATCCATGGGTTGCCAGAATCCTGGGTGTCGATAGACGGCGAGTTGCCTTTGAGCTGCCAGCCGCTCCATCGGCTCGCGCTCCCAGATCGTAGCGTTGCCCTCGATCAGCTCGCCCACCTTCGGGCTCAGTACGAAGTAACCGCCATTGATCCACCCGCCTTCCCCGTCTGGCTTCTCACGGAGGCTGGTGACAGTGTCACCCTCGGTGATGAGCGCACCGAAGCGTCCTGGTGGTTGCGTTCCGGTTACGGTCGCAAGCTTGCCGTGAGCGCGATGGAAGGCGATCAGAGCCGTGATGTCGATGTCGGCGACGCCATCACCATAGGTCATCAGGAAGGCGTCCTCGTTTTGCACATGCGCAAGCACGCGCTTGAGCCGTCCGCCGGTCATCGTCTTCTGGCCGGTGTCGATCAGCGTCACGCGCCAGTCCTCGGCGCCGTTGGAATGCAGCATTACGTCGTTGCTTGAAAGGTCAACTGTAAAGTCGGCAGCCCGACGATGGTAGTTGAGGAAGTAATCCTTGATGCTGTGCCCCATGTATCCGAGGCAGACGACGAAATCCTTGATGCCGTGCGACGCATAGATCTTCATGATGTGCCAGATGATCGGTCGGCCACCGATCTCCACCATCGGCTTGGGTCGTACCGTGGTCTCCTCGGATAGCCGAGTGCCAAAGCCGCCGGCGAGAATGACTGCTTTCATCTAAGTCGTTCCTTTGCGTCGACATCGTGAAGCCCAGAGCGCTCAAGAGGCTGGATTTTAGCCACTCACTGGGAATGGTGGCCGTAAAATGGGTTTTCTGATCCGCTGCGCTTTTTTTGATACAGCCGTGTTTACGGTCCTCGGATCCTATATTCCAGTAGAACTACCGGATTGTCTCCTGAGATCATCAATAATGGTTTCTTACTCTGATTTTAAGACTCCACGGATCAAGTCTGAGCGGATCATTATGGAACAAAATACTGTGGCCAGTAAAACCTTGTATCGAAATTCCTCGGCTGGTCCGATGGGATGACCGCTCTTTCCGATGGCAATCGCCTCGGGTTGTTTTATGGGCCGAGGTGGCCGGGCCCGACGAGTGCTGCGTACGTGGTCGTGGCGTTGTGTGACAGCGCTCTGGCGACTGTGCCGTGTCTCCGAGGTAACCGTCCGCGAATCCACCTGACGTGGGTGTCCGACTGGCTCGTTGAGATGGCTGCAAAAAGCCAAGTGTACGCCGATGCAGCGGAGTGTCCCTGTATCTTTGTTCGCACGCAACGGGACCTGAGCTTCGAGCCGTGATGATGTTGCGCGTCTAATTCTGCCAATGTGATTCCGGCCGCGTCTCTTGACGCACATAGGTGCCGGGGATGTCCGATCAGTTAGCCAGTCGTGGCGGGCCTACCGGCACGATCGGCTCGGTGGCTGTGGCGCCAAGCTCGACTTGTTTGGCCCGATGGAACAAGAGCACGACGGACGCCTGCCAAATAATCATGGCGAGGTAGGTGGTGCCTCCGATGACCGGCTCGGTCAAGCCATAGGGCAGGAAAAAGAAGAACAGAGCCATCTCGCGGGCGCCGCCGACGCGAACCGCAAGCACCAGCGTCGTCAAGATGCACCAGACAAGTATTAACAGTCCGACTACGCCGCTCCCGAACAGCATCTCGAGATAGAGATTGTGCGCGTGCGCAGCGGCTTGGAAGAGGTCGGGGTGGATCGGTAGTATGTGCTGAGCCGAGGCATAGCCATAGCCGAACAGCCAGGATTTCGGCACCAACTCGAGCACCACCGCCCATATCCTGTTTCGTCCCGTACCGCTCGTTATTTCCTCCGCGTTGCCCGTCCGCGATAAGGCGCCGAAGACTTCCTCGGGGAACAGAAGCACGGGCACCGCTGCAAGCACTCCGAGCGCGAAAAGGCCAACCAGCTTGCGGCCGAAGCTGCCGGTGACCAGGAAATAGACGATACTCGATACTAGGAAGGCGCCCATCGCCATGCGGTTGATGCTGAGCACAAGGCAAAGCCCTGCGGTGACGACCGCTGCCACCGCGATGGCGCGCGATGCACCCGGCTGCCAGATGTAGAAATATAGCGTGAGAAACAGCAGCGCGGCTGCACCGCAACCAGCGCCGTTGGATGCGCCGAATAGCCCCTGCAACCGAATGGTCAGCGCACTCTCGGTGCCAACCCAATCCCGCATGCGGCCGAATTCCGGCACGGCGACGTAGACGACCAGCGACCCGATGCACATGATCAGCCCGCTCCAGACTAAGATCTCGATCATGCGTTCGGGGCCGAATTTCACGCATAGGTAGCAGAGGAAAAGGAAGCTGCCGATCAGCGAGATCGTGGAGACGGCCGCGTGCAAAGGGGCCAGGGCGTATGTCGCGGAGAGGAGCAGAACGCCGTAGAATGCAAGCCAATAGGCCAAACCGTAGAGGTAGAGGTGGCGAACGATCAACTTGAAATATATCAGGCTGAACCCCAGAGCGGCGCCCATCGCCAACAGTTTGAGCGCCACTTGGAAATCGATGCTTTTTTCCGTGATCTCGCGATAGCGAAAGTTGGCGGACAGCACGAAGATGACGGCGGTGGCGAGCACGGCCCCGAAATTGAAGTCGCCGGTCACGCCGCGCGCGAGCGCGAAATAGAGGAACGGCAGCACGGGCGCCACCACCACGATCGCAGCAGCCAGAGGCTCCTCGGCCGCGACCAGTAGGGCGGCCAGAAACAGCACGCCGAGCACGATCGGGAGCCAGAGTGGCAACCGAAAACCAGAGCCTGATGAGTTGGCAGTGATATCGGCCACGGCGACCTGCTTACGCTTGGGCGCGGTCTCGGGGACCAACCGCAACCACGCTGCTCGTTGGGCCTGACTACACGTTGGCGTGGCATCGGCCAAGTACGGCGCCCGATCAAGGTCAATCACCGCCTATTCCCCCGGGCTCCGCAGTCAGGTGACAGAGAATCGCAGTCCGGACAACCTAAGCGAGCATCTAATCGATCAATCAACCTTTGGCGTGAGCATCGGTGGCCGAAGCGGCCATGCGCAAAGGGAGCAACGTTTGTTGGGAACCAAGTGAAGAATCAGCGGTTCCAGCACGCAAAGGCCTCAGGTTTCCGCGAGGGGAAAGCGAGCCACGTTTGGAGCATCAGTCTACGACCTATGCTCGCCTCGCTCTTAACCGTCGCGTCAATCATCTTGCCAAGACCGATGTATGAAGAAAGAATTACCACTAGTAAGATAGCCGGATTGGGGCTTTGGCCATACCCTGAGGGTGAGCTGTTGAGTGGCAGGATGAAACGATGAAGGCTCTTCCAGCAGTGCTCGACGTCGGGAGCCGACAGCCATCGGTTTTTGGTGTGGAATTCTCCGACAGGAGCCTCGAGCAGATAGCGGCGTCGGTGACGGAATCGCTGCCGCCGATGGATGGCGGGCTCCGGCTGATAGCGACGATGAATCTCGACCACGTGGTGACCCTCCGCCGCGACGAGAGCTTCCGCACAGCATATCGGCGGGCAAGTCTCGTGACGGCCGATGGCTTTCCTGTATACCTCTACGCCCGCTGGCGTGGTGCAAAGCTTGCTGGCCGCGTATGCGGGTCGGATCTTTTCCCCATCATCATGGGCAAGCTCCAACCGAGCCGTCATCGCCCATTCCTGGTCGCATCGAGCGAGCGATCGCAGCGGCTTCTGCAGCGCCACTTCGACAAGGCTGGTTTCCGGCCTGACCAGTACGCAGTGGTTGTCCCGCCCTTCGGTTTCGAGCAGGACGTGGCCGCGAGCGAGAGTTTGCTGCAGCACATCGAGGCTCTGCGGCCGACGCACATTTTCATGGGCGTGGGTGCACCGAAATCTGAAATCTGGATGGATCGGAATCGCGATCGCCTGGGCGATGCTTACGGCTTTGCATTCGGTGCCAGCCTAGACTTCTTCGTCGGCACCGCCAAACGCGCACCGAAGGTAGTCCAGAGCGCCGGGTTCGAATGGCTGTGGCGTTTCGCAAGCGAGCCGCGTCGTCTCTTTAGACGCTACTTTATCGACTCTTGGGCGTTCTTCGCAGTGGTCGCAAATGACTTGCGTCACAACGGCAAACCCTTCGCCCGCTAGCGCGGGCAGTCAGGGGTTTTCTCTCCCTGCCGGGCTTCTCGGCGCGAGAGGTATGATCGCGCTTCGCCCACCGAGCGCCCGCTGCAGGCGATCGAGGAGCAGGTAGATGACCGGGGTGGTGTAGAGCGTCAGCACCTGTGAGATCACGAGGCCGCCGATGATGGCGATGCCGAGTGGGCGCCGCATCTCGGCACCGGGTCCCGTCGCAATCGCGAGTGGGATGGCTCCGAAGAGTGCGGCCAGCGTCGTCATCAGGATCGGACGGAACCGCTCGCGCGCCGCGGCACGGATCGCATCGAGCGGCGAGAGCCCGCGCCCCCGCTCGGCCTCGAGGGCGAAATCGACAAGCATGATGCCGTTCTTCTTGACGATGCCGATCAGCAGGATGATGGCGATGAACGCCACCAAAGACAGCTCCATACCGGCGAGCCGCAAGGCGACGAGCGCACCGAGGCCGGCCGACGGCAACGTCGAGATGATGGTCAGCGGATGCGCTAGGCTCTCGTAGAGAATGCCGAGTACGATGTAGATTAGCAATAGCGATGCGAGAATGAGCAACGGCTGCCCGCCTCCTCCCTGGATCGCGGCGCGCGCATCGCCCGCGGGCTCGATCCGCAACGAGTCCGGCGGCTGCATTTCGGCGATCGCCGCCGTAATGCGCTTGTTCGCTTCGTCGAGCGTCAGATCCCCATCGGTATTGTAGCTGAGCGTCACCGCTGGGAACGGTCCTTGATGGTTGACTGCGAGCGGCGCCAGCGTGGGCTGCACCGCGATCACTGACAACAGCGGGATCTGAGCCCCGCCGCGCCCCGGCACGTAGATGCTCGCGAGATCGCTCGGATCGCGCTGCAGGGCGGGATCGGCCTCGAGAATGACGCGGTACTGGTTGCGCGCGTGGTAGAGGATTGCAACTTGGCGCTGGGCGAAGGCGTTGTTCAGCGAGGCACCGATGGCAGCAACGGTGACCCCGAGCCTCGCCGCTGCCTCCTTGTTGATCTTGATGTCGAGTTGGCGTGCGCCCTGCTCGCGGTTGGTGGCAACGTCGACGAGCCCGGGGACGGTTCGCAGCCGGGCCAGGATCTTCGGCGCCCAGTCGTAGAGGTCATCCGCGTTGGTCGACCAGAGCGCGAGTTCGTTCGACGAACGTGATTGTCCTCCTCCGCCGCCTCTGAGGTCCTGCACCGGGTTGATGAAGGCCGAGAGCCCCGGAATCGCATTGAGCGGCCGCCGCAGTCGGTTCGCAAAGTCCGCCGAGGTAACGCCGGGACGCTCGGACTGAGGTTTCAGCGCGATGAACATGCGGGCGGTAGATCCGGCCGTCGAGAAGAACGAGGCACCGACCGACGAACCGACACCCGAGACAGCCGGATCCGCCAGCACCTTTGCAACGGCCTGCTGCTGCAACTCTTTCATCTGCTCGAAGGAGGCATCCGAGGCTCCTTGCATGAAGACGGAAACGAGTCCCGTGTCGTCAGTCGGAAAGAATCCTTTTGGCAGTTTGACGAATAGGTAAGCCGATGCGGCGATTACCGCGGGCAGTGTCATCAGTGTGACCCAGCGGTACTTGAGCGCAACCTCCAGCGACGACTCATAGCTCGACACGAGAGCGTCGAGTCCGCGTTCGACGAATCGGTCGATCCGGCTCGCTCGCGGGTTGGCGCTGCCCCGGATCGTGTGAGCGCAGAGCATCGGCGTCAGCGTCAGCGAGACGACCGTCGATACCGCAATGGCGAACAGCATCGTCATCGCGAACTCGTAGAGGAGCCGTCCCGGCAACCCGCCCATGAAGACCAGTGGCACGAATGCCGCCGCCAGCGAGAGCGAGATCGACACGACCGTGAACCCGATCTCGCGCGCACCGATGAGCGCGGCCTCGAAGGGCGCGAGGCCCTTCTCGAGATTGCGGTACATGTTCTCGATCATCACGATCGCATCGTCGACGACGAAGCCGACCGAGATCGCGAGTGCCATCAGCGTCAGGTTGTTGATCGAGAAGCCCGCGAGGGCCATCGCGGCAAGCGTCCCGGCGATCGAGAGCGGAACAGTGACGCCGGCCGCGATCATTGGAGCCGTGCGTCTGAGAAATACCAGCACGACCAGCATGACCAATATGATCGACAGCGCCAACGTCAGCTGCATGTCGTGTACCGAGGCGCGGATGGTCTGGGTGCGATCCGCGAGGATCGAGATCTCGACGCCGGCGGGTATCCACCGCGCCAACTCCGGGAGCAGGGCTTTCACCCCGTCGACCGTCTCGATTACGTTGCCGTCCGGCTGCTTGGTGATGAACAGCAGCACGGCGGGCTGTTGATTGAAGAGCGCCGCCGAGCGCGCGTTGCGCGAGGCCTGGACGACCTGCGCCACGTCCTTGAGGCGGACCGGCACGCCGTTGACGGTCTTGACGACCAGGCCCTCGTAGTCGGCGACGGTCGCCAATTGCGCGTTCGTCTCGATCGCGATCAGCTCGTTCGGTCCGTCGATCGAGCCGAGCGGCACCAGTTGCGTCGCCGCTGAGATCGCCTGACGCACGCTATCCATGGAGACGCCCAGCGAGGCGAGCTGGGTCGGGTTAACGCGAATGCGGATCGCCGGTTGTTCTGCGCCCGAGACATTGACCTCGCCGACGCCCGGCACCTGCGCGATCCGTTGCACGAGTGTGGTGTCGGCGACGTCATAGACTGCCGACACAGGCACGCTCTTCGACGTCAATGCCAGGATCAGAACCGGCGAGGCGTTCGGGTTCGCCTTGCGAAAAGTTGGAAGCGTCGGCAAGTCGCTCGGGAGATCCGCCGCAGCGGCGTTGATTGCGGCCTGGACGTCCCGAGCAGCCCCGTCGAGGGAGCGGTTGAGGTCGAACTGCAGGCGGATGCGCGTGGAGCCGAGACCCGACGACGAGGTCATGTCGGTGACGCCCGCGATCTCGCCGAGCCGCCGCTCGAGCGGCGAGGCAACCGTCGCGGCCATGACCGCGGGATCGGCACCCGGTCTGCTCGCCGAAACCACCACCATAGGAAATTCTACGGACGGCAAGCTTGCGACCGGCAGCACGCGGAAGCCGACGAAGCCGGCGAGGAGGAGTCCAATCGCCAGCAGCGTCGTCGCTACCGGCCGCTCGATGAAAGGTTTCGAGAAGTTGACGGCCACATGACCGAGCGCGCTTTGAGCAGCGCCTTTCTGACGTGGAGCGGATGTCATCGCTTCACTCCTTCGCCGCGGCGCTGAGGGGAGCGATCGCGACAGTGGAGCCACCGGCGACACCTGCCACCGACGGCAAGGCAAACGCTAACGGATGTCGCGGCAGGTCCACGTCGGCAGGCTCGCCGGCTATGCGCGCCCTGAGCTGCTCGAGGGTCAGGTAAATAACCGGCGTCGTGTAGAGCGTGAGGAGCTGCGAGACGAGCAGTCCGCCGATGATGGTGATGCCGAGCGGGTTTCTGAGCTCTGAGCCGACCCCGCTCTCCACCGCGAGCGGCAGCGCGCCCAGCAGCGCGGCGAGCGTCGTCATCATGATTGGTCGGAAGCGAAGCCGACAGGCTTCCATGATTGCGGCCCGCGGGGAAAGCCCTCTCCCTCGCTCAGCCTCTAGCGCGAAGTCGATCATCAGGATGGCGTTCTTCTTGACGATGCCCATCAGCAGGACGATGCCGATCAGCGCCACCACCGAAAAGTCGAGTCCTGTGACATGCAGCGCCAGTACTGCGCCTATGCCCGCCGACGGGAGGGTCGTCAGGATCGTGAGGGGGTGGATCGCGCTCTCGTAGAGTATGCCGAGCACCAGATAGATGCACACGATGGCCGCCAGGATCAGCCACGGCTGGCCGTCGAGTGCACGCGTGAATTCGGCGGCCTCGCCCGAATATGTACCGGAGATCGAGCTAGGCAGTGCGATGTCGCGCACTGCCGCTTCGATCGCCTCAATGGCGTCCGACAGCGCTGCCCCGGGCGCGAGATTGTACGACACGGTGACGGCCGGGAACTGGTCCTGCCGGGCGACCGACAGCGGCGCCGTCGTCCGCACGATCTTGGCGATCGTCGACAACTGAACTTGCGCGCCCGTCGATGACGGCACCCACACCCGCTCGAGCGCTGCCGGGTCGCGATTGTAAAGTGGTGAGGCCTCGAGCACGACACGGTACTGATTGGCTTGCGCGTAGATGGTCGAGATCTGACGTTGGCCGAAGGCATCGTTGAGGGCGTCGCTCACTTGCGCCATCGAGACGCCGAGCCGGCCCGCCAGCGCTCGGTCGACATCGACCAGTGCCTTGAGCCCGCCGTTCTGCAGGTCCGTCCCGACGTCGACCAGCTTGGGATCGGCCGCGAGTTGCTTTACCAGTAGCTCGGCAACGCGTGCCACTTCGCCTGCGTTTGCCCCGCTGAGGGTGTATTGGTAGAGCGCGCGTGCCGTCCGGGTGGCGATCTGCACCTCCTGCACAGGTCGGAACGTCACGTTGATGCCGCCGACTGACTTCGCGGTCCCCGCCAACCGCGCGATGATTTCGGTCGCGGTCGCATCGCGCTGATTGCGTGGTTTCAGCGTGATCTTGAGATGACCGGCGTTAGGTGTGGCATTGAGCGCACTCACTCCCAGGATCGAGACGACACCAGCGACGTCTGGATCCTTGCCGACGGTGGCTGCGAGCTCGCTCTGCACCCGCACCATCGCCTCGAAGGAGGTCGACGGCGCCGCCTCGAAACTGGCAGTGACGAGGCCCGTGTCCTGCACCGGCAGGAAGCCCTTGGGTACGTTGACGTAGAGCCAGAGCGTCGCAGCCACTGTCGCTGCCGTGACGGCGAGCGTGGCGCGCTCGTGCGCGACGACAAACGCGAGGCTGCGCATGTAGGCATCGACGATGCCGTCGTTGATGCGGGATAGCGCACTGGGCGTAACTTCGACTTTGTCTTTCGGTCGGCGCAGCAACCGCGCGCACAGCATCGGGATCAGCGTCAGTGATACGATCGCCGAGACGACGACTGCGATCGACAGCGTCAGCGCGAACTCGCGGAACATGCGCCCGACGAGGCCGGTCATAAACAGAAGCGGGATGAACACCGCGAGCAGCGACACCGTCAGCGAGATCACTGTGAAGCCGATCTCTGAGGCGCCTTCGATCGCCGCCGTGAAAGGGTCCTCGCCGTCGTCGACATGACGCACGATGTTCTCGATCATCACGATCGCATCGTCGACGATGAATCCCGTGCCAATGGTCAGTGCCATCAGAGAGAGGTTGTCGAGACTGAACCCCCAAAGCCACATCACTGCGAACGTGGCGATGATCGACACTGGTAACCCGATGCCCGCGATCAGCGTCGCTCGTGCCGACTTGAGGAACAGCAGCACGACCAGAACCACTAGCCCGACGGCGAGCACCAGCGTGAACTGCACGTCGTGCACCGAGGCACGGATCGTTTCCGTGCGGTCGTGAACGATCGCGAGCGTCACCCCTTCCGGCATCCCGCGCTCGAGCCGCGGCAGCTCGGCTTTCAGTTTGTCGACGGCGGCGATGACATTGGCGCCCGGTTGGCGCTGCACGTTGATCACGACGGCGGTCTTACCCTGATACCAGCCGCCGACCTTGCTGTTCTCAAGCCCTTCGGTCACCTCCGCGACGTCGGCGAGGCGTACTGGGGCGCCGTTCCGCCAGGCGACAATGACGGCCTGGTATTGCTCTGCACTCGATATCTGGTCGTTGGCGGCGATGGTGTAGGATTGCGTAGCGCCGTCGAGCGAACCCTTGGGACCTGACACGTTTGCCGCGACGACGGCCGATCTCAAGTCTGCCATGGAGAGGCTGTAGCCACCGAGCCGCGCGAGGTCAGCCTGGATGCGAACCGCTGGCTTGACGCCGCCCTCGATCGCGACCCGTCCAACTCCCGATACGGATGCGAGCCGCTGCGCGATGAGGGTGTCGGCGATATCGGAGAGGGTGCGCAGCGAGAGGGTATCCGACGTCAACGCCAGAGTCGCGATCGGCGCGTCGGCCGGGTTCACCTTGGCGAAGGTCGGTGGATAGGGCAGCGTCCGGGGCAACGTCGACGCAGCTGCGTTGATCGCCGATTGCACGTCCTGTCCGGCGGCGTCGATGTCGCGCCCGAGCCGGAATTGGAGCGTAATCTGGCTGATGCCCAGCGACGACGACGACGTCATCACCTCGAGCGAAGAGATCTGGCCGAGCTGACGCTCGAGTGGCGCGGTGACGAGGTTCGCCATCGTCTCGGGGCTTGCACCCGGCAGCTCGGTCGTGACCTGGATGGTCGGGAACTCGACCTGTGGCAGGGAGGCGATGGGCAGCGCCCGGTAGCCGAGCACGCCTGCGAGCACGATCGCGATTGTCAGGAGTAGGGTCGCGACCGGTCGGAGAATGAACGGGGTCGATACGCTCATCGCGTCGCGCCAGTCTGCGCCCTCGGTGCCTCGCTCGTTTGCGGAATCACGTTGGCAGCATTGGCCGGGGGTGCTTCAGTCGCCGGGCGACCCTCGGCCCCCTCGCGCTCACGCCGTCGCTTGCCTCTATCGCCCCCGCCGTCGCCCTTCTCGCCACGCTTTGCGCGCGGCGGCGCCACGAACCCAACCGGCGTCGAGGCCGGCGCGTCGCGAACGATCAGCCGCGCGCCGTCGGCGATGCGGGCGAAGCCGGTGGTGACGACTTGCTCGCCAACCTCGAGACCTTTGACGATCACCGCGAGGGTTTCGGTCGTCAGGCCGGTCTCGACCGGCCGCACTGTGGCCGCACTCTCCGCTCCTACGACCCACACGAACGTCCCCGCCGGACCGCGCTGGACGGAGGCTGTCGGCACGGCCACCACGCCTTGCAGTGTATCGGTACGGATGCGCACGTTGACGAACTGTCCGGGCCACAGCAAACGACGAGTATTCGGGAACTTTGCCTTCATTCTGATGGTGCCGGTCGTGGCATCGATCTGATTGTCGATCACATCCAGCGCGCCGGTCTCGATGACGTCCCGTCCGTCTGCTTGCAAGGCCTGGACGACGACGACGCCACTTGCCTAACGTGAACAGCACGACGATTGGGTCGATCTCGGTGATGGTTACGATGCCGGCATCCCCCGAGCGCATGAGATTGCCTTCGTCGACAAGCCTGAGGCCCGTGCGCCCGTTGATTGGTGACGTTATCCGCGTGTAGCCAAGCACTGTGCGGGCGCTGGCGATGGCTGCATCGTCGGCTTTGAGCTGCGCCTCGAGTTGGTCGACCTGTGCCTCCTGAGTGTCCATGGTCTTCTGGGCCATAACGCTGGGAATTTTGGCCATCCGCTCGTAGTCGCGCTTGGCATTGGCGAGCTGAGTCGCGGTGATCGCCCGCCGTGCGGCCGTCTGGTCGAGTGCGGCTTGGTAGGTTGCTGGATCGATCTCGGCGAGGAGATCACCTGCTTTCACGTCCTGGCCCTCCTG
>LNDR01000359.1 GCA_001464755.1 Rhizobiales bacterium Ga0077524
CAAGCACGGCGAGATCCTCTGGTTCTACCCCGACCGTCGGGACGGCGCCGAAAACTCCCGCCACGTTGCCGTCAACAGCGATGGCTGGAGCCTCGGCACGCTCGCCCGCACCTGCTGGATCGACGCCAACGTCTCGGTGACGAGCCCGGTCGCCACGGATGCCTCCGGCGCCATCTTCCTGCAGGAGCAAGGCGGGATCGATGGCAACGGTGCGCCGATCGCGTGGGAGCTGGAGACGGGCGAGGTCGAGCTGGAGCAGGGTGACCTCTTCATGCGCGTGCGCAAGCTCATCCCGGACTGGGAGCGCTTGTCGGGCTCGCCGACGCTCGAGCTGCTGCCGCGTCGCTACCCGGTGGAGGGCGCTGGCGCCAATCCGGCCCGCACCATGACGCTCGGCGTCGGCAAGACGAGCGTGCGGGCGCGTGGCCGCTCGATCCGGTTCCGCATGTCGAGCAGCTCAACCAACAATGACTTCCGCCTCGGCGTGATGCGCGCCGCGGTCAGGCCTGATGGAGCCCGTGGCTAATGTCGCTGCCGATCCCGCAACCAACAGACCAATACGATCCGAGCCACATGGCGCTCACTCTGCAGATCATCGATCAGCGGCTGCAGAGTCTCGAGCGCATCCTGGCCGAGGGCTACGGCGTGACCAACAACGCGGCGCCACAGCGGACGCTCGATGCGACCGCCGGCACGCTCGCGGACGTCAGGGTGGTCCTGGCGACGCTTCTCGATGACATGCGGCAGGCAGGGAGGATCGGGTGATGGACTGGCTCGCACAGTTGTTGGGTGGCCAGGGCGCAGGTGCGCTTGGGCAGCCGCAGATGCCAGCACCCGGGATGGTGCCTGGACCACAGACGGCTGCCGACATCGCCCCGCCGCTGACACCGCAGGAGCCGGCGAGCTGGGATACGACGAGCCGGCCAGCCAACTGGTGGGAGCGCATGTCGGAGAAGGAGCAGTCGGCCTTCGCCAAGGGGATCGGTGGCGGCCTCGGAGCCTTCGGATCGGCGATGCAGCCATCTCAGCCGGCGCTTGGAGCACCAGCGCCGCCCATGCCACCGGCGCCGGCACCAATGGGCGCCTTCGCGCCGTTCCGGCTGAAGTAGGCGCTGATGCCGTCAACCGCCGCCGCTATCCACCACGCCGCCACCGCCACGTTCGACTTGGGCAGCTTGGTCCGTCTCGATGAGGCTGACCACGGAATAGCCCGCCACGGCGACCGAGGCGCCTGCGACCAGGAGTACGATGGTGATCAGGACTTGGAACATGCTTGGCCCTCCATCTTTCTCTGAACGGAAGGACTAGCACACCGAGCTGCCGGAGTCCTGAACGAGCCGTTCATCTTGGAATTAAGTTGTAGAGAACGCACTGATGGGGATCGCGATGGGGGAATTGGGACACATCGAGGCGGAGGCCGAGCCCGTGCCGACGCCGCTCAGGAGAAAGCGGGTCATCACGATCCGCATGGCCAAGCTGGATGACGTCGATGACATCGTCGCGCTGATGCGGCTCGCCCATGCGGAGTCGAACCGTGAGCTGCCGCCGGTCGATCCGCTCTTTGCGCGCAGGAAGGGGCTCGACGTGATCGCGCACGGCATGACGTGGGTGGCCCTCGACGACGAGGCCGTGATCGGCGTGCTCCTGTGCGCCGTGGTCTCGTTCACATGGAACCCTGGCCCGTGCGCGATCGAGAACCAGCACTTCTATGTGGCCCGGCCCTACCGGCGCTTCGGCGTGGCGGAGCAGCTCATCGGTAAGCTCCGCGCCACCTGCGATCGGCTCGGGCTGCCGGCCCGGCTCTGCATCGACTACGGCGACGGCAGGGCGGAGCTGAAAGACCTCTTCGTTGAGAGGTGCGGCTTCGAGTACGTGGGGAGCAACTTCATCTATGCGCCCTCCCCTGGAGCGAGTAAACTGATCGAGCACGGAGCGTCAGGTGCGTGATCTGGTCCACAACCGATATGAGGCTTGACCGTTGGCCCCCGACACCCAGACCTGTCCGAGCTGCAAGGGCTTTGGAGCGCCTAGGAGAGTGGAGCGCGGCGCGACGTACTCTGGCCCCGACTGCTCACTCTGCGGTGGCTCCGGCAATGTGAGCGTGTGCCCTAAGTGCCGTGGGAAGCCCATGGTGAGCCCGCATGGTGTCGTGGATGTCTGCGGCACTTGCCATGGAGACGGATACGTCCCCGCCCCTCGTGCCTAAGTTGCTACGGATTCGAGTACGTGAGGAGCCACTTCATCAATGCGGCGCGCTCGACTGTGGCCGGCATGATCGAGCGCGGATCGTGATGCCCCAGTCCATCCTGTTACGACCCCAGGGTTGCCCCCGCGGTGCCCGCTAGCTCTTGGTGGGCTGCCACATCAGCCTTGTAAAGAGCAACAGCTAGGTCCAGCGCCTCATTGTTCGCCGCAGCAAGGTCGCCGCGTCCCTTGCCGTCATGAACGTAGGCGCTGCGCTTCTGGTAAAGCCCGTCGAAGGCCTTCGCATCGCTTTCCGAGAGCCGTGAGCCGAACTTCCTCAGGTAGGCCTGCCGTACTGACTGCTTCTTGAGCCACTTCAGTTGGCTGCCCAGAGCGGCGAGCACGTCACCGTCCGTTGTCACGTTGGCGAGGTGAGTTTCAAGCTCGTCGACGACGCGCCGATACTCCTCGCCAACGTCGGCTGGATCGCATAGCGCCTCTACTGCGGATACCCGCAGAATGAATTGCGCCTCGGTGTGCGGCACGAAAAAAGAGTCGTTGAGCAAGGCAGCGCAAGTCCGATGGCGCTCGGAAAACACTCTGGTCGGCTCGCACCATACCGCCACGCCCGCCTCGAGGGTGGCCAACGGCCTAGGGGAGGTCGAGAGAACCATGTTCGATCTAAAGTATCCGACTGTGCCGGCTCTGTAGATGTCTAGCCCATGTATCTCGCCACGAGGCTCGACTCCCGTTGCTGCCAACACGGCGGCATTGATCTCAGTACTGAATTGAAGCGTCGATCGGTTGTGTCCGACGTGAATCCCCCATTGCTCGCTCGCCCCGGCTGCGGCCAACACATCACCTAACAACTCGCCAGCTCTTCTGGCATCGTCCTCGGTATCAAACCCGCAGCACTTGAAAATCTTCCAGCGGCTTGGGGGAGCGGGGCGATCGTCTTCCCGCTGCTCGGCGGCTTGATCACTCGAAGAAGTGCCAGCTTGGCCGTCCGTGACCGTGATCTCTGGAAATTTTGGCAGAGACAGAACCCCGTAGCCATTTTCAGGGACTGCGAAGCGGGTGGCCGTCTTTACCCTGTACCGGAAGCACCAAGCCATGGGTCTCTCTTGCGTGACGATTGCTTACGCCAATCACACGCTTACTGAGGCAGGAATGTGAAAGGCTTGGACCGCCGTCTCTAGGCGAGGCCAACATCTCGTGCTATAGGGTCTCTCGCGTCGAGCCCTGCTCCGCCTCTCCTCCTCGTCCTCCGAACAGCACATGCACTTGCGCCAAGCGCGCATCTGCGGCTCGCACGGAGGACTGCCATGGGTGGATCGAGCGCCGTCAAGTCGACGACCGAGACCAAGAACTCGCCGGACCCGCGCGTCACTGAACGCGCTGACAAGCTCATGACGGGCTTCCTCGACTACGCCATGCCGGATGGCTCGCCGAGGGAGTACCCTGAGTTCGACTACTCCCGCGACCACCAGATGGGCGCCGAGCAGGTGGCGCCGCTCAACGCGTTCCACAACAAGGCGGTCAACACCGTCGACGGCGCACCCGGCTACGAGGCGAACTACTCGAACGCCCAGGCCCTCGGTGGGCCCAACTACTACCGATCCAACCTGCCGGTGGAGCAGACGCACGTCGGAGCCTTCTCGACCGAGGATATTGCGCGCTTCCAGAACCCGCACACCGACATGGTGGTGGACCAGGGGCTCGACGACCTCACCACCCAGTTCAAGAAGCAGCTGCGCGACGCCGGCCACAGCGCCGATGCCGCGGGTGCCTTCGGCGGCTCCCGCCAAGCCCTGCTCGAAGGCGAGTTCGCTCGCAACTTCGGCGACAGCGCCAGCCGGTTCGTCACCGGTGCGCGCGAGCAGGGCTACAAGGATGCCGTCGCGGCTCGTCAGGCTGAGATCGGCAACAACCTCGCGATCGACAGCCACGGCCTCACGATCAATCGAGCGCAGAACGACGAGACCCAACGGGCCTTCGAGGACGAGCTGAAGCTCGCCGAGCAGGGCAACGTGCTCGCCAGCCAGCAGGCCCAGCTGCAGAATCAGACGGGCGACCTGCTCCGCGGCGTCGACCAGAAGACGCGGGACGCGGCCAACGCCGAGCTGCGCCGGCAGTGGGAATATCCCATTAACATCGCCATGCAGGCGATGGCGGCCAACTCGGGCAACGCAGCCGCCTTCCCATCATCGGGCGTCAGCACGTCGACCCAAACGGGCGGCCCCGGCAAGGGCAGCCAGATCATGGGCGCCGGCATCTCGGCCCTCGGCAGCAGCGCGGGCTCCTGGATGCCGGCCCTGGCTGCCCTCTCCGACGTCACAGCCAAGGAGGAGATCCGCGACGACGTCGATCCTGAGCAGTCGCTCGGGGCCTTCGCCGAGCTGCCGGTCAGCTCGTGGGCGTACACCGACGAGGCCCAGGAACGCCTGGGCGTCGATGACGAGCGCCATGTTGGTCCCATGGCTCAAGACATCGAAGAGCTATTCGGCGAGGAAGCCGCACCCACGCTCGCCAGTGGCGACAAGGGCATCGACGTCACCTCGATGCTTGGGCACATCGCCAGCGCGATCAAAGGTCTCGAGGTCCGGACTCGCGGCCTGAAGTCGGGTCAGGGCGAGGAGGCAACAGCGTGAGCCAGAACCCAGCACAAGCGGCCTCGAAGATCGTCGCCCATCCGACGCCGCCGGCCACCCCGTTGATGACGATCAGCGAGGCGCTCGGCACCGCGCAAGCCGACGGCATGAAGGACGTCTGCATCGTCTACACGGACGCTGACGACCGCATCCGCGTGCTGTGGAGCAAGCAGAGCGGTGCCGACTTGGCCGCCGCGGCCCTCGTGCTCACGGCTACGGCCACCAAGAAACTGATGGACGGGTGACCCATGGCACGCACCTGGACAACATCGGACCCGCGATGGGCAGCACTCAACCCCTATCAGCGCGCTGCCCTGATGGCGCTGATGGAGGCGGATCGAGCCGACCCAGCCATGGCCAGGAATGCCCTTGGTGCGATGATCAACCGCTCGGCGCGTGAGCGCGTCGATCTCGGCGAGCATGTGTCGAGACCAATCTATCAACCAACAATCGAGCCTGCGCAGCAGGCGCGCTTGGACCGGCTGCTCAAGCATCCGGAGTTCAGCAACCTGACCCAATGGGCCGAGCGTCGCGCACAGGGGCTGGAGGAAGACCCCGTTGGCGGCGCCACGCACTTCCTGGCCCACCCCAAGACGATGCTGAACTTGTCCGGCGGCGTCCGGCAGGCCGGCACCGACAAGAATGGCAACCCGATCTATGTCGGCAATTCGTCGAAGTATTACAGTTGGCCGAAGTGGACGGGCTACAACCCGCAATCGGGTCAGTATCGGAATCAGGTCCACACGGATGCCGGGCACGCCTTTCTGGCGCCGGAGGGTGGCTTCTCGGTTGCCTACAAGGGCCAGAGCGGAGCCACCCCTGCCACCGCTGTCGCCGATGCCTCAGGACGCGTAGCCCCGTCATCGCCAGCGGGCGATCCGCTCGGCCCGGCTGGGGTTGTAGCCGGGAACACTCCCGCCGCTCCTGGCGCGAACCCCACCACACCCCACGCCTCGCCGATCATCGCGCACTCAAGCACGCCTCCGGCGGCACCACGTCCCGTCCAGGTAGCTCCGCCACCCTCAACGCTCGCGTCGGCGGGGGCGGGGGTTGAGGCACGTCCTGGCGGGACATCCATGGCCGAGGCTCTCAAAGCCATCTTCGCGACGCCGGAGGACAGCAAGGGCGGCCAGAGCCCGTTCACGTCCTTCATGGCGTCGTTCACGAAGGCGAATGAGGCTGACGATCGGGCTCGCGCCGCTGCCGCCGAGAGCCTCCAGCAGCAGGCCGCCCAGACAGCTCAGGGGCTGCAGAACCTCCAGGCACGACAAGCGCAAGGGGCACAGGCCCTGACCCAACTGGCGGGCGGCTCCGTGCTCGGCTCGCGCCTCTTCAACGACCCCCAGCAGCAGCAATTCGGTGCATTCGGGAGCGCGTGATCATGCAATTTCGTGGCGACGACATCCTCGACGACGTGGGCAACGTGATCGGCTCGTTTCGATCTCAGCCCGCTGTGTTCGATCCGAGCGGCGGTCAAGGCGCGTTCGGGCCGGCACCACAGGCGGCCCCCTTTCCAGGACGCATGGATGCGGGTCTCAAGGGCGTGCCGGCACCTCACACATCGCTGCCGGCGACCAAGCCGGACCTCTCGGGGGTCTCGCCTGAGTTCCGAGCCATGATCGATGCGGTTGGTGGCGGCGAAGGCGCGGTCTCGATTGGCAAGCTCTACGGCGCTATGGCCGACGCGATGCAGCCGAAGCCGAAGACGGGCTCCCAGATCTTCGCCGACATCCTCGGGCCCGCCCTCGCCGGCATCGGGACGACGATCGCAGGCTACCACCCTGGCATGCGTGACGGCACAGGCGGCGCTCGAGCCGCATCTGAGGCTGCGACCCGCAACGCCGCGGTCGATGCGCAGCGCAGCGGTGACAGGACGGCGTTGCTCAAGTCACTTGCGACACAGCTCGGCCAGATCAGCGTCCTCGACCTGCAGAAGAAGCAGATGGCGACGCGCAAGGCAGCGGTCGATGCTCGGCACGGCCGCGGCGATACGACTTCACCGTCTCCTCCACCTGGGCAGGCGGTGGCCACGCCAGCGATCCAAGCGGTCGGCAGCGGTGGCCCTGCCGTGTCAGGCGCAGCGTCCGCACCTCCGGGCGGGTTTGTGTCCGCGGCTCCAGACCCGGTTCAGCGCTCGGCCCTTCCCGATCCTGGGCTGCCAGGGAGCGCGCCTGCCACGCCAGCTGAGCCAGCCTCAGCTGCCCCTGCACTGACAGCACCAGCATCTGCACCCGCCGCTCCTCCGCAAGGTTCGGCTCCGGCCTCGAGCCCCGCCCCTGCGAGTGCGGCTCCTGCGCCGGGCGCGGAACTCGCAAGGCTCAAGGCGGATCATGCCTACTACCTCGATCTCCATGGGAGGGACGCCGACCCGAATGCCAAGGATTTGGCCGCGGCTGCGGCAAAGCAGATCGAGCAGCACCCCGAGACAAAGGCGGCCCAGACTGCCGCTGAGAAGTCGGCGACCATTTCAGCCGAATCCAAGGCCAAAGCCATCGATGCGATGCCAGCCGCTGAGCAGCGGATTGGTCGCGTCCTTGGCCTCCTCGATGACATCGTCTCCCACCCCAATCTGTCCAGCCTGACAGGCTGGGAGAACAAGGCGTGGCGCGGGCTCGAGGGAACCATCAACAACGTCAAGGGCTTCATCCCCTTCGCGGGCGGCGGCAAGGTCGAGTTCCCCGAGACGGTCATCCCGGAGACCGAGAATCTCGTCGCGAAGATCAAGCAGGTGCAGGGCAACGCCTTCCTGCAGGCCTTCGAGAGCCTGAAGGGGGCTGGCGCCATCACCGAGAAGGAGGGCGAGAAGGCGACCGAAGCGATGGGAGGCGCTCATGGACGCCCGCCGCGAAATGTACGAGTTGCTCAACATCGTGCGGCAGAAGGCCGGGGTGAAGGAAGTTCCCGCGCCAAGCACGTGGGACGCCTACGAGAAGGTGCATGGCAAGCAGGCCAAGGACGCGGCTGCCGCGGAGGAAGCACGCAAGACATCCGGCGACGCGGGAGCGCTCCTCAAAAAGCTCGAGACGGAGCAGGCGGGCGCACCGCCGCAGCCGAAGCCGTCACAGGCCGAGAGCGCTATGAAGTACCTGCGCTCGCTGCTGGCGGAGTAAGATCGTGGCGGACGGAGACAGCTACAGCAGGCTAGGCGCGTTCGCAGCGCCACAAGCCGCTCACGGTCAATTCAGTCATTACCCGAACGCGCGCACGCAGTTCGCCTTTGGTGCATTCATCCCGAATGCTACCGAGGAAGCCGCGAAGGACCCCGGCGTCCATCTCAACGGGAGGACCATGCACCACCTGCAGAGCGAGTGGGATTTCGCTCGAGATGCCGAGCTGCAGACAAAAGGTGTCCCACCCCGTGTCGCAGGGGAGCTGCCGAAGGAGGCCCAGGATCTTGACAAGCGGTTGGCCAACCTGAGGGCCGCAAGAACGGCCATGGAAGCCAAGGAGAGGGACATCCGGTCAAGGCACGACGACACGCTGGGTATCCGAATCATGGATTGGTTGATCCCTGGCAGCGCTGAGCGCAGCAGGCCGAGCGTCCGAGAAACGAAAGAGGGCATGCGCTACCGCCAAGAACAGATGACCTACGGCGACCTCCTGCAGCGCACCAAGGATTGGGATGCCGACAATCACGCAAGCGCTGGCTTTCGTGGGCACCTCGTTCCGGATCGGCGCCAACCGCGCGGAGGAGGCTGATCGTGGCCCTCGTCATCGCTCGCGCCCTCGGTGGCGCCTTCGCTCGAGCCAAGGTGGTGGCCGGTCGTGACGCGACAGCGCGCGAGATGCGCGAGCTGGGTGGCAACGAGGACGTCGTCGACGTGCCCGTCTCGCGCAGCTCCTTCATCACACGCGTGCGCTGGACCCGTGCCGACGGCAACCTCGACATCACGATGCAGGGCGGCAGGAGCGCGCCGCGCACCTACACCTACCCCGGCGTGGGATGGGACGATGCGCGGGCCTTCATCCAGGCAGCGTCGATGGGGCGGTATTACAATGCCGAGATAAAAATGGGCACAGCAGCCGGTGTGCACCGCCACCTGCGGAGCGTGAGCCGTGGCAGCCGCTCCGTCATGAGGCAGCTCGGCGGCGGGCTCAGGCGCTTCGGCGCCAGCCTCCGGCGGCTCTAAGTGGCCGCCGGACCGTCGGGCACTGGGTCGCCTTAATTCTTGAACGGGCTTCCGGGCAATCCCGGAACGGTCAAGAACGGCTTGATGGCCTCATACTCCTCGTCGGACATGATTGCGCTGCGCGGGGCATTCTCCGGCAGCTTCGTGTAGTCCGGCAACTTGCGACCTTTAACGGCCTCGAAGGTTGCCCCGTCGATCCGCTGCAGACCAAACTGATCCCGCATCGCCGCGGCGAGTTCTGGGTCTGACTCCAGCATCCGGTCAAAGGTTGCCATGCCCCAATAGTTCTCGCGGGTTTCATATTCATCATACAACGAGTCCAGCAGCGTCGTCGCCGTGTCGACTGTGGCTTCCATGTCATCGCCGTTGATGCGCATCGTCTCGATGACATTGTCGATGACCCCGTCAAAAACCTTGTGGTCTTGGCGGGTCCCGGTCAGCAAAGTGTTTTCGTCGAACAACTTTTTCACCACCTCAACCCTCATCTCCCCTCCTTCCTTTCGAATGAGCCCGGCAAGGTAGCGCAATTCAGGCAGCAAAAAGCGTCTCATGGCGTGTCCCCTCCAGTAGCCATGCGGATTATCCGATGAGTTCCGATACATGACAAGACCGCAGCCCCAAGCTAGGCCCCTCAGGGCCAAGAGGATCTGACATCCTCCCGGCCCTGAAGGGACCGGGCTTGGGGCGGCGCTAAGCACGGTCAGAAGCCCGCCGCGACGAGTGGCGCCTCTGTTTCCGCTGGACCGATGACGGTCCTGAGAACGTGGAGATCGTTGACTATCACTAGGAAGGCACCTATGGCACGCACCCGGATCCGGACGCACCCTGGCGAAGTGCTCCGCGAAGAGTTTATGATGCCGCTCGGCCTCAGCAGCCGGCAACTCGCCGAAGCGATCGGCGTGCCGGCGAACCGCATCAGCGACATCGTGCGCGAGAGCCGCGGTGTTACCGCCGACACGGCCCTTCGGCTTGGGCGCTACTTCAAGACGGACCCGCGCTTCTGGCTCAACCTTCAGGTGGCGCACGACCTATCTGCTGCTGAGGCCGCGACGGATTACGCTGCCATCACACCGCGCTGACGATCAAGCCGGGGCTTGCGAGGGCGCAAAGCGCCGGGCCAGGTACAGCGCAATGCTTCGCTGGGACTCCGGCGACTGATCTCGCCACCCGTACCTGCCTCGAGAGAGATCGCTGTACGACGATCGAGAATCACTCCATGCAGCGTGAAGGGAGCGCGTTTCGCCCAACGCGTCGCCGCCGCCATGATGGCGGCGTCTCCCGATTTCCTGCGATACCACCAGAGGCTGTCGTGATGGGTCCGCAAGCTCATCACCGCGTCAGGCGTGTTGCTTCACCTCATGGGTCGGCGGCTTGTTCCATCACGCGCGTGAGATTTACGTGAATTCTGCGCGTGAGGCTCACGATGTCTTCATGCCGCGCTGCTAAACAGCTCCGTGACAGCCGGCGCATCGTCCGGTGGCAGAACGCCCTAATGTCGAGCCGCAGAGCGGCATGTGTTCCTCACTCAAGAAGCGGAGACCATCTCGGCGCCGGGCACCTCCGGGGCCTCGACACCTTGTTGCATGTCACTGTGAAGCTCGTGCTCCCAACCGAGCGGCAGTGATCGCCTCATCCGCCACGGCTCGAGCACCGACGCCTCCCAAAGGGCTCGCCGTGGCGGATCAACTCCCTCTTGTTTTGCCGGCCTCTCAGCTCGAAGCTGGACTCATGGCCCCTCCCGCTCCAGGCGGCATGGCACCTAGAGGACGCCGGGCGCGATCCGTTCTTCGATCAAGGATTGGAAAAGGGCGCGACGACCAGCCGGGGGGGGGAAGGCAAGGGCTGGCCGTCGCGGAGAGAGGCGGCGTGTGCGGAACCACCACGATGTTATTGATGCCGTAGATACGTTGAGACTTCGCGAAGGACGCGGGCGCGGCTTCGAAGGCTGCCTTGGGTGCAAGGTGCATCCCGTTGAGGAGGTACTGCCTACCCAAAAAAAGTGCCCAGCCTCCGGTGGAAGAGGCTGGGCGGAGGTGCGCAACTTGCCAGCGGGAGGTGGGAAGGCGACGCCAGCCAGCTCAAGGTACTAGTACCCCATTACTGATCGGTTAACGACGGGCCGCCGTGAGCGCTGATCTCGACGATCAGCTTCCGCTAGGCCGGTCGGCAAAGGCGACGCCAACTTGGTCGCCGTTGCACCACACAACGACGCACCACAGCTCCCGAGCCAGACTTTCGATCCGCAAGTTAAACGCTGCTGGCAGACGATCTACGTCAGGTAGGTTGAGACGCGCCCCGAGATCAGAGAGATCGAGCACGCCACAGGGTAGCGTCGACTGGTCATTCAAGGTGATCGTGGCTAACTGCGCAGTCGCTTCGCGTGGCGCTCGCCGTCGGTTGTCCGGCTCTCTCATAAGACCCCCCCCCTGTGCAATGTGCAATGTGAGCATCTGTCTACTCCGCGACCGTTAAGGGGGCATTGCTCGCCAGGGTCTCGGGTCGGTTTGGCCGCGGTCAGGTGCGCGAGCCGCAGCTGGTCGTCTCAAGCCACGACCGGCAGTCCCAACTTTCGAGTGTTTGTCGTCAGACTCTGGTTAGCCCTTGGCGAGCAGACAGCAAGAAGGCCGCCGGCTAGGTGCCGACGGCCGCATCTCTCCGACCTACCCCTGCCTCAGAGGGCCATCATCTCGACGGCACGCCGCACCATGGGGTGGGCCTCGCTCAGGTGACCAGTCGCCTCCAGCGCGCGAAGGCGTAGCTTGCGCGCCTCGGCACCGCCACCCAGATCAGCGTCGAGGATTGATCGGGCGACCAAGGTCAGCTCCTCGGTCTCAGCATCACAGTTGTCCCGGGACTTTTCAGCACGGGTCACAGCAACAACAGCAGCATCAAGTTCGGCGCTCAACGCGCCCAGCACAGCGGACATGCGTCCCCCTTCACAGATGACGAATTTCGGGAACCAACACCACCACCACGCGGGCCGCGCCCCGGACTACATGCCGCTCACATCCCGATCCGTCGGGCAGACGCCGCGGCCACTTGAGCGCCTCTACGCGGCGCCGACCGAATCGATCGGTCGGGGTCAGTTCAGCGTAGAGGCTATTGGGGGTCAACCAGGGCTTTACTTCTTCGACGACTCGGCGCGCGGCTGTGGCGGCGGAGGCGCAAGGCGTGGATCGCTCGCCCTGATGAGCCCGATCTCGACGGCGCGATTGTACTTGAGCGCGCGCTCGTTCAGGTCGAGGATTATTGTGACCACGAAGTAGCCGGCGATCATCGTCGCCGCGATCCGCGTGATGTTGCTGCTCATCTCGCCCCAGCGGCGGAGACGGGCGGGCCAGGAATACTCGTCTTGGTACGACATCTGAGCCTCCCTCAAGCCGCGCTGCGTTCGCGAAGCGCTTCGGCGCGGTGCTCGACCCACAGGCGGTGGAGCGCGGTGCGCGTCTTCGGTTCCAGCTTGGAGACGGTGCGCACGTAGTCGACGTCGCCGTTGTTGACTCGCTGTCCCTTGAAGCGGCCCCTCAGGCGCAGCTCGATCTTGCCGAGCTTGTCGGCGCGGACACCGATGTCGACGCCACCGAGGTCACGCCGGTCGATGACGACCTGATTGATGAACCAGAGGTTCTCCAGCCAGTCGAGCTGGATCGTTGCTGGCACGGTGGCCAGCTCGCGGCCTGCGTGGTCGCGCAACGTCAGCCGGTCGAGGTCAACAACGACCCTTCCGATCATCTCGGTCGGATCCGAGCCCAAGGATTCATATTTCAACATTGTCGTCTCTCCGTGTTGAGCCCTCCCTTGCGGGACCGGGCGGGCGAGACCACCACCACCACCACCATCATCACCACCAACTGATCGACCAGCGAGAGTCGGATCGTCGACGCCCTGAGGAAGCGTCGATGGACAAATAATCCACCATTCGTACTAATTGGTCAACGACGAACTGCCTCTGCCGGGCGTAAATCTCAAGGTGTTGCTTATTTTCTACAGTACGGAGGAAGCCCCGCTTTCAAGGCGGCCATGGCGAGCAGCAGCTCCTGGTCAGGCTCCGCCGATCTGCCCGGCATGTACGCGTTGCCCGTGCGCAGGGAGGCGCAGCGCGACCGCGAGATGCCGAGCGCCTCGGCGGCCTCCTCGATCGTCGCGTAGCCCATCTCGTGCATCCAGTGCGCGAAGAGGGTCTGGGGCGGTAGCTGGGGGCGACCTGGGCCGCGTCCCGTGGACTGCTTGTTCATGGAGGGTGCATTTGTCTGATTGGTGGACGAATGTCAACGTGTGATCCCGTTCGGGATCATTTACCCCCTGACTTGGCGCCGTGGCCTCCATTGATACCGTTCGGGATCAGAAGCGCTTGTTTACCTGATCCTCGCAGACTATGTTCCCGAACGGGAGCAGATCACGATGACCAAGCGACAGAAGGCACCTGAGGATTTGATCGGCGGCCCGCTGCTGTCTGCTGGCCAGCGGATCTTGCGGGACGTCGTCCGAGGGCGAGGCATCGTTCAAGGGCTGGCCCGGCAGCACATCCCCGTGCCCGGGCAGGCAGCTGAGGCTGAAGTCGTCATTGAGCCCATCGCCTCGCCGGAAGACCTCGGCGCCCTCGTCCGGTCTGTTCGCACGAAGCGGGGCATGAGCCAACAGGAGTTCGCCGACCTCGCGGGTGTTGGGCGCCGCTTCGTCTCCGAGCTGGAGCGTGGCAAGCCCACGCTTGAGATCGGACGCGTGCTCACCGTGCTGCTCGCCGCCGGCATCGACCTCGTGGCCAAGGAGCGCTGACGGTGCCTGATCTGGTCCTCGACGTCCGCCTCGACGGCCATGACGAGCCTGTCGGCAAGCTGGTCCGAGATGAGAAGGGCGCCATCGCCTTTGCCTACGAGCACGGCTTTCTGAAGCATCCGCGGGCGCACGGGGTCTCGCTATCGCTACCCTTGACCGATGAGCCCTTCGGCGACGTCCCCACCCGGGCCTTCTTCGAGAACCTGCTCCAAGAGCGTGATGACCAGCTCCTTCGCGTCAAGGCTCGCGAAGGGCTGGCCCACGATGACATCGTGGGCCTCCTCTTTCACCTCGGTGCCGACTGCCCTGGCGCGATCTCGGTCCTGCCGCAAGGTGCGCCACCCGCGAAGATCCCAGGCGACCTCGAAGCCGACTACACGCCGCTGTCGGACGAGCAGCTCGTCGACGTCGTCAACGCGCTCCACCGTGGACAAAGGCTGCCGGACGAGCGCCGAGACCCATCGCCCCTGGCCGGGGTACGCGGCAAGATCGCGCTGACCCTGCTACCCGATGGACGCTTCGCGGAGCCGCGGGGTGGCGCACCGACGACGCACATCCTGAAGGTGCCGGATCGTGACCGGCCCCAGGAGGTACGGTTCGAGCGTGCGGCCATGACCCTGTCGCGCCGCTTCCAGCTCGAGACGGCTCAGGTGGAGCACCGCGTCATTGGCAACATCGACGCGCTCCTGATCACACGCTTCGACCGCTCACGAGACCAGCAGGGTCGGATCATCAGGATCCACCAGGAGGACTTCGCCCAGGCCCTCGGGCTGCCGCGGGCCCTGAAGTATCAAAGAGACGGGAGCGGGCGCCGTCGCTTCGATGCGGATGCGATCTCGTGGGTGCTGGACCAGACCAGGCGCCCTGTGGTCTCGCGCTACACCTTCATCGCGGCCACCCTGTTCGATCTCCTCGTGGGTAACACGGACGCGCACGCCAAGAACCTGGGGCTGCTCTACCTGTCGCCGACACCCGTCCTGGCGCCGCGCTACGACGTGCTCCCGACGCGGCTCGATCGCAGCGTCACCGATAAGCTGTCGTGCCACATCGGGGGCGCCCAGCGGCTCGAGGACATCACGACCGAGGACATGAAGCGCTTCCTCGCTGCGCTTGGCATCCTTCTCCCTGCACCCCAGCGGCGGCTCCTGTCCCGGATCGGCTCGGACTTCATCCGCTTCCTCGTCAGCGAGCTGCCGGCGATCGACCAAGCGCACGGTCGCACCTGGGGTGACCTGATCGCCTCCAACATCCGGCACCTCGCGCCCGTCCTCGGCGTGGAGATCCCTGACGCGGTCAAGGACCGCGATGCCTTCGTGCGAGGTCGTGCCGGAGGCTGGGCTTTCAGTTGACACTTTTAAGTTGTAGATCTCTCATCTTACCCCTCATTTCTAGGTAGGGGTCGGCGGTTCAATGAACCGGAATAGGCAGAACAAAAGGCGATAACGGTGCTGCTGGTGACGGTACGATCGGCTGGAAAGGCCCGGAAATTGGGGACTTGACGGTACGAGACCTACCTTGACATGGTAGGGGTCACAGGTTCGATCCCTGTAGCGCCCACCATTGGCGGCTCGACCGACCGCCAGCGATACGCTTCTCAATCGCATCGGCTGTCGCACCAGTTGCCCCAATGTTCGACGAGACAGACCCTAGCATTGACGCGCCCCCTTGTTCGAGCAGGTCGCTTTGGGGCACAACAAGCGGTCAGCTCGCGCCCGGGACCAAAGCCTCCATGACCCCACTACTCGACGGCCTCAGGATCATCGACATCACGACCATATTGCTCGGCCCCTTCGCCACGCAGATCCTGGGCGACATGGGCGCCGACGTGATCAAGATCGAGGCACCCGACGGCGATCAAAACCGCTGGAACCCGCCACATGGCGAGCCTGGGATCGGGGCCGGCTTTGCGGGCAACAACCGCAACAAGCGGTCAATCGCCCTCGATCTCAAATCGGAGGAAGGCAAACAGATCCTGCGCCGCCTGATCGGCACGGCCGATGCGCTCGTCCATAATATGCGGCAGGTCGCGCTCGACCGCCTCGGCTTCGGTTGGGAGGCCTGCAAGGCGATCAATCCGCGGCTCGTCTATTGCGCGGCAGTCGGCTATGGCAGCGACGGTCCTTACTCCGGAAAGCCTGCCTACGACGACATCATCCAGGCCGCCGGCGGCATCGCCGGGCTGACCTGGATGCGCGACGGGGCGCCCGCCTATCATCCGACGGTCACGGCCGACAAGGTCGGCGCGCTCCACGTGGTCTATGCCGTGCTGGCCGCGCTCCTGCACCGCGAGCGCGGCGGCGGGGGCAAGGGGCAACTCGTCGAGATGCCGATGCTCGAAGCCACGGCCGCCTTCAGCCTAAACGAGAACCTCATGCACGCCACCTACGACGAGGATGGCGCGCTCGGCTATCACCGCACGATGTCGCGGAACCGGATGCCCTATCCCACCAAGGACGGCTACATCGCGCTGTTGCCCTACACCACGGCGCAGTGGACTCGCGTCCTCGACGCGCTCGGCCGCGAGGACATCACGTCGGCAACTTGGTTCCAGAGCAACACCGAGCGCTCGAAGCGCTCGGACGACCTCTACCAGATTCTGGTAGCATCGCTCGGGCATCGGACGTCAGCCGAGTGGCTCGCCTTGTTCGAGGGCCTCGACATACCCTGTGGCCCCGTGCATTCGCTTCGCTCGCTGCTCGACGATCCGCATCTGGCGGCGGTCAAATTCTTCGAACCCCGTTATAGTGAGAAGGCCCCCTACCGACGCGCGTTGCGCCAACCGGTGCTTTGGCGCGGCGTCGAGGCCCAGCCGGACCGGCGTCCACCGCAACTCGGTGCCGATAGCCGGCGCATTCTGACGGATCTCGGCTACGATGCGGATGCGATCGCCGCACTCCTCGCACAGGGTGCCGTCATCGCGCCGCCAGGCGGCGAGGAACGTGGGTGATACCGGACGAGCCGGCGTAGCCGAGCCAGTCAGCCCGTTGCGTTGACAGACCCGGAGGACAAGGTCGGCCGACCTGAGCAAACGAGCATGCGACGCCCGAGACCCACACGCCGCAGCTTCATGTCGATGGCGACCGCCATCGCGGGCGGCTTTGCGTTTGCGCTCGGAACGCCTGCTGCACTGAGCCAAGCCCGACCACAGAAGCGCAGCCGGCGCCCCCGAAGAGCTCCCACCGCGAATGAGATTGGGGTCTGGATCGTCGTCATGAGCGACGAGCGCATTTTCGTCAGGATAGCCCGGTCCGAGATGGGACAGGGCATCGTGACGGGGTTAGCGCAGCTCGTCGCGGAAGAACTCGACTGCGACTGGACGAAGCTCCGCGTCGCGCTGGTCCAGCCGGGCGAAAACGCCAAGCGGAATCGCGCTTGGGGCGACTTCTCGACGAGCAACAGCCGCAGCGTCCGCTCGAGTCAGGCGGTCATGCGCGAGGCCGGGGCGGCCGCGCGGTCGATGCTTCTCGATGCCGCGGCGCTCGCGTGGGGCGTTCCCAAGATCGAGCTGACCACCGATTCGGGGAAGGTGTTCCACGAGCCGACCCGACGTTCGGCGACCTATGCGCGCTTCGCGGAAGCCGCGGCCAAGCTCGCGCCGCCCGCTAGATCGTCGATCCAGCTCAAGCCCGTCTCGGGGTGGCGCATCGCAGGCAAACCGCTGGCGTCCCTCGACGCGAAGCCGAAGGTCACGGGCGCCGCCATCTACGGCATCGACGTGCGCCTGCCCGGCCTCTTGAATGCAGCCCTCAAGTCGGCCCCCGTGAGAGGCGGCAAGGTAATCTCGTTCGACGTTGCGGCAGCCGAGACGATGCCAGGCGTGCGGCGGGTTATGGCGGTCGGCGACGATGCAGTAGCCGTTGTCGCCGAAAGCTGGTGGCAAGCCAGCGTCGCGCTCGACAGCATCGCGATTACGTGGGGCCCATCACCTGACGCCGGCATCAGCAGCGAGAGCATCGCCAACTATCTTCGGACCGGCCTCGAGACCCGGGAAGCCTTCGTTGGTCGCACGCATGGCGATGCGCTCGAAGCCCTCCGCTCGTCGGCGCAAACACTCGAGGCGGTCTACGCTGCGCCGTTCCTGCACCACGCAACGCTCGAGCCGATGAATGCGACCGCGATCTGGCGTTCCGACCGCGTCGATGTGTGGGCCCCGACACAAAATCTGGACGCCGCGCTGCGCACCGCGGCAGAAGCCGCTGGGCTCACCATCGAGCAGGCCGAGATCCATCCCACATCGGTCGGCGGTGCGTTCGGCCGCCGACTTAAACAGGACGTCGTGCGGCAGGTCGTCCAGATCGCCCGCGAGTTTCCTGGGATTCCTGTCAAGCTGATATGGTCACGCGGCGAGGACACTCAGAACGGCCACTATCGGCCCGTGACACAGGCTCGGTTGCGCGGCAGCCTCGACGACAAGGGCGAGGCTACCGGTCTCATCATGCGCATCTGCGGGCAGTCGATCCTGACGTCGAACCTGCCACGCGCCGCCAGCCTCCAGACCGGCCGCGATCCGCGCATGTTTCAGGGGCTTTTCGCGCAACCCGGCGAATCGCAGATGGGATACTCGATTCCGAACGTCTACATCGACCACGCCATGCGCAACACGCATCTGCCCGTTGGCAGCTGGCGGGGCGTGCATACGACGCAGAACGGGATCTATCTCGAATGCTTCATCGACGAGATGGCCCACGCTGCAAAGCGCGATCCGCTCGAGTTTCGAACCAGCCTGATGAAGGGCCATCCGCTCCATCTGGCTGTGCTGATCGCGGCTGCGACCCGAGCAGGCTGGGGCACTCAGCCGCCCACCGGCCTCCATCGCGGCATCGCGCAGATGATGTCTGTCGGCAGCTACGCGGCGGCAGTTGCCGAAGTCACCGTGTCGCCGGAAGGAGCGGTGCGGGTGGCGCGCGTCGTCGTCGCGCTCGACTGCGGCACTGTCGTCAATCCGCGGCTCGTCGAGGCCCAGGTCGAGGGCTCGGTCGTGATGGCGACCAGCGCCACGCTCGGCGAGGAGATCACGATCCGGGGCGGGCAGGTGGTCGAGCGGGATTTCGACACCTATCCGGTCCTACGGATGGCCGATGCTCCGAAGGTGGAGACGATCCTCGTTCCATCGGGCGAATTCTGGGGTGGCGTCGGCGGCGCGTCGATGGCCGTCGTGGCGCCCGCCATCCTCAACGCGGTTTTCGCAGCGACGGGCAAGCGGTCGCGCTCGCTACCGCTTCACCCGATCAAGCGTCCGTAGACGATCACCGGCATCGCCTGCCTCATCAATTGGAATGTCTCTGCGCCTGCGCAAAGACGAACGTCCTCGCAAACACCGCAGGCCATGGTTGCGTTCCGGGCGCTCGCCGCATCGCCGGGGTCGCACTCTGACAGGCTGGTCAAGCCACCACCGGGTGTTTTAGGCTCGGCCACGATCCAGCAACCGGGAGACCCGCCCATGCCCGCCACCGCCGATGGACTGACCGTCGTCGTCAAGCGCGACTGCCCGACCTGCGTCCTGGTCGAGCCGGTCCTTCGCCAGCTCGCGGCGTCTGGCGCCAGGATCGAAATCGTCTCGCAGGACGACCCGTCGTTTCCGGATGGGGCGGGCCCTGTCGTCGACGACCGCGAGCTTCGCCGCTCCTGGGACCTGAAAATCGAGACCGTACCGACGCTGCTCAAGCTCGAGGCTGGCCGAGAGGCGGCACGCGCCATCGGATGGGACCGTACCGAGTGGGAGGCGATCACGGGTTTGACGGGCCTCGGATCCGGACTTCCCGCACAACGCCCCGGCTGCGGCTCGATCACCGTCGATCCGAACGTCGCGGACGAGTTGGCGCTGAAGTTCGGCAATTTCGCCTTCAAGGCACGCAAGGTCGAGATCGGCGCTTGGGAGGACGAGCACGAGGCAGCGTTCGACCGCGACTGGTCGGACGGTCTGCCTGTCGTGCCACCGACGCCGGTCAGGGTATGGCGGATGCTCGCCGGGACGCGACGCGATCCACACGAGGTTCTCGGCCAGATGCCGCCCGACTACGAGCCGGTCACGGTCGAGAAGGTGGCGATCAACGCCGTCATGGCCGGATGCCGTCCGGAGTACATGCCCGTGCTGCTGGCCGCCGTCGAAGCTGTGCTCGACGACGATTTCTGCCTGCACGGCGTCATCGCCACGACAATGTTCATCGGTCCTATCGTGATCGTGAACGGGCCTGCTCGGAAGGCGCTCGGCATGAACGCGGGCGTCAACGCCCTGGGGCAGGGCAATCGCGCCAACTCAGCCATCGGGCGGGCGTTGCAGCTCGCCATTCGCAACATCGGTGGCGGCAAACCGGGCGGCGTCGACCGCGCGACCCTCGGCAATCCAGGCAAGCTCGGCTTCTGCTTTGCGGAAAACGAGGAGGCGTCGATCTGGGAGCCTCTTTCGGTCGAGCGCGGCGTCGCGTCGGGACAGTCGGCGGTGACACTCTATGCGGGCTACGGTGTTCAGGGCATCGTCGACCAGACGTCGCGGACGCCCGAGTCGCTGACAGCCAGCTTCGCGGCCGGTCTGCGGGCGATCTTTCATCCGAAATCCTATCCGGGTCCGGATGCCGTCTTGGTGATGGCGCCCGACCATCACCGGGTCTACCGGGAGGCGGGTTGGAGCAAGGCCCGGTTCAAGGACGAGATCGACCGGTTGACGACCGTCGACGCGGACGGCGTGTTGATCGGCCTCGATGGCATGCAACCGGGCGTGTCACCCAAACTCAAAGGCACTCAGGTGAAGAAATTCCGGCCGGGAGGATTCAACGTCGTCGTCGCAGGCGGGGGCGCCGGTCTCTTTTCGGCGATCCTGCCGGGCTGGAGCCCAGGCGACGTCAACTCGCAAGTGGTGACGCGGGCCGTCGGCGACTGAAGCGGCATCGGGCGGCGAGCACGGTGCTGCAGTTCAAGAGAAATCGCGCACGAAGGACAGATACCGGATCTGGCTCTGCACGCGGGCGACGCCGGGCACGGCAGCAGCCGTTCGGACGAGTTCCGTGATGATGCGATCGTCGCTCGCCGCGCCGACCAGCACGACCTGACTATCCTTGACCTCGACCTCGATGCCCATCGCCTGAAGGCCCGTCTCGAAGCGATCCCGCAAGGCAGAGCGCACGCGCGCCTCGATCAGGCGATCGGTGAGCATCGCGCGCGACTGCGGCGTTTCGCGGAAGTGATCGCTTTCAACGAGCCGCGCGATGTGGTCGACGCAATCGGCCGGCGGCACGCGTGCCGTATTGAGGGCCGCGGCATAGAGCGTCGCATCGGTCCAGTCGGCGCCGAAAAGACGCTGCATCGTGCCATTGTGTGCCGCGTCGCTGCGCTCGATCTCGCGCCGGGCGGCGTCGGAGTCGCCGATTCCGAGCCGCTGCATGAGAACCTTCGTCCGAAAGTCCATCGGCGCACAGATGCGCACACACACGACATGCGGCACCTCGCGGAGAAGATACGTCGCGCCCCAACCACGGATCAGCACGTTATCGCGTGCGGCGAGTTCCAGGATCTCCTGAGCTGTGAAATGCGATAGCCGCTTTCTGTCCATCCGCCATTGCCCGATCAACGAGGCCTCGCCGCCGAGAAAGCGGCGGACCTCGCTCTCGCGCAGGCCGGATCGCGTGGCGATATCGTTCTCGACCAGCTCGTGATGCACCACTTCGAGCCCAAGCCGCTCCGCGAGCCCCTGAGCCACATCCCTGCCGAGCGTCCCCATCTCCCGCGTCATAGCGATGACGGCCATCAGCTCAACCCTCTACTCAAATCTCAATTGCGCTTGCGAGACCCAATCTTCTGCTGCAGCGCGCATTGGCGCAAGACGTGCGACGCGCGCAAGAACGCCCCGCCGTGCCGTCGGCATCAGACGGGGCTGCCTGGATCAGGCATTCACCTTCCAAATCCACCTCGATGGCGGATCGCTTCCGGCTCCCTCACAGGCTGCCGGCTGTGGTACTATTCGATTGTCGAGGGCATATCGGCGACCAACCCACGATTGGCCGCGTTCAGAGCCCAGGCCCCGGCCGAAGCACAGGGCTTGAATTGCCCGGTGGCATCATGCTCACTCCACTTGCCGCGAAAACCTAATGCCGACGGCGATTTGCGGAATGACGACACCACTCGATGTCGCGCCCGTGGTGTCGATGCGCTCACACATCGCCACTGCCGAGCATGCTGCCACTCATGCTGAGCTGCTCCATTGCAGCTAGCCCGAAACAGCGACCTCAAATAACGATCGGCTTTTTATTTTCCGCCAATTCTTGCACGAAAGTCAAGCCGTGCAGACCGGAGTGTTTCGAGCAAGACTTTTCCTGCAGCAAACGCTTTTATTTTGCACCGCCGCATTCTTTTTTGCACGCACACGCGAATAGATTGAGCCGACGGCACGAGCTAAGCGGTGCCTGGGCCTTTCAGCTTGACGGCAGCCTGCGCCGCGGCGAGACGCGCTACGGGCACCCGAAATGGAGAGCACGAGACGTAATCGAGACCCGCGTCATGGCAGAAGGCGACGGAGGCCGGATCGCCGCCGTGCTCGCCGCAGATGCCCACCTTGAGCCCAGGCTTCGCCTTTCGCCCCCGCTCGGTGCCGATCCGGACCAACTCGCCCACACCAGCCTGATCGATCGAGACGAAGGGGTCGACCTCGAAGATGCGAGCCTTGGTGTAGTCGGCGAGAATCGGCGCCGCATCGTCGCGCGAGAGCCCGAGGCAGGTCTGGGTGAGGTCGTTGGTGCCGAACGAGAAGAATTCCGCGCCCGCGTCGCCGCCCGCGATCTCATCGGCACGCAGGGCCGCGCGCGGCAGCTCGATCATGGTGCCAATCTGGTAGTCGAGCTTGACACCGGTCTCGGTTTCGACCGCCGCGGCCGTCTTGCGGATCACCTCTGCCAGAAGGTCGAACTCGCGCCGCCATGCGACGAGCGGAATCATGACTTCCGGGATCACGGGCCTGGCCGTTCTCTTCGCTGCCTCGACGGCGGCCTCGAAGATGGCGCGCGCCTGCATCTCGGTGATCTCGGGATAACGGATCGCGAGGCGGCAACCGCGGAACCCGAGCATCGGATTGAACTCGTGCAACTCGGCGATGCGGGTCTTGAGCTTGTCCAGGGGCACGCCCAGCTCCCTGGCGACGACCTCCGCCTCCTTGTCCTCGTGAGGCAGGAACTCGTGCAACGGAGGATCGAGGAGGCGGATGGTTACAGGCAGCCCCGCCATCGTCTCGAAGATCTCGGTGAAGTCGGAGCGCTGCATCGGCAGGATCTTGGCTAGCGCCCGCCGCCGGCCAGCCTCGTCGTCAGCCAGGATCATCTCGCGGACGGCCAGGATGCGGTCCGCGTCGAAAAACATGTGTTCGGTGCGGCAGAGGCCGATACCCTCGGCGCCAAACTCGCGGGCTTGGCGCGCATCGCGTGGTGTATCGGCGTTGGCCCGAACGCCGAGGCGGCGCACGCCATCGGCCCATCCCATGATCCGCGAGAAATCACCCGACAGCTCGGGCTGGCGCATGGCGACGCGGCCCTTCAGAACCTCGCCCGTCGCGCCATCTATGGTGATGACGTCGCCTTTCTGAAAACGCTCGCGGCCCGCGATCATTACACCCGCCTTGTAGTCGATCCGCAGGGTCGACGCGCCGCAGACGCATGGGCGGCCCATGCCGCGCGCCACCACCGCCGCGTGGCTGGTCATGCCGCCGCGCGTGGTGAGAATGCCGACCGCCGCATGCATGCCGTGGATGTCCTCGGGGCTTGTCTCGATCCGGACGAGTATGACGTCGCGACCCTGCGCCTTCATCGCCTCGGCCTCGTCGGCGGAAAAGACGATCTCGCCGGCAGCGGCACCGGGCGAGGCCGGGAGCCCGCTCGCAACCCTGTGCTTCTCGGCATCAGGGGCGATGGTCGGGTGGAGCAATTGATCGAGGCCATTGGCGTCGATGCGGGCGACAGCCTCGCCCGGCGTGATGACGCCCTCGTCGCAGAGATCGACGGCGATCTTGAGAGCCGCGGGCGTGGTCCGCTTGCCGCTCCTCGTCTGCAGCATCCACAGGCGCCCCTCCTGGATGGTGAACTCGATGTCCTGCATGTCGCGGTAGTGACGCTCGAGCTTGGCAAAGATCGTGGTCAGCTCGCCAAAAGTCTCCGGCATCAGGGTCTCGAGCGACGGCAACGTCTCGCCCGCCTCGATGCGAGCCGCCTCGGTCAAGGGCTGTGGGGTTCGGATGCCGGCGACGACGTCCTCGCCTTGGGCATTGACCAGATACTCGCCATAGATTTCCTTGGCGCCCGTCGAGGGATTGCGCGTAAAGGCGACGCCCGTTGCCGAGGTGGGGCCGCGATTACCGAAGACCATGGCCTGCACATTGACCGCCGTTCCCCAGTCGTCGGGAATGGCGTTGAGCCGGCGATAGGTCATGGCGCGGGCGTTGTTCCAGGACCGGAACACAGCGCCGATGGCCCCCCAGAGCTGCTCTGCAGTATTCTGGGGAAAGGGTTTGCCGTGATGCTCCTCGACCGCCGCCTTGTAGCGCTCGATGACCTCCTGCCAATCTTCGGCGGTGAGATCGGTGTCGAGGTCGTGACCAGCGAGACTTTTGTGCGATTCGAGGATCGATTCGAATGTCTCGTGCTCGAGGCCGAGCACGACCCCCGAGTACATCTGGATGAAGCGCCGGTAGCTGTCGTAGGCGAAGCGGGCGTCGCCCGATTGGCCGGCAAGCCCGGCAACGGTAGCGTCGTTGAGGCCGAGGTTGAGGATCGTATCCATCATGCCCGGCATGGAGGCGCGGGCGCCGGAGCGCACCGAGACGAGCAGCGGGCGGCTGGCGTCACCGAACGCCGCGCCGACGGCCTTGCCGACCGCATCGAGGGCGGTCGCGACATCACCCTCGAGCCCATCAGGGAAACGACCGCCGGCCGCCGTGTAGGCGTTGCAGACGGCAGTCGTGATGGTGAAGCCCGGCGGCACCGGCAAACCGAGGCTCGCCATCTCGGCTAGATTTGCGCCCTTGCCGCCCAGAAGGTCGCGCAGGGCGGCCTCCCCGTCGGATCGGCCGGCGCCGAAGAGGTACACGCGCCGTCCCGGCACATCGACAGTCCTCGGGCCTTGCATGGCCTCGCCTCCGCTCGTTAATGGGGCGCACGAATCTGCTTCTACTCGGCACGCCGCTGGCATGCAAAACGCAAGACGCCGCGTTCGGTGCCGGTTCTACACCTGCAAATGGCAAAGTCGTTATGCGGACGATGCCCCAATTTGCATTAAGGTTGAGGTCATTAGTGATCGAGTTGCCTTTATTCGCCAGGGTTGCCGGGCCGGCCGCGGCTCCCGTTGCTCGGTTCGCTTTGCCTTTGACCACCGGGCAGCCTTTGCGCACTGTCCTGGCCGAATCATTGGCGGAAGGGGCATGCGATGTCGGATCGGTTGCGTGAGGTTCTGAAGGCGCTCGACAAAAGCGAGAACGCAGCTCTCGAACGCCTCTTCGAGCTGCTCCGGATCGCTAGTATCTCGACGGATCCGGCCTACAAGGGCGAATGCCAGAAGGCCGCGCAGTGGTGCCGCGACCAACTCGCCGACATCGGCTTCGCCGAGGCCAAGGTCGTGCCGACGACCGGCCACCCCATGGTCGTTGCCCACGATCGCAAACCTCGCGGCAAGGGCGTGCCGCATTTCCTCTTCTACGGCCACTACGACGTGCAGCCGCCGGATCCTCTCGAGCTGTGGAAATCGCCGCCATTCGAGCCGCGGCTCGCCACTGAGAAGGGCAATGGCCGCGTGATCGTCGCGCGCGGGGCGGAGGACAACAAAGGGCAGCTGATGACGTTCTTCGAGGCGGCGCGCGCCTGGAAGAGCGTGGCTGGCGAATTGCCCGTCGCCGTCACCGTGCTGCTCGAAGGCGAGGAGGAGTGCGGCTCCCCTTCCCTGCCGGGCTTCCTCGCCAAGCACGGCAAGGAGGTCAAGGCCGGACTGGCGCTGGTCTGCGATACGGGTCAGTGGGACAAGGACACGCCGGCCGTGACGACGCAGTTGCGCGGATTGGCGGCACTCGAGGTGACTATCGTCGGCCCATCCCGCGATCTGCACTCGGGTCTCTTCGGCGGCGCGGCTATCAATCCGATCCGGGTGCTGACCCAGATCTGCGGTGGCATGCACGGCAAGAACGGCAAGATCCAGATCCCCGGCTTTTACGACGGAATCAAGAAGCCCACGGCCCGCCAGCTCAAGCAATGGAAGGACCTCAACTTCGACGCGGAGCAGTTTCTCGCCAACGTCGGCCTCAGCGTTCCCGCCGGCGAGACCGGCTTCTCGGTCATGGAGCAGGTTTGGTCGCGGCCGACGCTGGAGTTCAACGGCATAGCCGGCGGCTATCAGGGCGTCGGCACGAAGACCGTGATCCCGTCTGAGGCATCGGTGAAAATCACGTGCCGGTTGGTTCCCGGACAGGATCCGGCGGCTGTTGTCGCTGGGCTGAAGGCGTTCGTGACGTCGCGCCTGCCGACCGACTGCAAGGCCCGTTTCTCCGGCGACCGGGGCAGTCCGGCGATCGCCTTTGACACGGACGCGGCTTATATGAGGACCGCCTGCGAGGCCCTGGGGGCGGAATGGGGACGCCCTGCGGCGATGATGGCGCTCGGCGGCTCGATTCCGATCGTGCAGGCCTTCAAGGACGATCTCGGCATGCCGAGCCTGCTGGTCGGTTTCGGCCTCGAGGATGACCGCATTCACAGCCCGAACGAGAAGTACAATCTCACGAGCTTCCGCAGGGGGGCCAGGAGCTGGGCACGCATTCTCGCCGGGTTGGCCGAGGCTCATTAATACGATTTCGCTTAGCACGATCGCGACTTGCAAAGCCTTGTCGGATCGTGCTTATCGAAAAGCGCCGACCACGGCTTGTCTCACCTTGCAGGATCGAACGCCGATGTCTTCCCGACGCTTCCTCGCCGCGCTCGCTGTCGTCGCTGCAGCCGCATCCCTGATGCCGCTCACAGCGTCACGCCTCGAGGCGCAGTTCGGCCCCGGCCCAGGCGGCCGGGCCCCGTATGCCGAGCAGGCGCCAGGCCGCAACGAGGCGGGCCGGTTCGACTACTACTCCCTCGTCATGTCGTGGAGTCCGAGCTACTGCGCGGGGCTGCGCCGTGATGGCTATGATCCCCAGTGTCACCGACGCGACGGCAAGCGGTATTCCTTCGTGCTGCACGGACTTTGGCCGCAGCACGAGCGGGGCTGGCCCGAGAATTGCCAGACGCGGCAGCGCCCCTTCGTTCCACAATCGATCATCGACGGCATGCTCGATATCATGCCGAGCCCGAGGCTCGTGATCCACGAGTACCGAAAGCACGGCACCTGCTCCGGCCTCAGCCCGGAGGACTATTACAAGGTCTCCCGCCAGCTTTTCCAGAAAGTGCGCGTGCCACCCCGCTACGAGCAGCCCAACCAGGCGTTCACCGTGTCGCCTGCCGAACTCGTGCGCGACTTCATCTCGGTCAATCCCGACCTCAAGCCCGATCAATTGGCCGTGGCGTGCGGGGGCCCCGGCAATCGCCTGCGCGAGATCCGAGTCTGCTTCTCGCGCGAAGGATCGTACCGCTCTTGCGGCCACAACGAGGATGCACGACGGCTTTGCCGCGCTGGCCGGGTGTTCGTGCCGCCGGTCCGCGGCGGACAGAGCGAGGGTGACGTCCCGCCGCGGCGGGATGAGCGGCGCATCTGACGCTCGCTGTTGGGGCGTTCGCCACCTCCGCGCCATTCTTCATGGCAATACTCGGACGAGGTGCATTTGGCAGCGCTCCGCCGAGCAGTGGCTTATCGTGCCGCATGAGGGAGATGCGCCCGTGAGCTTCGAAGCAGGCCAGAGTTGGGCGTATGCGGCCCCTCCCGAGATCGAGGATTCTCGTATCGTCATCGGGGCGATCGTCGATTTCGAGGGTGGCCGGCGCGTCGCCTGCTGCGCTGTCACAGGGGCGCTTCAGCGAGGCGCGCACGGGGAGCCCGAGCGGGTGACAATACCGTTCGTGCCGATCCTGCTCGAGGCACTGGCCCAGTCCGTGACGCATCACGACGGCACGGGACAGCTACCAGACGATTTCGCTGTGCATCTGGCGGCATGGCAGGACGATCCACGCGGCGCAACGTATTTCACGGTGCCTTTCGAGGGCTCGCTCGAGCGCATGATCGCCCTGCAGATGGCAGCTCTCGTCGAGCAACGCTGATGTCCCGTCGCTGACCGGGGCCTCTCGCACCGCCATTCGCAATGGAAGCGACGGAACAAAGCACCTACTACGGACGTTTATTCTCCGCACGCGATCCCGACCATGCGAGCTCCAGCGCTGCTATCGTGCGCGACACGGCCTCGTCTTCCTCCAACTTGTGAGCCCGCTCCATGCCCGACCTTTCCAGTCTGTTCTGGATCGCACTCCTTGCGCTCGCGCTTCAGCCCCTTCTTGCCGGGCAATGGTTCACGCAGCAGCGACTGCGCGCCATCCGAGCGATCGAGCAGAAGAACGGCACCCGCGTCATCACCATGATCCACCGGCAGGAGAAGAAGAGCCTGCTCGGCATGGCGGTCTCGCGGCACATCGATCTCGAGGATGCGCAGACGATCATAGCGGCCATCAAAGAAACCCCGCCGACGATGCCGATCGACCTCGTGTTGCATACACCAGGTGGTCTTGTGCTCGCCGCGATGCAGGTGGCGCGCGCCGTCGAGGCTCATCCGGCCAAGGTCACCGTCTACGTGCCGGTTTATGCCATGTCGGGCGGCACGCTGATCGCACTTGCTGCCGACGAGATCGTCCTCGGCGAATTCTCGGTGCTCGGCCCCATCGATCCGCAGATCATGGGGTTGCCGGCGGCGAGCATCGCGCGCGTGCCCAAGGTCAAGCCGATCGAGCATGTCTTCGATCTGACGCTCATCCTGGCGGACGTCAGCGAGAAAGCCATCGCGCAAGTCAAAAAGGGCGCCATCGAGCTGATGACGCCGCAAATGGACCACGCCAAGGCCGTGGCGCTGGCCGAGAAGCTTGCGGGTGGGCAATGGACCCACGACTATGCGCTGACGTGCGAAGAGGCGAAGGAACTCGGACTGCCGGTTCGCCTCGGCATGCCGCGCGAGATGCTCGATCTGATGAAGCTCTATCCGCAGCCCGTGCAGCGCTCGGTGGTCGAATACCTGCCGATCGATCTGCCGCGCGGGCCGCGGGGTTGAGCATCTGGCGCTAGGTGCGCTGCTTGACGGCGCCGGTCTCGACCAGAGCGGCGATCCTCTTTTTCTCGATGCCCCAATCTGCAAGAACTTCCGCGGAGTGCTCGCCCGCGAAGGCCGGTCCGTATGGAACAGCACTCGGCGTCCGCGAGAATCGTGGCGCTGGCCCCGGCTGAAGTACGCCGTCAACCTCGACGAACGAGCCGCGTGCCTTGTTCTGCGGGTGCTGCGGCGCCTCGCTCATCGAGAGCACGGGGGCAAAGCAGACATCCTTCTGCTCGAGGCGTGCGGTCCACTCCTCGCGCGTCCTCGTCTTGAAGATCTTCGCGAAGCGCTCGCGCATGGCCGGCCAGTGCGTGCGGTCGGTCTGGCCGGGCAGCGTTTCGCCCTCGAGACCGAGTTCCTTCAGCATGAGTGCGTAGAACTGCGGCTCGTTCGGGCCGATGGCGACGTGCTTGCCGTCCTTGGTCTCGTAGACCCCGTAGTGATGGCAGCCGCCGTCGAGCCGGTTCGACTCGCGCTCATCGACCCACTGGCCGGCCGCGTGCGCACCGTACGTGGGCGTCATCAGCGACGCTGCGCCCTCGACCATCGACGTGTCGACGACCTGGCCCTTGCCGGATTTCTGCGCCTCGATGTAGGCGGCGAGCACACCAACGACCATGTAGAGCGCTCCGCCGCCGTAGTCGCCGACGAGGTTGAGCGGCGGCGTCGGCGTCGCCTTGGTGCCGATCGTAAAAAGCGCGCCGGTGAGCGCGATGTAGTTGATGTCGTGGCCTGCCGTGTG
>LNDR01000360.1 GCA_001464755.1 Rhizobiales bacterium Ga0077524
GCGGCGCCCATGACGACGGTGGAGATGCCGTTTTCTTCCAGGTAGCGGGCAATCAGACTCACGGTCTGATGACACACCGGTCAAACAGGGACCATGACGATCGCGTCGAGCCCTTCCTCGCGGCAGATGGCGAGGGCCTTGGGTGCTTCCTGAGTGAGCACCTTGCGCTGGCTGTAGTTGTTGTAGGCGCCGAGGATGCGGTTCGGCATTGAGCCGACGCGACCATCAGCAACGGCCTCGCGCAGGCGGTCGACCGGATAGAACGCGTTGACGTCGTCGAGGTGGGTGGCGTTCCGGTCGAACGAGAGTGTGCGGGAGTAGAGCTTCTCGGTCGGCGTCGCGGCCGGGATCGGGTAGACGCCGCGGAAGTCCTCTTCGCTGATTGGGTTGGTCTCGGTCTTGGGATCGAATCGGACCGCAACCTCGCTGGTGCCGAGCAGGCCGACGCGGCACTGGCTCAGCGGTTTCGACAAGGGCGTGAACGGTACCTCTTCGAAGTGGGCCCATTCGTAGGACTTCTCGTAGCCCTGGCGAATGTAGTCGTCGCGCGTGCGATCAATATAGCGGACGTGATCCATCATGTGCTCCGTCGCTGTGATGAGGGGATGATGGGACGGATCGGGAGGGTTGTCGATGGGGGGATTGTGAGTCGTTGCAGTCATCCCGCCCCAGCCGCACCAACTGACGGCTGTCGTCCACCAATGTAAAGAGCTGCAAGTTCAGCTGGCAGAGGAAGGGCCACTTAATAACTCATTGCACTCTGCAATACGGTATGGAGCTTAAGGTTTATATACATCACACGAAGCGCGAACAAACCTGCAACTCTTGCTTGATTTCCGCCAGAATCTTCAGTAAGTTTTAACGACTGCATACTGAAAAGCATGCAGCAAATCGTCCCCCAGTTCGTCGCGTTTGAGTTTCACCGCACGTCATGTGTCAGGTGGGTGGCTCGTTGTGCGTTCATGAACTGCGCCGCCATCTCCTGTCAACAATGTTGTGCATGCTTCCACCGTTGGGCTTCGCCTGACGATCAGAAGGAACAGGCGCATCATGTCGAAGCGCATCCACGTAGTCCCTAACGGGAATGGCTGGGCCACACGCCGTGAGGGTTCCAGCGACGTGTCCTCACGCCACCGCACTCAGGGCAATGCTCAGGAGCAAGCTCGATCCACAGCCAAACGCGAGGGCGGGGAGGTAATCATTCATCGCCCCGACGGTCGCATTCGCGACTCCGATAGCTACGGGAGCGATCCGTTCCCGCCGCGCGGGTAGGCATGGCGGCAGTGCCGTCGACGGAGCGATGCTGGAGGCTTCGGCAGGCCAACGACGCTCCTAGTCGTCAACAAGACAACTGAAAGTTTAAGATATGAAGTCCACCCACTCCAATCGTCCGGTCGTCCCCGAAATGCCGCAAAGGCCCGTCGTGCCGGAGTTTCCTCAGCGGCCCATCGTGCCCGAGATTCCGCACCGGCCTATCGTTCCGCCTTACGAGACGAAGCCGTTTCGTGGTCCAATCGAGAAGAAATAAGAAAGGGACGGGGGAGCCATCCCCCGCCCTCATTCATTTGATGATGCCCCACAAGATTGAAATTGAGGATGGAGGCATTGCTAAATCAGCTCAAGAGATCGTTCGCTAACGTTCCTTAGACACCTTTGGTTGATCCTCTCGCCCCCTAAATCAGTCCCAGCTCGGCCAAGTCCTTGCGCATCTTGGGGGGCATGGCGGCAATGCCGTCGGAGCTGCTGCCGGTGAGGTCGGCGGGTACGTCGTCGTTCGAAAGGTAGCGCCAGCCCTGGAAGGGGCGGCGAGGCGTCGGACGAACGGGGACGAGGGTGCGATCGAGGATCAGCAGTGAGCACGGGGTACCATCCTCGCGGATGCCTTCACGCAGGTCGATCAGGCGTTGGCGAGCCTGGATGATGCCTTTGATGACCCAGTAGATCGAGCCGCCGTCGAGCAAATCTTCACGGCGCTTCGGCATCTGGAACGTGCGGTGGAACAGGTCGGGCTTCTGGCCGTCGCGCTTCAGCTGGCGCAGCCGTTCAGCCTGCCAGCTGGCCAGATCCTCGACCGAGTCGGTGCCGACGCTGAGCTTGATCAGGTGGAGGGGCATGGTCGATCTCGGGTCACGTCGCGCGCGGGAAGTCGCTGTAGAGCATACTGCAAACAACGAGCTACGGATCAGCGCGGATCGTGCCCTGCTGTGAATTCCGTGGATAGCGCGGACGCTGCACGCGCCATCCCGGTGCATGTCACCGGGACCCATCGTGCCAAATCCTTGAGCGCAACTGGCCCGTAGAAGCGTAGCTGATCACGGCACCCGAGCAAGCGGATGGATGGGTTCCGGGGACAAGCCCCGGAATGACATATCAAGGCATCCCCCGACCAATCACGCTTCGAGCTTGCCGATGTAGCCCTGCTCGGTCGCGCGGATCTGGACGGCCATGTACTTCGAGTAGACGCGGCATTGGGCGAGACTGCCGGCGATGAACCAGACGTTCTCCTGCGGGGTGCGCCGGAACATGTTGTTGAGCTCGCCGTCCTTGTCCTCGCCCCAGACGGGTCCGATACGGTCGGCCATCTCCTGACCGAGAGCGCGGCGGACAAGTTCGGCCTGTGGGTAGTAGCCGGTGGCGAGCACGATGAGGTCGGCCGGGATGATGGAACCGTCCTTCATCAGCGCGCCTTCGGCGCAGAAGCGCTCGATATTCTCGTACTGGATGAGGCCGATCTCGCCCTTGATCATCAGGTCGGAGCTGCCGGCGTCGAGATTGTAGCCGCCGCCGCGACGACGGTATTTCATCTGGTGGCCGGTATCGTCATCGCCGATGTCGAACTTGAAGCCTATGCCCTTGAGGCCCTCGATCATGTCGTGGTCGAGTTGCATCATGCGCTTCACGCCGGCCTGGTAGGCCTTGATGATCAGCGGCGGGGTCGCGGCGGCCGCCAGCAAGTCGCAGTCCCAGTAGGGCGCGCCTTCGTCGTAGAGCGCGTAGTTCAGCTTGGCGCTGGGATCGATGGAGACGACCGTCGTCGAGCCACGCTGGATGAGGCTCGTTTTGCAGCCGAAGCTATGCAAGTCCAAAGCGATGTCGTTGGCGCTGGAGCCGGTGCCAATGATGAGCGCCTTCTTGCCGACGTACGGGGCGCCGCTGTCGAAGCCCTCGGAGTGCTCGACCTTGCCCTTGAACTCATCGAGGCCGGGGATTTTGGGGATCAGTGGATAGCTTGACACGCCGTTGGCGAACACGATGTGCTTGGGACGCATGATCCGCTGGCTGCCGTCAGCGAGTTTCAGGTGCGCGGTCCAGCACTTGGCCTTGGCGTCCCATGTGCCCTTGGTGAACTCGGTATTGGTCCAGTTGTTGATCTCCATCACCTGCGCGTAGACCTCGAACCACATGCCGAGCATGTCCTTCGGGATATAGTTCGGCCAATTGGGCGGAAACGGCATGTAGGGCAAGTGATTGACGTGAATGGAGTTGTGGAGCGCCAGAGAGTGGTAGCGCCGGCGCCAGCTGTCGCCGATGCGGGGCCACTGCTCCACGACCAGTGCATCGATGCCGACCTGGTTCAAGCGTGCGGCGATAGAGAGGCCGGCCTGGGCGCCGCCGACGACGAGCACGGTGGGGTCGTGGTCGGTATAGGCTTGGGCTTTGCGCCGGACATCCTCCCAGTTGTCGCCACCAAAGTTGCGGGAGTAGGCGGCGCCTGTGGGGCGGCGCTCGTTGATCCTCTCCTCGAAGCCGGTCAGCTCCTCCAGGGTGGTTAGCAGGACCCACGCCTTGTGCGTACCGGACTTCTCGTCGGGTACGAGGCGGACAACGCCGTTGCCGCGGCCGACGGCCGTCTCAAGATCGAAAATCGCCTCGATCACCTCGACGCCGACGCGGCGAACCTTGCGCGGAGGCGTGCGGCCAGGGGCGAGCGCGAAGTCTTTGGCCTTCGCTATCGCCTGCCGGTCGGCGAGCTTCCGAGCGATGTCTGCGGCACCGATGGTCGGCGTGATGTGCCAAGTGAAGGCGAGGATGTCGCGCCAGTGGCTATCGTCGACGAAAAGGTTCCGGATCGCGGCTGCATCCCGGTTGGCGAGGGCTCGTTCGAAGTTGGCGAGCCATCCCGAAACCACGGTTTCGAGGCTATCGCTCAGGGCTGCGGCCAGGGAGGACCGATCGATGTCGTTCATGGGGGAGCCTCTTTGGGCGTGCCGGCGCTCTTTTACGCGGCCTCGGGATGCCTGGATCAGTTGTCCGGACATTATTCAACACCGAAAAGGGGCGCGAGGTCGAGGGGGCGCAAGCACGCGGTGGAAAATCATGGAGAACGGCCACTCGGGGATCAAAGGTATCGAACGTGCCAGCTGCCGCTTCCAGACTCAGTGGCCAAGCGCTCGGCCAGGAACGGGAGCAATTCGGCCAGATCCTCGGCGAGCCCGAAGGGCGGATTGACGATGGCCAGGGCGCATGCGGTCAAAGGACCAACGGGAGAGATCGGGGCGACGCGGACCTCAGCCCAAAGCAGCTTGTCCAGCTGCAACTCTCGGAGAGCCCTTTCAAAGCCGGCGATCTGATGCTGGTCCTTGATCGGTAACCAGAGCATGAAGGTACCTGTTGCGAAGCGACGCAATCCGTCGACCAGCCCATCGCGGAGCCGCCGCAACTCACCAGATTCCTCGAAGGGCGGATCGACGAGGACGAGACCGCGGCGCTCCTTAGGGGGCAACAGAGCGCGCAGAGCTTGCCAGCCGTCGAGGGCGAGCACCTTGGCGCGGCGATCACCGCGCAATGATCGGCGCAACTGGCCGACATCCTCCGGGTGCAACTCGGTCGCCACGAGGCGATCATCGGGGCGGAGCAGGGCGAGGGCGATGGCGGGGCTGCCCGGATAGGCGAGTAGCTGCCCGGGTGCATTGGCGGCGCGGACGATGTCGAGATAGGGGGCCAGAAGTGCGTCGACTCCTGGAGGCAACGAAGGTGCGTCCTCCCCGAGCAAGCGCCCGATGCCGTGTTTCCATTCGCCGGTGCGCTCTGCCTCGGGTGCATCGAGCCTGTAGCTGCCGATGCCGGCGTGGGTGTCGATTACGCGCATGGGCTTCGGCTTTGCAGTCAGGCGCCGCAATGCCAGCGCCATGACGGCGTGCTTGAGAACGTCGGCGAAGTTGCCGGCATGGAAGGCGTGACGGTAGTTCATTTACCCAGCTTCAGCACCGTCGGGGCCGCATCGTCAAGGCGCGCGGCTCAGGCCGGCTTGGCGTCAGGTGGGTCAGGCAAGCCCGGCAGCAGACAGCTTGGATGAAAGCGAGTGACGGTCGAACGGCTTCAAGAGGTAGTCGTTGGCGCCGCCCATGAAAGCGCGCGAGATCTCGTTCGGGTCGTTCTCGGTGATGCAATAGATGATGTGTGGCCGGTCGCCTTTGGTGGCAAGGCGCAGCGCGCCCAGAAACTCGAGGCCGCTCATGACAGGCATTTGCCAGTCGAGCAGGACCGCGTGCGGCATCCGCTGGACGCACCGCTCGACGGCCTCCTGGCCATTTTCGGCCTCAGTCACCTCGATATGCATGCTTTCGAGGATGTGTCGGGCAATCTTCCGAATGACCTCAGAGTCGTCGACAACGAGGCAATGTCTCATGACTTGCTCCAGCGCATCCGTATGCGCCCGCTCGCGGGCCAATGTCTCCGGGCGTCGAACTTCAGTGCGACGCAACCTAGAGGCGAATGTGACCAGGAAACGTTAATATTCCGCGAGTGGCGTCACTACCATCGTTGCTCAGGATTTCGCGGCGAGCAGGATGTCGGCGCCGTCCTTCAAGACGTCGAGGCGCATGCCGGCGTTCGCCGCCAAACGCGCCGTGTAGTAGGGCTGGATGGTCTGTGTATCGAGAGGGGATGTCGGTGCGCCGGTCAGAAACTCGACGAGGTGGTGCGGAGGACGCGCGCCGGTGCCGCGGCAGCGGACCGTGAAACTCGCATTGTCCAACGGCCCTTTGATCTCGACTTGGATCTCGCCCCCGCGGGGCAGCGCGCTGACTGCGGACGCCACCAAGTTGAGCAGCAGTTTGGCCCGGTCTTTGCCGAGATGCCCGGCTGGGCCTTTCCATGCGAGCTTGTGCTTACTCTTGCCGATGAAACCGCGACTGATCTGCTCGGCCGTCGAGAGATCGATGACAGAGCCCGCCGATCCCGCAGCACCGAACGCAAAGCGGGCGAACTGCAACCGCGCCGACGCCTGCTCCGTGACATTGCGAATGACATCGAGGGCGTAGGATTTCGCCTCCGCGTCCTCTTCCTCGTTCAGGATCTCGAGGCCATTGTAGATGGCACCGACGGGGTTGATGACGTCGTGGCAGATCTTGCTCGAAATCAAAGCGGCAAGCTCGAGATCGGTCGGATGGGCGGTCTGGGTCATTGGTTGCGTGATCCCTGCCTCGGGTCAATCCTGGAAACGCCCGCCGACCTGCAAGAGTCGATCATGGCCACGCCAACCAAGCCTTATGCCGCTCGCTCCGAACCCGACATGGTCCTGCTTGCAACGGCTCGAAGCATGCTGATACACGGTTGCGGGCAACCAAGCCAAGCGCCCGCACCGATCTGGCTAGCATCTCTCTGTAAATACGAAGTGAATTGTGGCTTTGAGGTCGCCTTGCACCGGCTGCCAGGGGCAGCAGCCCGGCAATCCGGCCGCTGTGGACGAATCACAGCCATCCATCGAGCAATGTCGTAAGACATTCGGAGACGAGAAAACATCCATGGCCGACAGCACTCACGCGCGTCTCGCGGACTTGGCAGCTCGGTTGATTGCGCCCGTCGTACAAGCGGGCGCGGTGGAGATGCGCCACTACGAGGCTGGCGTGACAATCGAGGCGAAGGCAGACCAGTCCCCGGTGACCGTGGCTGATCGCGAGGCGGAGGAGATCCTGCTCGCCGCGCTCGGGGTGATCGCGCCGGATATTCCGGTCATTGCTGAAGAAGCGGTATCCGAGGGGCGTGTGCCCGCAATCGGTCAATCATTCTTCCTAGTCGACCCGCTCGACGGAACCAAGGAGTTCATCAACAAACGCGGCGAGTTCACTGTGAATGTCGCGCTCATCGAGGGCGGTGCGCCCATTCTAGGCCTCGTCTATGCGCCGGCACTCGGCGAGCTTTACGTGACCCTTACCCCAAACGAGGCTGGATTGGCGCGCATTGCGCCCGGGGCGGTTGTTTCCGGGGCCTCCGATTGCCAGTTCCAGCGAATCCGTGTGCGTACACCGGACCGAAACGCTCTCGTTGCCGTCGCCAGTCGTTCGCACATGACTGTCGAGACGGAGGCGTTCCTGGCGCGTTTTGCCATCGCCGAGCGGCGCGACAGCGGATCCTCGCTCAAGTTCTGTGCGATCGCACGTGGCGATGCCGACATCTATCCCCGCCTCGCGCCGACGATGGAATGGGACATCGCGGCGGGCCATGCGGTGTTGGCGGCTGCCGGCGGCTCGGTCACCAGCGCAGACGGAACGCCCCTGCGCTACGGCAAGGCGGAAAGCGGATTTCGAAATGGGCATTTCGTCGCCTGGGGAACGCCGCGGCCACTCGCAGGGCGCGACTGACGTAGCTCAATCGAGGTCTAATACTCACAGAGAGCCTAATTATTGGCCATAGTTTGGTAACACTTTGCGTAAAGACTTTGGTGAGCATGCCCTGCCACGCCACGAGCCGAGTGGTTGGCAGGGTGGTCGCCTCATGGGCGTCGTAGCTGCGAGACAAGCCACGTCATGCCGACAAAGTCATTCGCCCCGACAGGGGTCAAGCTGCTTCTGGCCAGTCTTCTGCTCGCCGGACTCGGAGCTACAGATTGCGTTTCGGCGCAGGACCGTCTGCCCTGGCTAAGGGACAATCCGGAGCCTTCGCGTCGCTACGAGCAATCCGGTGAGATCGATCGGGATGCCTTGCCGCCACCGGAACAGCCTCCTTATGGCAGCGCGCCCCGGGCCGGCGAGGCCTATGAAAGTCCGAGGGAGGAAGCCTACCGGCCTTCGGCGCCACCTTACGCAGGCGCTCCGCGGGGTGGGGGCACTTATCGCGGCCCACGCGAGGAAGCCGATCGTCCTCCGCCGCCGCAGTATGACACCTACCCGCCCCGACGACAGGCTCGCGACGATGCCTATCGCCCTCCTGCGCGCTACGAACCGCCTCAGCCTCCCGCTTATTCACCACCCTATCCGGCACCGGGGCGCGACGATACGCGATGGCGCGATGACGACCGTCCAAACGGGTATGCCCGCGACCGTCACGCCTCAAGTGAGCCGGCTTACGACGACCGCGAGCCGCCTTCGCGGGACGGCACCTTTTCGATGCGCGAGATCGTTGGGGCAGGGCACGGCTTCTTCGGATCGATCAGTGAAGGCCTCGCCAGTGTCATTGAGTACTCGTTCAAGACGCAAGGCCGACCCAACGGCTACATTCTCGGAGAGGATCTAGGCGGCGCGTTCGTGGCGGGGCTGCGTTATGGCGAGGGACGGCTCCACACGCGTGATGCCGGCACGCACCGCGTTTATTGGCAAGGGCCCTCGATCGGGTATGACGCTGGCGCCGAAGGATCCAAGGTTATGGTGCTCGTCTATAACATGCAGGATCCCTCGGAAATCTATCAGCGCTTCGGCGGTGTAGCGGGGTCGGCCTATGTGGTGGGCGGCGTTGGCCTGACCATTCAGAAGCGCGACGATATTGTGCTGGCGCCGATCCGCGCCGGTGTCGGCTTCCGTCTCGGCGCCAACGTTGGCTACTTGAAGTACACGCGTCGACCGACCTGGAACCCGTTTTAGCGCGGGACTCGCCAGTCCCAACGGGTTCGGGTGCCCGCCAAATGGCGGGCCTTGGGACGGCAGGTCACACCGGCGCCGGCATCTATCCAACGGTCGGAATTTCGGGCTAAGTACCGTGGGAGCGGCGACGCACCACACGCAGAGTTCGTGGGTGGTGTTGGGGTTTGTCTGCTAGCCGATTAGGTTCATCCTTGCTCGATTCGGTTAGGTCGAGGTGCAGCTCGAGGAACAGCCGGGGACGACCGCGTGATCACGATCCAGTCCGGCATGCTGATTGCGCTAGGATTTCTGGCCGCGGCGCTGTTCGGACTGCTGGTTGCTCCAGCGTTCTGGCGAAGAGCCGTGCGGCTCACGACGCGACGCATCAAGGATACGATGCCCTTGTCCGAGATGGAGATCGCCGCTGACCGCGATCGAATCCGGGCCGAATACGCCATCAAAATGCACAAGCTGGAGACACTGGTCGAACAGGTTCGGCTGGCGGGAGCTCGTCAGCAGATCGAGATCAATCGTCGCGATGCGCGCGTCAACATGCTGGAGGCCGATCTCGAGCGGTTGCAGGCGAGCTACGAGGAGGTGCAAAATGCCAAGCGAGTGCTCGAGCAGACGATCGCCGAGCGCCTTCCCCGTGTCGAGAGCCGGCTGACCGAGGCGAAGAAGGTCCTGCACGCACGCGAGAGAGAGGTGGGCGAGCTTACTCGGACAACCGAAAAGCAGATTCAGGCTTTGGCCACTGCCGGGTCGCTCAATGCTGAGCAAAAATCCGAGATCGAGCGGCTGAAAGACATCGTCTCATCTTATGAATTGCGTCCCGGTGGGGGACAAGCAGGGGCTCGCGCCGAACTCGAAGCGCTGCGAGCAAAGGCTCGCGAGCAGGCGCAATTGCTTGCCCGCATGCAAAACTCAGCTGGAAGGCGGGCGGGGGCACTGCTGGGAGCGGACTCTTCTGGGGCAGGAGCGGAAAACGCCGATGCCGAGCTTCAGCTCACGGCTCTACGGGCGAAAAACGAGGATCAGAACGCCGAGATCGCACGATTGAACGCAGCCATCGCGGTATTCGAGAAGAGTGCGGACGGTGAGATGCTCGGATCCATCCGCGAGAGCCGGTTGGCACTCAAGGCCCGCGTTCAGTCACTCGAAGCGCTATCCGTGCAGCAGGCCGAGATCGTTGCGAAGCTTCGAAATGAGCTGGCGGCGTCCAACGAAAGGTTGGCGCAACAAGCGGCTCATTTCACCGGAGAGCTGAAACGGTTGGGTACCGGTGGTGGCACTGCCCAGACCCGCCGGCGTGGTGTGGCTGCCCCCCGACCCAGCCTAGCCGAGCGCGTGGCACAAGCGGGGCTCGATACGGACGGCGATTCGGGGAATGTGGCCTCAGTGGAGCCGGAAGCTGTGGTCAACCGAATCGAGCCGGTGCCAGTTGAGGCTCCGCTCGCGATCGCGACGGTGGACGGGATTGCTGCGGAGCCAGTCGCAAGCGCCCCGGCTCAAGGAGATGGCAAACCTGAGACCATCCGGGCGTCGGCTGGCCGCCCGCGTCTTCTCGATCGAATCGCAGGCCTTTCGCGTACCTCCTGACAGGGACTCAGCTTTTTCGACCATTCGCGCCGAAACCGTTCGAGACGGCGTCGGGCGGTTGTCGGCGCTCGCAATTTGGCCGTAGTGTTGCTCTGTGGTCAACTATGTCGAGTAAGGTTGTGTTGCGTAGGAGTCGAGGATGTCGGGTACGGTCGCGATCGACGCGCTGCGCGTCGACGATTGGGAGCGGAAGTCGAGCATTGTGGCCGCAGAGGCCGGCGCCGCGATCGAAAGCCCTCACCATTCCGCTCGGACGTGCGATCTGGGCACCCCCGAGGTGCCTTTGCCACCTTGGCCTCGCCGCAAGCTCAATGATGCGCTGGCAGATCTCGGCCCGGTGCGTCCAGAAGGGCGCGTCGCGCGAGAGCCTTGGTCGCGATCGAAGATGCCCAGGCCCGAAGCTTCCTCTGCGACCGCGCCAGCGAATGACGACAGCGCGCCGATGGCGGGACGCTTCAATCCGAAGGGCGATTGTATCACGGAGAGCGCCAACCTAGGCGAACTCTACCCTCCACCGCCGCCGCGGCCGGCTCGGAACGCACTGGTCTCTGCGGCGGGCTCACTTACTTCCGAGGGGACGATCGAGAGTTGGGGTGAGTTCGGGCTGGCCGAAGACGATTCGGCAGGTGCCGATATCGTACGTGCGCTGGCCGAGGCCAATTTGGCGGGAGGTCTTGTGGCGTTCCAGCCGCCCGCGGAGGTGTCGCTTCTCGACGGCGACCAGCCCCTCGAGCGACCGCCGATGATCATCGAGCGGGCGATAGCCGAACAGGGTCAGGGGGTGGCTTCGCTGCAGCCGGCCGCCGCGCCCGGGAGCCCACTGCCAGGGCTGGCGGTCGGCTTCTCCCTATCACTGGTTGCAGGTGCGGCGCTCTACATGATGCTGGCCAGCGGCTGATGCGTTTTCGGTGGGAATGGCACGGCAACTGACTGGGCAGTTTGCGGAAGGCAACAGCTTTCACAACTGATCCCGAATGGCGCAGGTTGAGGAAAAGCGCATGAAGATCACCGACGTCAGCGTCACGCTTTTTGCCTGGCAGGATATCCCAGCCACGCAGTACGGGCGTCATACGGGCAAGTTCTCGGGGCAGAGCGATCTTGGGCTTGTCACTCTTTGGACGGATGCAGGTCTCGAGGGTCATGCCTTCCTTGGGTCGGCAAGCCGCCCTGCCAGCAACGATGCGCAATTGATCGCCAAAGTCCTCAAGCCGATGCTCATCGGGGAGGATGCACTCGATCGCGAGCGGCATTTCCAGCGGATGTGGGGCCGCTGCCGCATGAATAATCAGCTGCGTGTGCTCGGCGCTGTCGACGTGGCGTTGTGGGATCTCGCGGGCAAAGCCGCCAATATGCCGGTGCACAAATTGATGGGCAGCTATCGAGAAAGTGCACCTGCGTATGCCTCGTCAGCCGTGCTGTCGTCGCCCGAAGCCTATTCCGAGGAGGCGCTTTCGTTCAAAGCGCGGGGTTGGGGCGCTTACAAGATCCATCCTCCGACGCAATGGGAGGTGGACATCAAGGTGTGCGAGGCCGTGCGCAAAGCAGTCGGCGACGATTACAGGATTATGCTGGACTCAACATGGTCTTACGACTACGTGGCGGCGCTGCGCGTAGGCAAGGCCGTCGAGAGGTTGGGGTTCTACTGGTACGAGGATCCACTCGTCGAGGACGATTTGTCGGGATACGTAAAGCTAAAGAGTCAGCTTTCGGTGCCCATCATGGCGACCGAGTATTCGCCGGGTGGACATACAGCCTATGCGCCTTGGCTGATGGCGCAGGCAACTGACTACTTGCGTGGCGACGTGGCCGTGAAGGGCGGGTTGACGGCCTGCCTGAAGGCGGCCCATCTCGCCGAGTGCTTCCACATGAGCTACGAGGTGCACCACGGCGGTAACTCGCTCAACAACGTGGCCAACCTCAACCTCATCATGGCGATCCGGAACTGCGAATACTTCGAGGTTCTGCTGCCCGATGGGGCACAGAAGTACGGGCTGGTCCACGATATCGAGGTCGACAGCAAGGGGCTTGTGCACGCGCCGACCAAGCCGGGACTTGGCGCCGAGATTGATTTCGATCTGATCAAGCGCAAGCAGATCGCCGTTCTCAACTGAGCGAGGAACGGTTCCGGGGAGGCAAGTGTCGGGGGGCCTCGATGGTCAACGAGGACGAACTGCGAGAAAAGCTCAGAAAAATCGAGGCACTGTTCGCTGGCGCCAAGACCGATGGAGAGCGTGAGGCTGCTGGTGCGGCAGCGGAACGGATCCGAAGGAAACTGGGCGAGATCGCTGCGCGCGAGGAGGCGATCGAGATGCGCTTCGCGATTCACGACCCGTGGTCGCGCAAGTTGTTCCTCGCCTTGAGTCGCCGGTATGGCATTGAGCCATATCGCTATCCGCGAATGAAGCGGCAGTCACTTGTCGTGAAGGCGCCGCGATCATTTGTCGAGGGGGTTCTGTGGCCCGAGTTCAGCCAATTGAACGAGGCGCTAACCAGCTACCTGATGAGCACCACCGAACGCGTTATCGTGGATGTCGTGCATGCGGATACCGGAGAGGCTGTCGAGAGGCCGGGAGCCGGTTTTCTGGAATAGTGCGCGACCTTTGCCAATTGACGACAATTGGGTTGAAGGCTACTGCGGGCGAGCGTCGTGGAGATTGTGAGCGGTCGCAGAAGGGCCTATCCTAATCGCCAAATCGTTTTGGCCCTCACGGAGGCGCGGCCGTGCAGCCACGACCAGAGAACTACGAGTTCGACCTCGACAAGGCCTTGAACTCGGTCATTGGACTCAAGACCATCGTTCCCGGGGATGCCTATACTGCCGAGACGCTTGGAACCGAGCGTCTGGGTCACGGTGTGCTCATCGGTGACCACGGCGTCGTGCTGACGATCGGTTATCTCGTAACCGAGGCGGAGGCTGTGTGGTTGCGGCTCGCAAATGGTCGAGTACTTCCGGGCCATGTGATTGGTTTCGATCAGGAAACGGGCTTCGGCCTCGTGCAAGCACTGGGTCGCGTCGAAATCGCGAGCTTGCCGCTGGGAGATAGCTCAGCGGTGGCGATAGGCGACGAGGTGGTCGTCGCGGGGACTGGCGGACGACAGAATTCGGTCGCGGCCACAATCGTCGCACGACAGGAGTTCGCGGGCTACTGGGAGTACGTGCTGGATCAAGCCATATTCACGGCGCCGAGCCATCCCCATTGGGGTGGAACGGCGATGATCGGTCAGGGCGGGAAGCTGCTCGGCATCGGTTCACTCCAAGTGCAGCAGGCGCTGAAAGACGGGCGATCTGAGGACATCAACATGATGGTTCCTATCGATCTGCTGAAGCCGATCTTGGACGACATGCTGACGGTCGGCCGGCCACGTCGCCCGGCCCGGCCTTGGCTCGGCCTTTACGCGACGGAAATCGATAGGCAGATCGCAGTTGCCGGCGTCGCGGCGCGTGGGCCTGCCAAGCGGGCGGACATCCGGACGGGCGACATCATCGTTGGTGTTGCCGGCAAGGACGTGCGCAATCTCGCCGGATTCTTCCGGCGCGTCTGGTCGCTCGGCGAGGCGGGCGTAGAGGTACCGCTGATGATCAACCGAAGCGGGCGAACAATCGAGGTGCACCTGCGATCGGCGGATAGGCGGGAGTTTCTCAAGGGCCCCGTGCTCCACTAGCGTGTAGGCGGCCATGCCTCGGATGTTGCTGAAAAGACGGTGTCTGCACGAGCTTTCGACTTCACGGCGCGGCGGGTGAGCCCTACCATCCGCGGCATCCTCACGACAATCCAAGGGGCGCAATGTGAAGCTGTTCTGGTCCTCCCGCTCGCCGTTCGTGCGAAAGGTCATGATATTCGCGCATGAATCCGGTCTCGCGGATCGCATCGTCCCTGAGCGCACGGTCGTTGCGCCAGCCAAGCCGAACGCCGACGTGATGCGGCTCAATCCACTCAATAAGCTGCCTACGCTCATCCTCGACGATGGGAGCGCGCTCTATGATAGCCGGGTCATCGTGGAATACCTCGACACGCTGCATAGTGGGCCGAGGCTGATCCCGAAGGATGGGCCCGAGCGCTTCTCAACGCTTCGGTTGCAGGCACTTTGCGACGGTATCCTCGATTTCCTTCTGGTGGGGTTGTCTGAGCGGGCGAGGCCCGAAGGGCAGCAATCGAACGAACTCAAGTCCGCGCTGGCAGTTAAGTTCAAGGCAGGGTTTGATGCGCTCGAGGGCGAGGCGGGTCGGCTCGCCAAGGGCGAGTTCGGACTCGGACAGATCGCAGTTGCGGCCGTCACGGGCTATGCCGATTTTCGCTATGGCTCGGAGCGCTGGCGCGACGGGCGTCCGAAACTCGCTGAGTTCGCCGCGAGTATCGCTGATCGGCCTTCGATCGTTACGACCGCGCACGTCGATACGTATTGATCATCGACGTGCTCGTGAGCGTTTCGAGGACGAACGACGGCTGTCGGCAAGCCGACCTGATTTGAACGGTGCAGCAATACGAGGTTACTTCTCAGAACGGGGCGTCACCGCAGATCGTGATGCGATGCATGCGTCGACGCTTCCCGGGATAGTCGTTGAGCGCGCGGTGCATCGTGCAGCGATTGTCCCAGATTGCCATCGAGCCGACCTCCCAGCGAAAGCGGCACGACATTTCCGGCTGGACGGAGTGGGTCATCAGGTAATCAAGAAGAGGGCGTGCCTCCTTGTCGGCGAAGCCGTGCAGCCCGACGGAGTGGTTCCCGATGTAAAGCGCCTTGCGTCCCGTTTCCGGATGGGTTCGGACCAGGGGGTGAGCGGCTTCGGTGACAAGGTCGCCAGGATCGCGGATCTTAGATGCCATCTTGTCATTGCCCTTGTAGCGGCCGTCGCTGACGCTGCCCATGCCGTCACTGGCGGAGAGCTTCTTGCGACTGCCGACGTTCCAGGTTTTCACATTGTCGATCATGGCTTTCATGCCGTCCGACAACGTCTCGTAGGCCATGTATTGATTGGTGAACATCGTGTCGCCACCGGCATCGGGCGTCTCCTTGGCGAACAGGATCGTCGCCTTGGCCGGCTTCGGATTGAACATCTGATCCGTGTGCCATGTGGAGCCGAAAGCGCGCGTATCGGTCTCCTCCTTTATGATCTCGAGGATGTCGGGATAGTCGTCCATTCCCTTTACGAAGGGATGGTGGTGGATCTCGCCGAAGCGCTTGCAGAAGGCGATCTGTTGATCGGGCGTAAGCTTCTGATCGCGGAAGAAAACCACGAGGTGGTCGAGCCAGGCTTTGCGGATCTCGTCGAACGTCTCGTCGCCGATCTGTCTCAAGTCGACGCCGGAAATCTCGGCTCCCAGGGAGCCAGCCAGCGGCTTCACGGAGATATGTTTATAGGCGGTCATGGCTCGTTCCTCCCGGGAACAGTGCGAACTTCGCTTGCTTGGCGTGCTCGATCCAGAATCTCGTGTTGGAGGCATTCTGCGCCAGCTTTCGCCGACTGCGCCAGCATGAATCGGGGCAACCGAAAATCGACTGCAGGAAGGGTCGATTGTTACTCAAGCTTCGGATGGGCCGATTGATTTCGCGCATTGCGGCGTTACCTCAAGTGGACATCTGGGCGAGCGAGTGATAGCCGTGGCGACCTGGGCACGGCAGAGCGCGAGGCTTTGGTTGGGGCAGCAGGCCGGCTGTTCAACCGGCTCGCTGCGCGGCGAGTAAGTGGGCCGACCAAGGCCGCACAGTCGCTCTGGCCCTGCATCGAGGATCCAACGCATGCTTGTCTCGCTGGTTCGTGCTCCGTCTTTGCTGGCTGTTGCTGGGTTGCTGCTCGCCGGATGCGAGCGGCCGAGATCGGATGCGCAGCGGCCACAACCGCCACCTCCGATTGTCACGGTGGCGCAACCGCTCAAGCAGATGGTCGCCAACGAGGACGAGCAGGTCGGCCGTTTCGTCGCTGTGGATGCCGTCGAGGTCAAGGCTCGGGTCTCCGGCTACTTGGAGACAGTCCATTTTCGGGATGGCCAGCTCGTCGAGAAGGGTGCCCTGCTGTTCGGGATCGACAGGAGACCATTCGAGATCGCCCTGGACATCGCCCGCGCAACCTTGCAGCAGGCCGAATCCAATTTGGTTCTGGCCAATAGCGACCTGACGCGCGCGAAGGAGCTGGTGATGGGTGCCAGCATCACGCAGCAAGTCATGGATCAGCGCTCGGCGGCCAAGCGGACGGCCGAGGCCGCGGTGCTCGCGCAGAAGGCAGCTGTTCGCCAAGCGATGCTCGATCTGGAATTCACACAACTCAAGGCGCCTGTCAGCGGCAGGATCGGCGATAGCAGGGTGTCAGCGGGCAATCTCGTGACGGCAGCTACGAGCCCGAACTCGAGCGTGCTCGCAACCATCCAATCGATCGATCCGATCAGGTTCGAGTTCACGCTCGACGAGAGTGCTTATCTCAGGCTGCAGCGGCGCAAAGACGGAGCCAAGACACCTGGCGAAGGTCTCCCGGTGAAGCTCAAGCTCATCGACGAGAACGATTTCGTCCATCGAGGCAGCATCGACTTCGTCGACAACGCGATCAGCCGGACGAGCGGAACGATCCGGGGGCGGGCCGCGTTCGCCAATCCACAGAGCCTGTTTACTCCTGGCCTTTTCGGCCGCATTCGCATCGAGATTGCGGAGCCTGCAGAGGCGTTGCTCGTGCCCGATGCGGCGATCGGCTCGGAGCAAGTGCGCAAGCTCGTCATGGTGATCGGCGATGACGATGTCGCGAAGCCTAGGTACGTCAAACTGGGGCGAGCGATAGATGGCTTGAGGGTCATCGAAGACGGACTTGCGGCCAGCGACCGTGTCGTGATCGACGGCTTAATGCGTGTGCGGCCTGGCTTGAAAGTCACGCCGAAGGCAGGGACGATCGCTTCGGTGGCCTCGGCACCCGCACAAGCCAACTGACGGCGGTCTCAGGGCATGCGCATATCGCATTTTTTCATCGATAGGCCGATCTTCGCGGCCGTGCTTTCGGTCGTCATGGTGATCCTTGGTGCGGTCTCCTTTGGCCGTCTACCTGTCGCTCAGTATCCTGAAATAGCGCCGCCGGTCATCAACATCACGGGCCAGTACCCGGGTGCGAGCGCCGATGTGGTCGCGGCGACGGTCGTGGCGCCCCTCGAGCAGCAGATCAATGGCGTCGAGAACATGCTCTATATCTCGTCGAACAGTACCGGCGACGGGCAATTCACGATCGCGGTGACGTTCGAACTCGGAACGAACCTCGATGTCGCGCAAGTGCAGGTTCAGAACCGTGTTGCGACGGCCCAACCGCGCCTCCCGGCGGACGTGCGCAATATCGGCGTGACCGTCAACAAGGCCTCGCCTGATCTGATGATGGTCGTGCATCTCTATTCGCCAGACAAGCCGCGCGATACGCTGTTCATCTCGAACTATGCGTCGATCCAGGTGACCGATGCACTTACCCGCATCGAAGGCGTTGGCTCGATCACGGTATTCGGCAATCGCGAATACTCGATGCGGATCTGGCTTGACCCCGACCGACTACAGTCGCTGGACCTCACCGCCGCCGACGTCGTGACGGCACTGCAGGGCCAGAACGTGCAGGTGGCCTCCGGCGTTCTCAATCAGCCTCCTGTAGAACGTCCGGGTGCCTTCCAGCTCACCGTCCGCACGCGCGGGCGTCTGATCGAGGCCGAGGATTTTGCCGATATCGTCGTGAAGCAGGCCGGCAGCGCCGTTGTGCGGCTAAAAGACGTTGGTCGGGTGGAACTTGCCGCGCTCGACTACAACCGCAACTCCTACCTCGATCGAGATCCGGCGGTTGGGCTCGGGGTCTTCCAGCGACCAGGTTCGAATGCGCTCGCCACGTCTGAAGCGATCAAGGCGCAGATGGAGCAACTCGCCAAGGGTTTTCCGGACGGACTCAAGTACACGATCATCTACAATCCCACCGAGTTCATCCAGCAGTCCGTCGACGCGGTGATCATGACGATCGCGGAGGCCGTGATCCTGGTCGTGCTGGTGGTGATCCTGTTCCTGCAGACGTGGCGCGCCGCCGTCATCCCGATCCTGGCTATTCCGATTTCGCTGGTCGGGACCTTCTTCTTTATGGCGGCGTTCGGGTTCTCACTGAACAACCTCTCGCTCTTCGGGCTGGTGCTGGCGATCGGGATCGTGGTCGACGACGCGATCGTGGTCGTTGAAAGCGTCGAGCGGAATATCGCTGCAGGATTGAGCCCTCGCGAGGCAACCCGCCGGACTATGGACGAGGTCGGCTCGGCTCTCGTCGCGATTGCGCTGGTGCTCTGTGCGGTGTTCGTCCCAACGATCTTCATCACCGGCATCTCGGGGCAATTCTACCGGCAGTTCGCCCTGACGATTGCCGGAGCGACGATCATTTCGCTGATCGTGTCTCTGACGCTATCGCCGGCGATGTGCGCAATGCTCCTCAAGCCCCACCACCATCGCGGCTCGCACTGGCTGATGAGGCCGGTGAACGGGTTTTTTCGTGTATTCAACTGGACCTTCGATGGGCTCTCGGCCGGTTACGGCTGGTTGACGGCTCGGCTGGTTCGCATCTCTCTGCTGATGCTTGCGGTGTATGGGGGTGTTATCGCGTTCGGCCTGACCGAGTTCCGGCGAACGCCTGTCGGGTTCATCCCGCAACTCGATCTCGGCTACATCATTATCGTCGTGCAGCTTCCAGGCGGCGCTTCGCTCGCGCGGACAGATGAGGTCAACCGGCGTGTGGCCGATCTGGCCCTGCAAGTGCCCGGCGTGGCTCATGCCGTGAACATCGTCGGCTTCTCGGGTGCAACGTTTACCACGGCGCCGAACTCGGGTGCGATTTTCACCGTGCTCGATCCCTTCCAGGAGCGCGCCAAGGATCCGATGAAATCGGCCGAGGCCATCCAGGCTGCGTTGACGGCGAAAGTCGCGTCCATCCAAGAGGGAGCGGTGTTCGTCGTGCGGCCGCCGCCTGTGCGCGGCATCGGAACCGCTGGCGGATTCCGGATGATGATCGAGGATCGGGGCGGCGCGGGATCGCAAGAGCTTCAGCGTGCCGTGTCCGCGATGATGGGCAAGGCGGCGCAGACGCCTGAGGTAAACCGCGTTTTCTCGCTGTTCGAAACCTCGACGCCGCAAGTGTTCCTGGACATCGACCGAACGAAGGCGCAGCTTCTCGGCGTCCGATTGCCCGACGTTTTCCGCGAGTTGCAGACGTATCTTGGTTCGGCCTATGTCAACGACTTCAATCTTCTCGGTCGGACGTTTCGTGTGACCGCGCAGGCCGATGAAGGCTTTCGCCTGAGGCCCGACGACATCTGGAAGATCCGTGTTCGAAACCAAACCGGGGAGTCGGTGCCGCTCGCTTCGTTCGCGACGCTGCGCGATGTCTCGGGGCCCTATCGCGTGCCACGCTATAATCTCTATCCCGCAGCCGAGCTCGATGGTGCGCCGGCTGCCGGTGTCTCGCAAGGCGAGGCGATCAGGATCATGGAGCGGATGGCAGCGGAGACACTGCCGCCCGGGTTTGCGTTCGAGTGGACGACACTCGCCTTCCAGCAGCTGAGGGCCGGCGACACGGCGCTGTTCGTTTTTGCACTGGCCGTCGTGTTCGTATTCCTAGTGCTCGCGGCGCAGTACGAGAGCCTGACACTGCCGCTCGCTGTGATCCTGATCGTACCAATGTGCCTGATCGCCTCGATCACGGGTGTGATTCTGCGAGGGCAGGACAACAACATCCTGACGCAGGTCGGATTCGTCGTGCTTATTGGTCTTGCGGCCAAAAATGCGATTCTGATCGTAGAGTTCGCAAAGCAACTCGAGGATCAGGGGCATGACAGGCTCTCGGCTGCCGTCGAGGCTGCAAAGCTGAGGTTGCGGCCGATCATCATGACTTCGCTCGCTTTCATTCTAGGCGTAGCGCCACTCGTGTGGGCGACAGGCGCGGGTGCCGAATTGCGACAGACTCTCGGCACGGCCGTGTTCTCGGGAATGATCGGAGTGACGGTATTCGGGATCATCTTTACGCCGGCGTTCTATGTGCTGAGCCGTCGGCTGGCGGGGCGACAGCGCAGCGTTGGCGGCGATTCGAATGCGTCCGCGCCGCAACCGGCTGCGGAGTGAACTCAGGCGGGCGCAAGTTAGTCCGCCAGCAACGAGGCGATGCCTGAGCTCCGTTTGAGGGTCTGGCTGACGGGGCAGCGGTCGGCGATTTCGAGGAGGTGGCGGCGTTGCTCGTCGGTGAGGTCGCCGTCGAGGACGATAATGCGCTCGAACTTGTCTTTGATGTCTTTGCCAGTCGTGGCGCGCTGCAAATGGCGGAGGCGCACCTCCACCTTCCGCAATGGCAGCTGCTTGCGGGTGGCGTACATGCGGATGGTCATGGCCGTGCACGCGCCCAGGCCGGCAAGCACCAACTCGTAAGGATCGGCCCCTGAATCCATGCCTCCGAGGGAGACTGGCTCATCAGCGCCGAGGACGTGGTGGCCGGCGGTGATGAACTGGCCGTAAGGGCCGTTGCCGCTTTCAACGACCGTTACTTCGCGTTGGCTCATGATCGCAGCGCCTTGCTCTCTATCGTTGCTGAATCCGACTCCGCACCGTGACGCCAGCCGGGTGGGGTGAGGGTGCAGCTCAACGGAAGGCTTCGCCTGGGCGGACGCCGAGGGCCTTCAAGATCATTGCGAGCGGGCAGAATCCGGTGAATGCGGACTGCAGCAAGTTGACACCGACGAAGGCCGTCAACCAAAGCCAGTTGGGGCTGTGCTGGTGCGAGAGCAAGAGGCTGATCAGGACAACGGATCCGGCAAAAGCGAGCACAATGCGATCAATCGACATCGGGGTTCTCCGAGGCGCGTGCGGTGGGCTGAGGATGGCAGGTCGAGCCGCGAATGCACTGACATCGGTCAACTCGAGTCGAGAGGCTCAAAACGACAGGGGCACCGACGACGGATTGGAGCGTGCGGCGGGCAAACTCTCACGAGGGAGGTCAGGCATCGCACCGATGGGCGGGATCGAGGTTTGTTCTCGATCCCGCCCGCGGTGTGCTAGATCAATCTTTGCTCGCCACCCAGCAACCGCCAGGCACCGCGCACATGCGACTGAATAAATCGACCGGTCACGCCATCCGAATCCTGATCGAGTGTGCAAGGGCCGATGGACGGCTGGTAAAAGTCGCCGATCTGGCCGAGAGGCTGGACCTAACGATGCAGAATGTTTTCAAGATCGTGCATCTGCTGTCGCGTGCCGACTTGATCGCGGCGGAGCGTGGCAGGAATGGTGGCGTCGGGCTGGCGCGGCCGGCCGGTGAGATCCGCATGGGCGATATCGTGCGTGCGATGGAGGCGACCGACGTGGGTCTAGACACCGGCGCGCTGCGTGCGGGAGCGCGGAAGTCCGCGGTCACTGGTGTCAATCGCGTGCTCGACAATGCTCTCGGGGCATTCGTGGCTGTGCTCGACCAGCACACACTCGCCGACATGGCGGGCTCAACCAAGGCGAAGATGGTCGCGGCGGCCCCTGCGGCACGGGAGCGCAAATCGCCGCAGCCGAGGGTTGCCCGCCCGGTGATCCGCGCACGCTCCGCAGCGCGATCCAGTGGAAATTGATGGACATTCTCCCGACCACGAAAGGCCGCGATCCGGAGATTGAAATTAGAGTAATTCCAATGAGTTGTTGCGTGTCTGTCGGCTCTTGACACAGAGGGGGTCGCCGATAATTGTTCTCTCACGGAGTCAATAATCGGATCGCATGCCGGTCCGCGACCGTGATGGAGAAACATCTATGGCACGCACCTCTCGCCGCTCGCTTTCGGGCGTGGCCACTTTCGCAGCCCTGGCTTCAGGCATGGCAGCGCCTGCGAATGCCCAGGACGCGGTGAACATCTATTCGTCGCGCGAGCCGGCTTTGATCGAGCCGTTGCTCAAGGCCTTCACCGAGAAGACCAGCATCAAGGTCAACATGGTGTTCGTGAAGGATGGGCTTGCCGAACGTGTCGCCGCCGAGGGCGTCAACAGCCCGGTCGATGTCATGCTCGACGTGGACATCGGCCGACTTGCCGCCGCAAAGGACAAAGGGATCTCACAGCCAGTCGCCTCGGCCGGGGTGGTCGCCGATGTGCCCGCCCAGTATCGCGATCCGCAAGGGCACTGGATCGGTCTCTCGCAGCGGGCTCGCGTGGTCTACGCTTCGAAGGAGCGGGTCAAGCAGGACGCAATCAGCTACGAGGAACTGGCCGATCCCAAATGGAAAGGCAAGATCTGCTCACGCTCGGGTCAACATACCTACAATATCGGGTTGCTCGCCTCGATCATTGCGCATGTGGGAGAGGCCAAGGCTGAAGAGTGGGCGCGCGGTGTGAAGGCCAACCTTGCCAAGAAGCCGGCTGGCGGAGACCGCGATCAGGCCAAGGCCATCTTCGCGGGCGAGTGCGATCTGGCCATCGCCAACACCTACTACATGGCGGCGATGCAAACGAACGAGAAGAACCCCGAGCAGAAGCAATGGGCTGGGGCAATCAAGATTCTTTTCCCGAACGCCGCTGATCGGGGCACGCACGTCAACATCTCCGGTGCGCTGCTTGCCAAGCACGCGCCCAACAAAGCGAACGGCGTCAAGCTGATCGAGTTCCTATCGTCCGATGCTGGCCAGAGCCTCTATGCCGAGCGTGTCAGCGAGTATCCGCTCAAGCCGGGTGTCGCCGTCTCGAGGATCGTGGACAGCTGGGGGAAGTTGAAGGCCGACGCTCTCGATTTCGACAAGATCGGCGCACTGCGCAAGAAGGCCTCCGAGATCATGGACAAAGTCGGCTTCGACGGTGGCCCTGGAGCGTGACGACGAGCCGGGCGCGACAGGTCAATCGTCGTCGTCGCTTCTTCCTCTCAAGCAATACAGAATTGACGGACGGAACGCCTCATGCGCAGCAAGCAGCGCCTCGTCAGGAGGAGCCACGACGCTCAAATCAGCCGATGCCGGCTCGGCTTCGCCCCCTGCCTTCCCGAGCCCGAGCGGCTCGTCGCTCTCGGCTTCCGCTACTGGATGCTCGGGCGGGACAGCGGTGAGATCGATTGCTGGGAGCGAGCCTTCAATCTCTACTCGGGGTATTTCGGTGTGGCCGGCGCCCGGGTGGCGGTCACGCAACTCTCGCTCTGGGTCTCGGCTGTCGATAGCGCGGCTCATCGGAACATCGAGGTCTTCCCGGCGGAATGTGCAAGTTTCTGCCGCGACGAATGCCTCGCCGTTTCGATGATCGCCGCCTGTCAGCATCAGACCTGCCCGGCGATGCGTGCCTGCGCCTTCGCCCTTGCCGAAAGCATGCGCCTCGAATCGGTGACGGAGACCGCGCAATGCTTTGCCGACGCGATGCTCGGTCTCGACCAAGTGCTTTCACCTGGCTCGATTGTCTCGGCGCTCGCCGAAATGCCTGCCGCGAGCCCGACACTGCAGTAGGTTGGTTTTGACGCAACGCAAGACGAAGGCGGCGGATGCGCGCATGGTTGCCCTGGCTCTATCGGGCGCAACGCGCCAGACTGGACTGGGACGGCATGTTTGTTTGCTCATGCAATGTGAGCTCCGACGGCGACATCACAAAGGTGGCACCGGCCGACAAGCCGGCTGACGATTGATCGACCATCTGCTTCGGTCCAAGTGCTGACGGCCGATTTGGGGTGCTGGGAGCCAAGGCCATGGAGACGTCATATGACCGCTCACAATCGCGCGCACGTCATTGCTGGCGGGTTTCCGCCGGGCTCCAGTGCCGGTCATGATCACGACTTTGCTCGGTTGCAGATTCTGAGGCTGTTGGCCGAGCAGCAAATTCCGGCTTCTGTCGCCAACGACTTCGCGGATATCGAGAAATGGCTGCCCGTCAGCCGACTACTTATCACGTATGTCGCCGGCCCCTATCCGGCAACCGATGATTGTGCGCGGTTGAGATCCTGGATCGAGGCTGGCGGCCACTGGCTCGCTCTGCATGGCACCAGCGGCGGGCGCGCAGAGCGTGTCGAGGGGCTGTCGCAACGTCGGACCGTGAAAAGCGCGCATCACGCGCTGATGGGCAGCATGTTTCTCACGCATCCGCCGGCATGTCGATTTCAAGTCGATGTCCGCGATTTTGACCACCCGATCACGCGCGGTCTCCCGAAGTCGTTCGAGGTGGAGGACGAGCCCTATTTCATCGAGCTTCAGGAGCCTGCTTCCGTACAGATCCTACTTACGGCAGACTACGGTGCTGCAGGTCGATGGCCAGTCGTCGAGGCGCTTTACGGCTCCGACACCTCGCTGCAGCCGGATGGCAAGACCCGCGTCCTCGGCTACGTGCGTCGGGCGGGCGAAGGGGCCGTGACCTATCTGGCGCTCGGACACTGCCACAGTCCGTCCTCGCGCGCCGTCCGGCCCAATACTCCCGAAAGTTCGGCTATGCCTCGGACGTTCAGGGGAGCGTGGGAAACGAACGCGTTTGCGACACTCGTCAGTAATGCCATTGACTGGGTGATCGATGCGGGCTCTCGGGCGGGATAATCGCGCAGGGTTGTGGGGCGATTGTGATTTCAGTGAATGCGCAGGCGTCCAGCCGTAGCCTTGGCGGAGGCGGATGGAGCGGGTGAAGGGAATCGAACCCTCGTCATCAGCTTGGAAGGCTGTTGCTCTACCATTGAGCTACACCCGCAACCGGTATCCACGTCGAGGGGCCGTGTGAACCCCATGCTCCAGTGGCGGCAGTGCGCGTTCTATCGCGAGGGCGGGGACAAGGCAACCGTTGCAGAATGGACCCTGCTTCAGCGAGGAGGCGACGAGGGACCGGTCGTCTCGACGGGGGTAAACAGGGAGCGGGGTGACGTGTAACGGGCGATGATGAGGGTGGCGACGGCGGCGGCCAACGCCAGACGGACCAGCAGCCGACGCTGGCGTCGCGTCATGCTGCCGGAGCGGCGTCGGTTCTCGTAGGCCATTTGTCTTCCCCCGACATGGGCTGTTTGGCTACCCGATGATACCAAGAGACCAAGCTGGTGTCCCCGCATAGCGATGCTACGCGTCGCCCAAGCCGAAAGGACGGTCCTAGCGTTGGGGACGGGCCAGGTGTGGTGCTCGCTCTCGAGAGTTTGCGAGTGAGCACGGATTCCATGCGCCGTGTGCCGCCGCTATGCTCGCCTGCGAGACGAGAGGCCGTGCCATAGTCGGCCGGGATCGTCGTGTCAGCACATGCTCCGCCATCCGGCGGCCGAGGAGAACCGAGCCATGTGGCCCAATCCGCGCATTCCCTTCGCCATGTCGAGCGAGAGGCCCAAGCTGCCGTCGTGGTCAACATCGAGTATTGGCCATTCGACCGGCCGATGCCGCGAGGAATTCTGCCGGCACCGCATGGGGCGAAGGTCGATCCGCCGGACGTGCCGAACTACTCGTGGGTGGAGTATGGGATGCGCTGCGGTATGCCGCGCCTGTTCGACATGCTGCAGGCGCGGGGAATCAAGGCCTCAGCGTTCATGAATGCCCAGGTGGCAGACGTCTATCCGACCCTGGCCCAGAAGGTTGTGGATCTCGACTGGGAGCTGGTCGGGCACGGGTGGTTCCAGCGCACGCTGAAGCAATCCGAGGACGAGGCTGCGGAAATCAGGCAGTGCCTCGCACGGTTGCAGGCTCTTTCGGGAAAGCGGGTGCGCGGGTGGTTCG
>LNDR01000361.1 GCA_001464755.1 Rhizobiales bacterium Ga0077524
GGCTGGTGGACGACCTGCCGGTGTGGATGACGACGAAGGAAGGGCCGCTGCTCTGCCTGCCCTACACGTGGGAACTCAACGATGTTCCGGCATGGGTGGTGCACAGCCACGGGTCGGACGAGCTTTTCAAGCGGCTGGAGGTGACGCTCGCCGTGTTGGAGCGCGAATTGGAGAAGGGACCCCGGATCGTTACGTTCGGCCTGCATCCGCACATCGTCGGCGTGCCGCACCGGGCGTATTACGTCGAGAAGGCGCTGGATCTCCTGGCCCGGCGCAGCGACACGATTTTCGTTACCTCGAGCCGGATCGCGGACTGGTATGTCGCTGCAGATGTCGATGGGCCCGGTCGGCTTGCCGAGGCCGTTGCGGCCAACAGGCGGTAGAGGCCATGGTGCGATCGAAGACGACAACAACAATGGACGAGATCACAGCATGAAGATTCTGGTCATGGGCTCGGGCGGCGTCGGCGGCTACTTCGGCGGCCGGCTGGCTGGTGCGGGCAACGAGGTGACGTTCGTCGCGCGTGGCGCTCATCTGGAAGCGATGCAACGCGACGGGCTGATGCTGGACAGCCAGCTCGGTAACGTGGCGGTTAAGCCCGCGCGGGCAGTGGCGACTGCGGCCGAGGCCGCTGGGCCGGTCGATATCGTGATGTTCGCAACGAAACTCGGCGACACGGAGAGCGCGGCGAAGAGCCTCGCGCCAGTGATCGGGCCGGAAACGATCGTCATTACGTTCCAGAATGGCGTGGATGGGCCGGAGCTGATCTCGAGTGCCCTGCCCGAGGTGCATGTGGTGCCGGGGGTGGCTCGGATCGCCAGCCACATTCCCCGGCCGGGTGTGATCGAACAGCGCGGGCCGTTTGCACGGATCGAGTTCGGCGAGCCTGACGGCAAAGCCAATCCGAAGCTGGAGGCATTTCACGCGGCCTGCAAAGCGGCTGGTATCGATGCGATATTGTCGAGGGACATCCGGCGGGCCGTCTGGATGAAGTTCGCGATGCTGGCGCCGTTCTCCGGGTTGACAACGCTCACCGGCAGCACTGCGGGTCCGATCCGTGAGACGCCAGGGACGCGGGCCTTGATGGAAGCCGCCGTCAGCGAGGTGGTAGCGGTCGGCGCGGCGGTCGGCGTGACACTCAATGACAGCGACGTCGCCAGCGTCTGGAAGGCGATCGAGGCCAATCCACCTGCCATGACCTCGTCGATGTCACATGATCGGCGCGCGGGAAAGCCGCTCGAACTCAACTACCTTTCAGGCGGCGTGGTGCGCCTCGGCCAGAAGCATGGCGTGCCTACTCCGACCCACACGTTCATCACGCAGGCGCTGGCAATCGACGTGGGCGGAAAACGATAGGCGCGGCGCCGCTCCCGTGAAATCTGCGCCGGAGGCGTCCGGGGCAGTGTGATCACAGCGGATGTCGGCGCATGGCTACCCTTACATTTGAACAAGGTTGGGGGCATAATCGAGCGCAGCATGCTCGGGTTCAGCTCCGAGTATGGGACGCGACGTTTGGAGCAAGCAATGCACCGTTCGATTGCCTTCATCGGTCTTGGTGCCATGGGTGGCGCCATGGCGGAGACGCTGGTCAAGAAGCAGTACAAGGTGACTGGCTACGACTTGCACCCAGAGGCCGTGGCGCGGTTGGCGTCGCACGGGGGTACTGGTGCGGCCAGCGCAGAGGAGGCCGCACGCGGCGCCGACATCCTGGTCCTGATGGTGGTGAACGCAGAGCAAGCCGAGGATGCACTGTTTGAGAAGCTGGCACTCGAGGCGTCGAAGCCCAACGCGACGGTAATCGTGTGCTCGACGTGTGCGCCCGACCGCGTCGAGGCGATCGCCCGCCGGGTGGAGAAAGCCGGGCGCGGTTTTGTCGATGCGCCAGTCTCCGGAGGCGTGACTGGTGCCGCGCATGGCACGCTCACGATCATGGCTGCGGGAAAGAAGGCGGTGTTCGAGGGCGTCAAGCCGGTGCTGGCCGCAATGGGCTCGAACCTGTTCCACCTCGGCGAGCAGCCTGGGCAGGGCGCGGCGATGAAGGTGGTCAACCAGCTACTCTGCGGTGTGCACATCGCGGCAGCGGCAGAAGGACTGGCCTTCGCTGAGCGCGCCGGCATCGACCCGAAGATCGCGCTCGAGGTGCTGTCTGGGTCGGCGGCACAGAGTTGGATGCTGAAGGCGCGTGGCCCCCGGATGGTGGACTACGATTCGATCGTCACAAGTGCGGTCGATATTTTCGTGAAGGATCTCGGGCTGGTTCTGGATTCTGGGCGTGCCGCGAAGATGGCGCTGCCACTCTCGGCGGCGGCTCACCAGTTGTTTCTGGCTGCTTCCGGCATGGGGCATGGGCATGAGGACGACAGCCAAGTGATCGAGACCTACCGGGCGTTGATGAAGAAGAGGGACTAGCCTGCCATGACGGGGTTGCTCGAGGTCGACAGCGCCGAGGTGCTGATCCTGGTCGACAACGTGACGGACAATCTGTCGTCGACACCGAAATTCGTCGAGACGGAGCTGTCGCGGCTGGCGCGGCGCGGCGTCAATCTGGTTGCAGGGGATTGCCTATGCTGCGCGGCGCACGGCCTATCGTGTCTGGTTACCCTCAAGCGGGGAGATGAAACGCGGACGCTACTGTTCGACACGGGGCCGGAGGAGGAAGTCTTTGCGCGCAACGTGCAGCGGCTGGCTGCTGATCTCGGCAAGGTCGGGGCGATCGTGCTCAGTCATGGTCACTGGGACCACGGTGGAGGCATGTTGAGGGCGCTCGATCTCATCCGGAGCGCAGGTGGACCACGCGAGGTACCGTACTACGCGCATCCGGGTATGTTCCGGCAGAGGGCCTCGAAGCTAGCCGACGGGTCGTTCCGTCTGATGGAGGACGTGCCACAGCCGCGCTCGCTGGCGCTTCACGGCGCCCACGTTATTCAGACCACAGAGCCGAAGCTGGCTCTCGACGGGCTCGCCTGGGTGAGTGGCGAGATCCCGCGTGTGACACCGTACGAGACAGGCTTGCCGGGGCAGCACCGTCGCACCGAGGACGGCGCCGGCTGGGAACCGGACGAGCTACTCATGGACGAGCGGTGCGTGGCTTTCCACGTCAAGGGCAAGGGTCTCGTGGTGCTTTCGGCGTGCTCGCACGCGGGGGTAGTCAACGTCCTGACGCATGCCCGCAGCGCGCACGCCCGTGTTCCACTACATGCCGTCGTGGGCGGACTGCACCTATCGGGCACGAACGAACGGATCATACCGGAAACCGTGCGGGATATTGGACAATTCGGGCTCGCCACGATCGCTGCCGGTCACTGCACGGGGTGGCGGGCGATGGCCGCCCTGATGAACGCCTTCGGGGACAGCTGCTTGACGCCTCTTGCGGTCGGAAAGACCATGACTTTCAAGGCAACCTAACTCGATGCAGGGCCAACTCGGCGGCATGGACCTCACGTTCCATGAGCGTCGTTCAGGAACGGTTTCCCTTGCCAAACGAGCGCGTTCAGTTCAAGTTGCCCTACAACGATTCTCCTGACCGTGCCGTGGTTCCAGCGTCGTCCCGAGTAGAAGGGCGGCGGTTGGCAAACTGCCTCCGGAGCCAGGACCCAGGCAACAGGGGTTGCAGGGATCATTCGACACTTGAAGAGGCCTGAGACATGCGGCTGGTGATCGAACGGAGCGAGCTGATGCGCGCGCTCGGACACGTCACGAGCGTCGTCGAGCGCCGAACGACCATTCCGATCCTTTCGAACGTCCTGCTGAAAGCGATAGGCTCGTCGCTGGAGCTCAAGGCAACCGATATCGAGCGCGAGGTCGTGGAGGCCGTGTCGGCGCAAGTGGAGCAGCCTGGGGCCATCACGGTGCCTGCTCACATGCTGAACGACATTGTGCGCAAGCTACCAGAG
>LNDR01000362.1 GCA_001464755.1 Rhizobiales bacterium Ga0077524
AATCCCCGTTGCGCTCACGCGCCTTAGTCGACACGTCGGGGCGGGTCACCTCATCGGTCCCCCTATCCCCAGCTCTCAGCGGACATGATGGTCTAGGCCACCACGCGATGCTGAGCCCGTGGTCTTGGTGAGGAAGGCGAGGGCCGCGAGCGCAAAGAAGGCATAGGTCCACACGTTGAGGATGCGGGCGAGCGTCCGGCGCCCCGTGAGAAAGTTATCCGCACGGTAGTCTGTGCCGAACAGAAACGGGAGCGTGTAGAACAAACCGGCGAGGATACCGACGTCCATGAAAGATTCGACTTCGCCCGCATGACCATAGGCTAGCTGATGCCAAATTGCCCCCGTGATCGCCGAGATCGCGGTAATCGCCGCCACCTCGATTGCAGCGATCATGGCGGCTGTCAGTCCGCCGCCGAGCGAAAGGACTTGCCAGCGGTTCGACTTGCCAACCTCTAGTACACTGACGAACATCACTAACCCCTTGGGCACTTGTATTGTGCACAGCAGCAAAACAGGCGTTCGGGTGAAGTTCGTATTCGTTTGCCGTGCCGTCACCGCGACGCTCTGCAGTCTGATCACGTCCATATTGGGACGATGTAGCACCCTTTTGTAAGAGATGATATTAGCGTTGAAAAGCACAAATGTAGAGCGTCAGATTGAAACACTTTCGAGATTGCCGTCCGCAGGCGGCATCGAGCACCGATGGCAGGCTGATGGATGGGGCGACAACCCATTGATTTGCACTAAGATCAATTGCTGCAGTGCGATTGTCGCTCCCAAACTCGCGGCCTTGCGCCGTTCCGCAGGATTGCATGAAATTCCTTGTCAGGCCTGCTCCGCTGGTTAGTCTCTCGGACCAGCACCGAGGGGGGCACGGCCTTGTGTGCCCTGGTTCAGCCGCCGAGCCCCGTGATGAGGGATGTCGCCATGTGCCGCTGGATCGCCTACGCGGGTGAGCCGATCTTCATCGAGGACTTCGTTACGATTCCCGAGCAGAGCCTCATCGTCCAGAGCCGTGCCAGTCGCGAGGCCAAGAGCATCGTCAACGGCGACGGATTCGGCCTGGGTTGGTACGGAGAGCGCGAGGAGCCTGGCATTTTTCGCGATCTGCGGCCGGCATGGAGCGACGAGAACTTGCTTTCGCTTGCCCGCCAGATCCGCTCGCGGCTGTTCTTCGCGCATGTGCGCGCCTCGACCGGGACGGCCATCAGCCGCGCGAATTGTCATCCCTTCTCCCTCGGCGCCTGGATGTTCATGCACAATGGAGGAATCGGTCACTGGGAAGCTGTTCGACGGCCGGTTGAAGCGGGTATCCCCGACGCGCTGTTCCGGCACCGCGGGGGAACGACCGACAGCGAGGCAATGTTCCTGCTGCTTCTTGCGTTCGGGCTGGAATCCGATCCCAAGGGTGCGTTCGCCAGGATGGTCGGTTTTGTCGAGCACGCTATGGCGGAGCACGGCATTACGCAGCCTCTGCGCTTCACGGCGGCGGCAACGGACGGTCGCAGCATATACGCGGTGCGCTACTCGACCTTGATCGTCCCAGAGACGCTGTATGTGCGCCGCATTTCGCGCGCGAACGGCCATCTCATCGCGTCCGAACCGCTTGACGATGGGCGTACCGATTGGGAGGCGGTGCCGCCGCAGAGTCTCGTCACGCTGGCGCCCGACCAACTCCGGATCGAGGCCTTCAAGCCTGACCGAGGCACTTGAGCCATCGATGATCGGCGACCAGATTCGCTCTCGACCCTGGCTCGATCAACTTGGTCCGATCAAGAAGCAGCAGCAGGGATCGCCTTGGTGCGGAGCGTCTTGCTGTTGGCGACGAGCGCCAGCAGGCGGTCCACGTTAGGATGCTTGCCGGGGTTGGCGCGGGCGTCGGCCGTGTGCTCGCCGTAGAGTTCGAGGCCGCGCGCGGCAGCCTCTGGCGTGATAGCGCCGAAGGCCTGCGCGAGGTGGTTGTAGACTGCGAGAGAACCGCCCTGGCCCGGCTTGTTCTCGATGGTTGCGACCAAGTCGCCGCTGCTGGCATCGATCAGCTGGAGGGCGGCGAGATGCGTAATGCCAGGAAGGGCCTTGAGTGTATCGGCGAAAGCCATGTGACGGTCCGCTAGTTCGATGTGGGCGAGTTGAGTAAGCGATCCTATCGCACCACGGCCAGTCTTCAACCTAGGTAACAGGCCCGGGCGGCTACTGCCGGCTTTTGAAGTTGGGCATTCGCAGAGAACGTGCCACGTCGAGCAGCTTGCGAGCGGGGCAACGCCAAAGCCACTCCCTGGCGGGCGCTCATGCGCACAAGAGTGCCGCGTGGCCGCTCGCCTGGCACGAAAATCGACGAGCCGTCTGGTGCTCGAAGACGCCGTGGCGAGGCGCCTCCGATTATCGCGCCTGCGCGAGCAGACCTCAGTTTTGCTCGACTCCGGACTCCGCCAAAGCCTTCTTCCAGGTCTCATTCTGGCTCTTCAGATAGGCGCTGAACTCCGCAATGGTAGAAGATTGCGCAATGACGCCCTGATTCTTCATCAGCTCGCGTGTCTCGGGCTTGGCGATCGCTGCCGCCATCTCCTTGTTCATGCGCTCCGCGATCTCGCCCGGTAGCCCTGCAGGACCGACGACGGCAAAGAAGGCCGCGAACGGGTGCGGCGCCTGACCGGCCTCGACCAGTGTCGGTACATCGGGCCACAACGGATTGCGCACGTCCGTAGATGCTGCGAGCACGCGAAGCTTGCCCTCCTTGGCGTGCCCGAAGACGGCCGTCGAGGTGCTGACCATCATTTGGACGCGGTTGGCCAGAAGATCGACGATGGCGTCGGGCTCGCCCTTGTAGGGAATGGTCTCGAGCTTGAGCCCATGGTGCTTCGCAAAGAGCCCCGTCGACACGATCGCATAAGTATGGCCAGTCGCCGCGTTGAGCTTACCGGGGTTGGCGCGAACGTGAGCGGCGAGCTCGGTCATGGACTTGGCTGGAACTTCCGGATTCACTACGAAAAACAGCGTATTGAGGCCGACCATGCCGACCGGGGTAAAGTCGGTGAGCACGTTGTAGGGGGGCGCCTTGCGCAAGTTTGGAGCGACGGCCAAGGCGCTATTGGTGCCGAAGAGGAATGTATAGCCGTCGGGCGCCGATCGCTGCACCTCGACGCCGGAGATGGTCCCGTCCGCGCCAGGCTTGTGGATGATGACAACCGGTTGTCCGAGCTGTTTCGTCAGCTCGTTGGCGAGAATGCGGGAGATCGCGTCGCTGGCCGAACCTGGCCCGAACGAGATCACGAACCTGATCGGCTTTGAGGGCCACGCCTGGGCATTTGCGCTACCCGACGGCCACAGGAACAGTGCGCACAGTGCTGCCAGTAAGAGCCTCGGCATGACGTGATCTCCCTTGATGAGTTGTTTTCTCGTTGCGGGCCGCCTCCGTGACAGGCTGACGAAATGGTGCCCGGCGGGCGAGAGCGTGCCGCGCCGGATCAGCGGCGGTCAAGGTGAGATTGTCGAGATGCGACTGGCCGAATGGCTTGCCCTAGCGGCCGTGGTGGGAGTGGTCCTTGGTTCAGCAGCGGACAACTAGTTCGGCAGCTCCGTTAGATGCATGCGTGCGCCGAGGCTCGTCGCGGTGTCGAAGTAGATGAGCGTCTGGCCCACCGGGTTCACGGCCGGCTCGGGAGTCTGGTAGGCAAGGCCGCGGGCCTCGTAGACTGCGAGGTCGGCACCGAGAGTCTTGGTCTCATAGCCGACGTGGTCGAGGACGTGTGCTGCACCCATGCTGGCGGCGTCCGAAGGCTCGATCAACTCCACCTGCGCCGCGCCGCAGTCGATGAAAGCGATCCGGCCGCCGCGGCGCGAGGGACCACCGCCGACATACTTGCCGCCGAGCTTCTCCACGTACCATCGCGTCGCGGCGTCGAGATCGCTGACGAGATAGCCGGGGTGGACGATATCGGAGATCCAGGGTGCGTTCGGCCTCGTCGCGGGCTTGGGCGGCACTTGCGTCAGGTGCATCCAGACGCCGTTAGTGCTCGCGGGGTCGAAGTAGTGCACCTGTTGATCCATCGGGTTCGTGTAGGGCGCGTCGGCGAGAAAGGTGAGGCCCCGGGCGCGTGCCGCGGTCGCCGCCGCTTTGATGTCGTCGACCACCCAGCCCACATGATGCATGACGAGCGCGTTCTTCGGCAGGCCGGATTTGTCACCGGGCTCCATCAACTCGACCTCGACATCGCCGAAGCGTACGAAGGCATTCCGACCGCCTGACGGGACCATGGGGCTGTTCTGCATTTTCGTGCCGCCCGCGTTGACGGCACCGAAGGCCTTGGCGAACCAGGCAATGCCGACATCGAGGTCGTCGATGAGGTAGCCGATATGCTGAATGTCGGTGAACATGAGGCGGGCTCCGGGCGGCGTTAGGTATGAGGCGATAGTGCGGGCGGCGAAGGACCGGGGCAAGGGCTGAGCGAGAAGCTCGGCGCGAGCAGAGAAGTGATGGCCCTGAGGCTTGGCCTCTGGACCCCTTCGCCAAAGGGCTGTGCGAGGCTTGCCACCAGCGCTGGCAACTGCGAGCCTGCCCGGCGACACCAACGGAGAAGCCCCCATGCCCGCCCGCATTATCGGCATGATCGGCGTGACGCCGCCAGCGAGCGATGCGCAGCTGATTATCATCGAGGGACAGCTGTCGCCGGCGTATGTCGTTGCGAGTGCCCGGGCGCACGAAGCGGCCGGCTACGACATGGCGCTCGTCGGTTACACGTCGTCATCGGCCGAAGGGTTTCTGGTGGCGCTGCACGCGGCGCACGCGACCGAGCGCCTCAAACTGCTCGTTGCGCACCGGCCAGGCTTCGTGCAGCCGACCTTGATGGCGCGCAAGATTGCAACCTTCGATCAGCTGACGCGCGGCCGGCTCGCGATCCACATCATCACGGGCAAGACCGACGCGGAGCAGTGGGGCGACGGTGATTTTTCACCAAAGCCGGAGCGCTACGAGCGGGCAGCCGAGTATCTGGCCTTGATGCGGCGGACTTGGCAGCAGACCGAGCCGTTCGACTTCGCGGGCCGGTTCTACCGCGTGAAGGGCGCGGCCTCCGACGTTCAACCGTTCCAGAAACCCTATCCGGAGATCCTGTTCGGGGGCGCGTCGGAGGGTGCCCTGGCGATGGGTGCCGAGCATGGCGACACGTATGCGATGTATGCCGAGCCGCTGGACGCCGCGAAGGCGCGTATCGCCGAGATGCGCGAGCGAGCCTCACGGTTTGGACGCGCGATAGGCTTCAATATCTCGGCGCGGCCGATCATCGCCGCCACCGAGGCGGCGGCTTGGGAGAGGGCGCACGGCATCCTCGCCAAGCTCGAAGGCGGTACGTCGCGGGGCTGGAGTCGGCAGGAGGCGACGAAAGAGGCGGTCGACAATGCCGGCCGGCGCCTGATGGGTTTCGCAGCGGAGAAGGACCTGCACGATGCGTGCCTGTGGATGCCCATCACCAAAGCGACGGGGGCTCTGGGCAACACGAGCGCTCTGGTCGGAACGCCACGTCACGTGGCCGATGCCTTGCTTGAGTACTACAAGCTAGGCGTCGGATCGTTCCTGATCCGCGGCTTCGACCCCGACCGCGATACGGCCGAGTTCGGCCGCGAGTTGATCCCGATGGTCAAGGAGGGGGCGGCGCGGATCGATAGAGGGTGAGACAAAAGTCCCACGCCTCGCCCCCGCATCGGCCTCATGGCCGCATCGAGAATGCCCGTGGACCCGGCGTGCGGATGGGCTCTGCCAGGCGCGCGAAATCGCACAGCAGCGGCCGCGTCTCGCGGGGATCGATGATCTCCTCGATGCCGAAGGCCTCGGCCGAGCGGAATGGCGACTTCAGTGCCTCGAGCCGCTCGGAGATCTCGGCCATCTTGGCGGGCTTGTCTTCGGCTGCGTCGATCTCGGCACGATAGGCAGCCTCCACGCCGCCCTCCAGCGGCAGCGAGCCCCACGATGAGGAGAGCCATGCATAGCGCGTCGAGAAGCGCCCGGCCGGAACGTGTGCCGCGCCGGCCACGCCATAGACATTACGCGTGATGATGGTGCACCACGGCACGGTCGTCTGGTTGATCGCGGCCATGGCGCGAACGCCGTAGCGGATGGTGGCCCGCTTCTCGGCCTCGAGGCCGATCATGAACCCCGGGCAGTCGCAAAGGTAGACGACTGGCGTGTGGAACGTCTCGGCGAGGTCGACGAAGCGGATCACCTTCTCGCAGGCGTCGGCCGTCCAGGCGCCCATGGCATGGAACGGATCGGAGGCGAGGACCGCAACGGGAAGCCCGTCCAGGCGCGCCAATCCTGTAATGACAGGGCGGCCGAAATGGCGGCCGATCTCCATGAATGAGCCCTGATCGAACACTGCGTCGCAGACGGTCCGCATCTTGTAGGGCTGGTTCTTGTCGCGCGGCACGATGGTGAAAAGGCGCTCGTCGCGCCGGTCGGTCGGGTCGCTGCAGGGCTGGCGGGCGGCAACCGAGTAGACCGACGACGGCAGGTACGACAGGAACAGGCGTGCGCGCTCGAAGGCCTGGTCCTCGGTGTCGACCGCGTCGTCGACAGCGCCGGCTTCGCACTGGATCTGCCAGCCGCCCAGCGCCTGCTTGTCGAGGCTCTTCTTCGACCCGATGCGCGCCACGACGGGCGGTCCGGCAACGAACATGGCCGACGTCGTTTTGGTCATCACCGAGTAGTGGCTGGCTGACACCTGCGCTGCACCGAGGCCTGCCACCGAGCCGAGGCCCAGTGCTACGACCGGGATCAAGCCCAGGTTCGCGGCAAGCAGCTTATAGCGATCCGAGTTGCCGTCGAGGCCGCCCGGAAGGTTGGTGTAGCCCTTCGTCTCGATTGTCTTGACGGACCCGCCACCGCCGGAGCCCTCGATGAATCGAATGATCGGGATGCGCAGCTCAGCCGCCATCCGCTCGGCGATGGTCGTTTTGTTGGGAATAGTCGCGTCGGCCGAACCGCCCCGGACAGTGAAGTCATCCCCCGAGACCACAACGGGGCGCCCATCGAGCATGGCGCGTCCCGTTAGGCGGTTCGTCGGGGTAAAATCGGTAAGCCGACCTTTGGAGTCGTAAGTGCCCCGGCCTGCAATCGCGCCGATCTCGCGGAACGTGCCCGGATCGACCAGCCGGTCGATTCGCTCGCGTATGGTGAGCCGGCCTCCGGCGTGCTGGCGCGCGACCTTGTCGGCGCCGCCCATCTCGTGTGCCAACTTTTCGCGCAGATGCAACTCGTCGAGCTCCGGCTGCCAGCCGCTCTGGGGCCGTGCGCTTATCCCGTCGTCGTTCGCCATCTCTGATACCGGGCTCCTGGTGACTGTGCCGCCCTCCGATCGAGAGGGCGGCTGACGGACGGGCGAGGCCACAACTGCCGGGAGGGACTCCCCTCGACAGCGGCGCGACCTTGTATGAAACTCGTCGCGTTCGAGCCGTCACGTCAAGACGGCAGTCGCGCGAGGAGGAAATCATGTCGCAGGATAGCTGGAAATTCAGCCACAACCAGGCGGGCGGGGCCACCTGGACTCCGGGTTTGAGGGAAATCTTCGAATACCGGGATCTCGGCTTCAAGGACTCGACCAACGGCGACTATGTGGCCCACGTCATCCGCCACAACGGCAAGAAACAGGCGGATCAAGTCCAGAAATGGCACGTCCACGACTGCGCTTTCCAGATGGTCTACGTGCTGAACGGCTGGGCTACCTTTGAGTACCAAGGTGAGGGCGTGCGGACCATCAAGAAGGGCGACTGCATCAATCAGCGCCCCGGCATCCCGCATCGGGAGATCGCCTGCTCCGAGGACTTCGAGGTGCTCGAGGTCGTAGCCCCGGCGAACTTCGAAACCCGGGTCGTCGAGGGCCCAGACGGTAAGCTGCAAGCCGCAGAGTAGGCGCCTGAGCGCCTATTGCATTGTTTTTACGAGGCGCGGCACGACAGGCCAGGGTGGGACGAGCGTCCCTCCCTGCCAGTGTAGTAGGGCTATGCTTTGCGGCCGCCTGGCTGCCCGGCAACCACGCCGGCAACCTCCTCCATCATCTCGACAATGCGTGACATGTCGGAGGCCGCGCCCTCCTTGGCGAGCGCTTGCAGCCAGGTGGCCTTTACGGCATTGCCGATGCCCATCGGCATCTTGTGGTAGTCGGCCTCGGCGAGCGCCAGCATCACATCCTTGGTCATGAGGCCCGTCGCGAATCCAACGTCGAAGGTGCGCGGCAGAACGGCCTTGGGAAACTTGTCGCGCGTCGCCGTGTTCATGCCAGAGCCGGCGTTGATGACATCGCACATGATGAACGGATCGAGGCCCGCCTTGACGCCGAGCACGATGGCCTCCGCCGTCGCCGCCATCGCGGTCGCCGAGAGGAGGTTGTTCATCAACTTCATCATCTGACCCTGGCCTGGCTTCTCGCCGACCCAGAAGTACTTCCCGATGACATCGAAGATCGGCCGCAGCTGCTCGCACTCGGCCTGCGGGCCCGCAACCATGACGGCGAGCGTGCCCTTCTCGGCTCCGGAGACTCCGCCGGACACCGGGGCGTCGATAGAGATCACGCCATGGTTTGCGAACTCGCCGGCAATGCCCTCGGCGACGCGCGGCCCTGTCGTCGAAAGATCGACGAAGATGCGCCGCCTGTTACCGGATGCAATACCGTTCTTCCCGAACGCCACGTCGCGTACGATATCGGGCATTGGTAGCGACACGAGCACGGTCTCGGCTTTTGAGGCCACGTCCGCCGGAGATGTGGCGGGCTCTGCACCTTTGGCGACAATTCTGTCCACCGCCTCCTTGCGCATATCGTAGGCGACGACGTCGTAGCCCGCGTCCAGCAATCGGCCGGTCATGGGCAAGCCCATCATGCCGATGCCGACAAATCCGATTCTGCCCTTGCTCATTCTGTCCGTCCGTCTTGTGTATCTGATGATCGCCAAAATGGCATGCGATCCGCGGCCTTAACAACCCGTTGGGGGGAGCTGCGCGCCAACCACGTTGACACATACCCGTGGCGCCCGCTTAAGCTTCGCTCAATCTTTCATGCAAGGAAACGCACGCTCATGGCTTCCGGCGCCGCAAAAATCTCTCCGTTCGCTCCCGCAGCCCTTCCTGCCGTGCCCAGCATAGACGGCGTCCGCTTCGCCTCGGCTGAAGCCGGCATCAAGTATAAGAACCGCCGCGACCTCATGGTTGCCGTCATGGACGAGGGCACAACGGCAGCCGGCGTGCTGACGCAATCGAAGACCTGTTCGGCGCCCGTGCTCTGGTGCCGCGAGAGCCTGAGGAGCGGCAAGGCCCGGATCCTCGTCGTCAACTCGGGCAACTCGAACGCCTTTACCGGCAAGAAGGGGCGGGCCGCCGTCGACCTTACGGCCAAATTCGCGCAGGCCGCCGTCGCCTGCGGGCCGAGCGAGGTTTATCTCGCTTCAACCGGCGTGATCGGCGAGCCGCTCGAGGCCGAGAAATTCGCCCATCTTCTGGAAGGCCTCGCCAAGACGGCGACTGCGAGCGGCTGGCACGATACCGCGCGCGCCATCATGACCACGGACACGTTCCCTAAGCTCGCCACGCGCAAGGCCACCATTGGCGGCGTCGAGGTGACGATCAACGGCTTTTGCAAGGGGGCCGGAATGATCGCGCCGGACATGGCCACGATGCTGTGCTTCCTGTTCACAGATGCAGCCGTGTCGCCTGCCGCTTTGCAGGACATCGTCGCATCCGGGGCCCAGACAAGCTTCAACTGCATGACTGTCGACGGCGATACCTCGACCAGCGATACCTGCCTGATGTTTGCCACAGGCGCCGCCGCCAAGCGCGGCCAGTCGAGGATCGACAAGGCAGGCGATGCGGCGCTGGCGGATTTTCGAGCCAAGACGCACGACCTTCTCAAGGAACTCGCCATCATGGTGGCGAAGGACGGTGAGGGCGTCTCGAAGTTCGTCACGATCAACGTCGAGGGCGCCGAGACCGACAAGGCTGCGCGCACGATCGGCCTCTCGATCGCCAACTCGCCCCTGGTGAAGACGGCAATTGCCGGCGAGGACCCGAACTGGGGACGGATAGTCATGGCTGTCGGGAAGGCTGGCGAGGCCGCCGACCGTGACCGGCTGTCGATCTGGTTTGGCGAGCATGTCGTCGCGCAGCACGGCGAGCGGGCACCCGAGTATCTCGAGGCGACCGGCGCCACCTACATGAAAAATCCGGAGATCACCATCCGCGTGGATATCGGCCTAGGCAAGGGTAAGGCCACGATCTGGACCTGCGACCTGACCCACGACTACATCTCGATCAATGCCGATTACCGCAGCTGACTATGAGAACGTGATCGGCCATTGAGCTGCGACCTGCGCCACGTCCTCCACCGCGCGAGCGGTGAAGGTGCGGCCGCATTGACGAGGTGCGACCGATGAGTGCGTCCGCCCCCCTTGTGACGCCTCCTTCGGGCCCTCGCTGGCTGCCGTCCCCCATGATGGTTGCGGTCAATGCCCTCGGCATCACCCAGATCACGGCCTGGGGCACGAGCTACTATTGTCTTGGGGTTCTCGCGGCCCCCATCGCCGCCGAACTGGGCTGGTCGCGCGGCTTTGTTTTCCTCGGTTTCACCGTCTCTGTCCTGGTAATGGCGCTGATCTCGACGACCGTCGGGCGCCTGATCGACAGGGTCGGTGCGAGAACGATCATGTCACTCGGCTCGGTGATCGTCGCCACCGGGCTCTACCTGCTCTCCCTCGTCACCGTGGAGTGGGCCTACCTCGCCGTCTGGGTGCTTATCGGCATCGGTATGCGCTTTTGCCTCTATGATGCTGCGTTTGCGGCTCTCGTCCAAATCGCGCCGGCGCGGGGGCGTCAGGCGATTTCCTATCTCACCCTCTACGGTGCGTTCGCGTCTTCGGTGTTCTGGGTCGTCGGACACTACCTGGAGGAGGCGATGGGCTGGCGGCAGACCCTCGTCGTATTCGCGGCGCTCAACTTGGCTGTCTGCCTGCCCCTGCACTGGCTGGGCTTGTCTCGTCGGGAGGCCGCGGCACCTGCCGGAGCCGCCAGCTCGGCCGCGACTTCGACCGCGAGTTTCCTCGAAGGTCGAGCCCGGACCCTCGCAATCGGGCTGTTCGCGCTGGTCATGTCGCTCAACGGTTTCGTCTTCGGAATTGTGTCTGTGCAACTCGTTCCGCTGCTCGAGGCGGCGGGTCTCGCCACAGCAGCCGCCGTCTGGATGGCTTCCATGAAGGGTGTCGCCCAGTTCGCAGGCCGCCTTGTCGAGATCGTGTTCGGGCGCAACCTGAGCGCGATGGCGATCGGCCGCATATCGATCGCAGTCGTGCCGCTCTCGTTCGCGCTGCTCTATTGGAGCGGCGGGAGCTTTGCGGTGCTTCTGGTGTTCACGCTGTTGATGGGAGCAGCGCAGGGCGTGCTGACCATCGTCCGCGGTGCGGTGCCCCTCGCTCTTTTCGGTGCGAAAGGCTACGGCGCCGTGCTTGGCTTGATCGCAACGCCGGTGCTGCTGGTCAGCGCTGCATCGCCCACCGTCTTCGCGTGGATCGTCGACCGCTGGGGCTGGCAGGTCGGCCACATCGCCATTCTGGTCTCGTCGGTTGCGGCCATGCTGTCGATGGAGACGATGGCACGATGGCATCGGCGCAGCACGCGCGCCGCCGCGGCAGCGTCGACGACCGGTCCTCAGACCTGAACCTGGGTACCGACCTCGACCACCCGATCAGGCGGAATCTGGAAATACTCACTGGCATCGTCGGCTTGACCGGCCAGCTTGATGAACAGCATCTCCTGCCACTTCGGCATCGCCGTTTTGCTGGTCGGCTTCAGCGAGCGCCGTGACAGGAAGAAGGAAGTCGCGGGGAAGTCGACGTTGAGGTCCTTGCGCCGGCACTGCTCGAAGACCTTCGGCACATCACGCGGATGAAGCTGTCGGAGATCCGCTCCACCTGCACGCGGTCGTGACGTGGAATTCGCGGCTTGTCCTCTGTCTTGATGGACAGAAGGATGTTGCGCTCATGCAGCACACGGTTGTGCTTGAGGTTGTGCATCAGCGATGTCGGCGCCGCGTAAGGATCGCCGGTCAGGAAGACGGCCGTACCGGGCACGCGGTGCGGCGGCTTCGCCTCGAGATGGCGCACCAGCCAGTCGATCTCGGCCTCGTTCTTTTTGGTCGCCTTGGCGAGGACCTTCGTCCCGGTGGCCCAGGTGAACATGATCAGCGTCACGCCCATCGCAACCATGAGCGGGAACCAGCCGCCTTGGAAGAGCTTCAGCATATTCGCTATCAAGAACGCCTGCTCGATCAGAAGTAGGGGCACAATCAGCAGCAGTACTCCCCAGAGGGGCCAGCGCCAGAACTTCCAGATAACGAAGAACGCCATCGCCGAATCGATCACCATCGTCGCCGTGACTGAGACGCCGTAAGCCGCAGCCAAGCTGCTGCTCTCCTGGAAGATCATCACCACCAGCAGAACGCCCATCAGCAGGAGACGGTTGACGCGGGGCATGTAGATCTGACCCGCGACGCTTTCCGACGTGTGATGGATCGCAAAGCGCGGAAGGAGGCCAAGTTGCACCGCTTGTCGTGTAATCGAGAAGGCACCCGTAATCACCGCCTGGCTCGCAATCACGGTTGCCGCAGTCGCCATGAGAACCATGGGAATCAGCGCCCAGGTTGGATAGAGCTTGTAGAATGGATTGGCGATCGCGCTGGGGTCGGCCAGGACGAGCGCACCTTGCCCCAAATAGTTGAGTAGCAGGGAAGGCAACACGACGAACGACCAAGCGAGTTGGATCGGTGCGCGACCGAAATGTCCGAGGTCGGCATAGAGCGCCTCGGCGCCGGTCACCGCGAGAAACACGAGGCCGAGGATCGCTAGGCCTAGCAAGCCGTTATTGATGAGAAGGTTGATGCCGTAATACGGGCTTATGGCGAGAAAGACCCGCGGATCGTCGATGATGTGCAGCAATCCCCCGAGCGCGAGAAGCAGGAACCAGACCAGCGTGATCGGGCCAAAATAGGCGGCTACGCGATCAGTGCCGCGGGCTTGCATGGCAAACAGCCCGACCAGAACAGCCACAGCTAGCGGCAGCACCATCGGTTCGAATCGCGGTGTGACCAGTTTGAGGCCTTCGACCGCCGAAAGGACCGAGATCGCTGGCGTCAGAAGGGCATCGCCATAGAAAAACGATGCCCCCATCACACCAAGGACAAAAAGGACCGATTTGGAGCGTTTAGCCACAGACTGTCCGAGGGCCATCAGCGCAAAGGTGCCACCCTCGCCGTTGTTGTCTGCACGGAGCAAAATCAACACATATTTCAGTGTAACAATCAAAAGCAGCGACCAGATGATCAGCGAAAGGACGCCTAGCACAGCCACTTCACCCGCCAAGCCGTGCTTGGTCGCGTGGGTCACGGCCTCGCGGAAAGCGTAAAGAGGGCTGGTGCCGATGTCGCCGTAGACAACACCAATGGCGCCCAACGCCAGAGCCAATATCTTGCCCTGTCCGGGCCCGTGATCGCTGTCGGTGCTTGCTGAGGTCGCCGAGGCTTGTGCCACGATGTGTCTCCGGCACGGGCTCGCTGCGCTGCATCATCCCATGAGGGCCAGCCTTATACGCTCAAACTCCGGTTAACGAAAGTGGCAACCGAGACGAAGTGTCGAGCGAAGAATTTGCCGGGCCGGAAGGTGCACGAGGGCCTCGACCCCAATCGCGCTGGCGGCCAAATCCGGTCTTCCTCTTTCCGGTGTCTTCCGCTGAAGATCGCTCCGGCCCTTGTCAAGAAACGAGCATGCGTCTAAAGAGGCGCCATACCTCACACGCGTTTCTGGCGAACGGCGGACAGAAAGCCCCGTCCATTCGCTCCGGTGGGTCGTCGCGGCTTAGCCGTGACTGGCCTTCTATGGAAGCGCGGCGGAACAACCGGAAAACTGGAAAGACTTAACGCATGGCGCTTCCCGCCTTCAATATGCGTCAGCTGCTCGAGGCTGGCGTGCACTTCGGCCACCAGAACCACCGCTGGAACCCGAAGATGGCGAACTACATCTTCGGTGCGCGCAACAACATTCACATCGTCGACCTCGCGCAGACCGTGCCCCTCCTGCATCAGGCACTGGTGCAGGTTTCCGAAGTCGTCGCCAAGGGCGGCCGCGTCCTCTTCGTCGGCACCAAGAGGCAGGCCTCCGAGGCCATCGCCGAGGCGGCAGGCCGAAGCGCTCAATATTACATGAATCATCGCTGGCTCGGCGGCACGCTGACCAACTGGAAAACGATCTCCCAGTCGATCCGTCGCCTGCGCCAGCTCGATGAGATCCTGGCTGGTGACCAGAGCGGCCGCACCAAGAAAGAGCTGCTGACCATCCAGCGCGAGCGCGACAAGCTCGAGCAGTCACTGGGCGGTATCAAGGATATGGGCGGTCTTCCCGACCTCCTCTTCGTGATCGACACCAACAAGGAATCGATCGCCATCCAGGAGGCCCGCAAGCTCAAGATCCCGATCGTCGCCGTGGTGGACACCAACTGTGATCCCGACGGCATCGATTTTCCTGTTCCGGGCAACGACGACGCCGGTCGCGCCATAACACTTTATTGCGATCTGATCGCGCGTGCCGCTATCGACGGCATCGAGCGCAGCCAGGGCTCTTCCGGCATGGATATCGGAGCGTCCGAGACGCCGCCCGAGGAGGACCTCACCGTCGCCGAAGCGCCAGCCTTCAGGGGCATCGACGCACCGCGTGGCGAGGCCGATGATCTCAAGCGGATCACCGGAATCAGCCCTAAGCTGGAGCAACGCCTGAACGATCTCGGCGTTTACCATTTCTGGCAGATTGCCGATTTGGACGCGGGCGCGATCGCTTCTCTCGACAAGACGCTCGAGACCAAGGGCCGCGTTCAGCGGGACAACTGGATCAGCCAGGCCAAGAAGCTCGTGGAAGCGGCCGCGGCCTGATCGTCCGGCAGCGCACTTGGCGATCGCGGCGTCATCGCCCGGTCGTCGACGTGGCCGAGCCAAGCTCTACGAGAAGCCAGGCTCTACCATCGGCACAAGCAAGCGGACGCCCGTTGCGTCCGCCATATCATAAGGTGCGAGACAGATGACGACGATCACAGCGGCCCTGGTCAAGGAGCTCCGCGAGAAGACCGGCGCCGGCATGATGGACTGCAAGGTGACGTCGAGGTAGCGATCGACTGGCTCCGCAAGAAGGGGCTCTCGAAGGCCGCCAAGAAGGCCGATCGCATTGCCGCGGACGGTTTGATCGGCGCCGCTATTGCTGGACCGACCGGTGCCCTCGTCGAAGTGAATTCGGAGACGGATTTCGTCGCGCGTAACGACAAATTCCAGGACATGGTCCGCCAGATCGCTGTGCTCGCGGTCGGGGCCGGCGGAAAGCTGGATACGCTGCTCGCCACGGCTTATCCCGGAACGAGCAACACCGTCGACGGCCACGTCAAGGAGATGGTCGCCACGATCGGCGAGAACATGTCTGTGAGGCGTACCGCGTCGCTCTCTGCGAAAGAGGGCATCGTTGCGAGCTACGTCCACAACCGCGTCGCCGACGGCCTCGGCAAGATGGGCGTTCTAGTCGCGCTGGAATCGAAGGGCGCAGCTGACACTGTCGCCGAGATCGGTCGCCAGATTGCGCTCCACATCGCCGCCGCCAATCCGCAGGCTATCTCGGTCGACGACCTCGACAAGGCGCTTATCGAGCGCGAGCGGCAAGTTTACTTGGAGCAGGCAAAGGCCTCTGGCAAGTCCGACGACATCGTCGCCAAGATGGTGGAAGGCCGCCTGCGCAAGGAGTTCTTCGCGCAGGTCACGCTGATGCAGCAGGTATTCTTCGGCCCCGGTGGCGACGGTAAGATGTCCGTCGAGCAGTACGTGAAAGGCGCAGAGAAGGTCGCGGGTGCCCCTGTCAAGGTCAGTGGCTTCGTACGTTACTCTTTGGGCGAAGGCATCGACAAGAAGAGCGACGATTTCGCAAGCGAGGTCGCAAAGCTGACGCAGGGCTCCTAAGCGAGCAAATGCCGGCATCCGGCGCCGGCTGAGCCTGGAATGACGACGCAAATCTTGGAGACAGTCGCATGGGCGGGCCGACCAGCGGCGCAAGCGTCGACGACAGGGCTAGGGCTGATGGCGGTTCGCGCTACCGCCGTCTGCTGCTCAAGCTCTCGGGCGAGGCGTTGATGGGCAAGAACGCCTACGGCATCGACATGGCCGTATGCACCCGGCTGGCCCGTGACATCAAAGAGGCCACGGCGACCGGAACCGAAATCGCAGTCGTGGTGGGTGGTGGCAATATTTTCCGAGGTTTGGCAGGCGCGGCCCGCGGGATGGATCGCTCGACGGCCGACTACATGGGCATGCTTGCGACCGTCATGAATGCCCTGGCCTTCCAGAACGCCCTGGAGCAGGAGGGGGTTCCGGCGCGGGTCCTGTCAGCCATTCCGATGCCGACCGTGTGCGAGGCCTATGTTCGGCCGAAGGCGCTGCATCACATCGAGCGTGGCCGCGTCGTCGTGTTCGCAGCCGGAACGGGCAATCCCTATTTCACGACTGACACCACTGCCGTGCTCCGAGGCATCGAGATGGGCTGCGATGCAGTCGCCAAGGCCACCCAGGTCGACGGCGTCTATTCTGCCGATCCCAAGAAGGATCCGTTCGCCACCCGCTATGACCACCTGACATATGACGAGGTGCTGCACCGCAATCTACAGGTGATGGACATGGCCGCCATTGCCCTCGCCCGCGACAACCGCATGCCACTCGTTGTATTCTCCATCGAGGAAAGCGGTAATATCGCCAAAGTTCTCGCTGGCGAGGCCCGAGCGACCACCATAGCGTCGGGACCATCCCCGGCGTAGACGACATGCTAGGATCGTTAGGAGCCTGACTCTGGCCCACGGGACCGCTTCGGCACAGTAAGGCATCAAGGAGATCGGCTATGGCCGCCGCCAAATTCGATATCAACGACGTCGAGCGGCGCATGCGAGGCGCGCTCGACAGCTTGAAGCGAGAATTGTCGGGACTGCGGACGGGGCGCGCCTCCAGCGCCATGGTCGAGCCGATCACCGTCACCGTGTATGGCGCGCGGATGCCGATCAATCAGGTCGCCACGATCTCGGTGCCAGATGCCCGCACGATCTCGGTCTCGGTCTGGGATCGCAGCCAACTCTCCGCGGTCGAGAAGGCCATTCGCGAGGCCAACCTCGGCCTCAACCCGGTCATCGATGGGACACTGATCCGATTGCCGATTCCACCGCTCAGTGCCGATCGGCGGCTGGAACTCGTGAAGATCGCGCACAAGTACACCGAGGGCGGTCGGGTCGCCATACGAAACGTGCGTCGCGACGCCATGGACCTGCTGAAGAAGCTCGAGAAGGACCACGCGATGACTGAGGACGATCATCGCAAGAATGGCAGCAAGGTGCAGGAGCTGACCGACAAGATCATCAAGGAGGTCGACCAGCTGCTTCAGGTCAAGGAAGCCGAGATCAAGCAAGTCTAGTCGACCGACGCAGGCGCCATCGCGGAGCCGGTCAATCCGGCGGCGAGACGCAATCGTCCCCACCGACGGGCGGGACCGTGCAGGGGCACCGGAAGCACAAGTGAGCAATAGCACCGAAGAGGCCGCATCCGGGGGCGTGGTCGACCGGCAACCCCGGCACGTAGCCATCATCATGGATGGCAACGGCCGCTGGGCCGCGGCAAGGGGCTATCCGCGCGGCGAGGGGCATCGCCGAGGTGTCGAGGCGGTCAAGCGTGCGGTGCGCGCAGCTATCGAGTTGGGCATCCCGACACTCACTATATTCAGCTTCTCATCGGAAAACTGGAGCAGGCCGCGCTCTGAGATCGACGATCTGATGGGGCTTATGAAGCGGTTCATCCGTCGTGATCTCGCCGAGTTGAATGCCCAAAGTGTGCGTATTCGTGTGATCGGGAGCACCGAGAAGGTCGACCCCGAACTCCTGGGATTGATCGAGGAGGCCAAGCGAACCACCACCGCCAACACCCGGCTGGATCTGGTGATCGCCTTTAATTACGGCTCGCGTGCCGAAATCGCAGCCACCGCGCGCCGCCTCGCCGAACGGGTTGCGACGGGCGACATGCAAGTATCCGACATTACAGTCGAGACGTTCGAGGGAGCGCTCGACACGGCTGGTATACCTGACCCTGACCTCCTCATTCGAACGAGCGGTGAGTTGAGGCTTTCGAATTTCTTGCTGTGGCAGTGCGCCTACACCGAACTGGTCTTTCTCGACATCTATTGGCCGGAGTTCACACACGAGCATCTCGAACAGGCGATCAGGACGTATCATCGGCGCCATCGCCGTTTCGGCGGGCTTGCCGGCGAGGAAGCGTCATGAGCGTTCCACAGCTGATCGAGGAGGCGTGCCGTCGTGCTTGAGCCAACGAGCGAGTCCCTGCCGTTCCCGGCGCGCGAGTTGGCGCTTCGGCTCGTCTCGGCCGTCGTCCTGGCCGGCGTCACATTGGCGATGACCTGGAGCGGCGCGCTGCCGTTCGCAGTGCTGGTGGGCGCGGTCGCGTTGATTCTCCTTTGGGAGTGGGACCGACTCACTGGAGGGACCGGCGCCGGCCGCGCAATCGCCATTGGCGGTGCCGGCATTATTGCGGGGCTGGGCTTGGTGGTCTACGGCCGGACCTCGTTGGGTATCGCCATGCTTGCAGCCGGGGCAGCCGGTGCAGCGATGACGGCGGAGAGACGGGGTTTTGCAGCGACGCCAGCGGGCGTGCTCTATGCTGGACTGCCAGCGCTAGCACTGGTTTGGTTTCGCTCCGACGCAGAATTGGGTTTTGCTTCGATCATCCTGTTGTTGCTCATCGTTTGGGCAACCGATACGGGAGCCTTCGTCGTCGGTCGCCTCGTCGGCGGCCCGAGACTGTGCGCACCAGTATCGCCCAACAAGACCTGGTCGGGCCTCCTCGGCGGCGTTGCGGCCGCAGCGGCGGTCGCCGGCGGATATGCAAGCTGGATCGGCAGCATCGCACCAGTGCGGGTTATTGTCGTCGGACTGGGGCTCGCGCTGGTCAGCCAACTTGGGGATCTTTTCGAGTCGGCCATGAAGCGCTCGCATGGCGTGAAGGACACCAGCGGGCTCATACCGGGCCACGGCGGGTTCATGGACAGGGTGGATGGCCTGGTTTTCGCGGCCGTCGCGGCAGCGGGCTATGCGGTCCTTGCGGATGCGGCTTCTCCGTGCCGCGTCCTGCTTGGATTGCAATGAGCGAAAAGCGACCGGCAGCGTTAATGATACCTTGAAAAAGCGACTGCATTCGCGCACCTGTGTCGGGTCGGAGCGTCGAGACCGCCCCTGCTGGCACGCGCATTGCTGTCATGGCCAATGGCGGACGCCGCTCAGGCGCATGCTTCGCTCGGGTATCGGTTGTGCGGGGAGAGGTAGCAAGCAGGCGGACAGCGTGTTGCCATCACCTGCTACACCCGGCTTCCGTGCCAAGGTGAGCAGCCGTCAATGATAGACACGGCAAAGACATCTACGTCGCGGAGCTTCAGCTCCGCATTTTGCGAACGGAGTTGAGCTGGTGGAGAACCTCCTGCACGTCGTTTCGGTCGCGGTGCCCTTCATTGCCGTTCTCACGGTCGTGGTCTTCATTCACGAGCTTGGCCATTTCCTGGCTGCTCGCTGGTGCGGTGTTCGCGTCCAGGCCTTCTCGATCGGGTTTGGCCGCGAGATCGTCGGCTTTAACGACCGACATGGCACGCGCTGGAAGTTCTGCTGGCTGCCGCTTGGCGGCTACGTGCGCTTCGTCGACGACGAATCGGCCGCGAGCACGTCGTCAGGCGCGGCACTGGAGAAACTCACCCCCGAAGACCGCCAAGGGGCCTTCCAGTCACAACCGCTGCGCAATCGCGCGCTGGTCGTCGCCGCAGGGCCGGCTTTCAATATCGCCTCGGCCGTGATCATCTACATCCTCACGTTCTGGCTGCTCGGCACCTACGGCACGGCCGCCATCGTCGACGAAGTCCTGCCTGACAGCGCTGCGGCGAAAGCAGGGCTTCGCGCCGGCGACCGTGTCGCCGAGATCGAGGGTAGGGCGGTCGAGCGCTTCTCGGACCTGCAGCGCGTCGTGAGCCAGAGTTCGGGCCAGCCGCTCGCCTTCGTCATCGATCGCGAAGGGAAGATGCTTGAGCTGACGATCAAGCCGGATCAGCGGGAGATCACCGATCCACTCGGCAACAAAGTCCAGGTCGGGATGATCGGCATCAAGCGCCACGCAGGCGGGGATAGGTTCGAGCACAAATCTCACAATCTGCTGGAGGCGACACGTCTCGGATTTGCCGAAACCGGTTATGTCTCATGGCAGATCATCTCTAGTCTTCCAAAGCTGCCCGGCGCCATTCTGAAGACACTTAGCGGTCAGCGCCAGAGCGACATCGGTGGTCCCATTGCGATCGCCGAGATGACTGCCCATGCGAGCAAGAGCGGCATCGCTGGCACCCTCGGCTGGCTCGCCGTGTTCTCCATCATGCTCGGCATCATGAACTTGCTTCCGATTCCCATTCTGGACGGCGGTCATTTGCTGTTCTACGCCGTGGAGGCCGTCCGCGGGCGGCCACTCGACCCACGCAAGCAGGAAATCGGCTTTCGTATCGGCTTGGCAATTCTTGCCACGATGATGTTTGCCGCGATCTTCGGCGATATCATGCGCAAGTTGGGCATTGGCTGAGCACAGCCGAATCGGCCTAAGAACGAGGAGTAATGGGGCATTCTTGCCACTTCCATAGACGGGACCGACTCGTTAAGAAGTGGTAAGGGACTGGAAGATGCAACTGAATCGACTCGGCTCTTCTGTGTGACCAACCCTGGGACGGGGCGTCACTGCGGGACAGAAGTAACGGGAGGTTGCAGTTGAGGTGCTGATCTGACGCCGACAGGCCAGCACAAAGGGGGATCGGCGACCAAAAAGGCAGACGCCAAGTATGCCAAAGTTTTGGATGATCACGGTCGGGGGACCGAGGCTGCTGACCTTGCTGGCGCTGCTTGCAGGGTTGAGCGTGGTGCCGGTGGCTTTGCCGATCGGTGCCGCTGTCGCACAGGACGGTCGCATCCGCGATATCCAGGTGGTGGGCAATCGAAGGGTCGAACCGGAGACGGTGCGATCCTACCTGAAGTTCACCGTCGGCGACGCATATCAAGCATCAAAAGTCGACGAGTCGGTTCGAGGCCTGTTCCAGACCGGTCTCTTCTCCGACGTTGCCATCGATCGATCGGGCTCGACTGTCACGGTCAAAGTTGTCGAGAACCCTGTGGTCAACCAGGTGGCCTTCGAGGGCAACAGCGCCGTCGACGACGCTGGGCTACGCGGCGAGGTGCAGCTGAAGCCGCGAACGGTTTACACCCGCGCTAAGGTTCAAGGCGACGTCCAGCGCATCCTCGACGTCTATCGGCGGCAGGGCAAATTCTCGGCAAACGTCGAACCCAAAATCATCGAGCTCGACCAGAACCGCGTCAACGTCGTCTTCGAGATCAACGAAGGTGGTTCGACGAAGGTCAGAAGCATCCAGTTCATAGGCAATCGGGCGTTCTCGGATTCCCAGCTGCGCGACGTCATCACGACCCAGCAGTCGGGCTGGTTCGATTTTCTCAAAAACGCCTCGTTCTATGATCCTGATCGCTTGGCGCTCGATCGAGAGTTGTTGCGACAGTACTATCTCAAGAACGGCTATGCCGACGTTCGGATCGTCTCCGGCAACGCCGATATCGATCGGGAAGGCACTGGCTTCTATCTGACCTTCGTGGTCGAAGAGGGCGATGTCTACAAATTCAGCGACGTTCGCATCGAGAACGGCCTGCCTGGGTTGAACGCCGCCGCGCTCCAGGGAGAGCTGCTCACCAAGTCAGGCCAGATCTACAACGCCGCAGACATCGACAAATCCGTAGAGCGCTTGACTTTGGTGTCCGCTGAGCAGGGCTTCGCATTTGCCCGGGTCAGGCCGCGCGCAAACCGGGATGTGGCGACTCATACAATCGGCCTCGTCTACGCCATCGACGAGGGTGCTCGGGTCTACATCGAACGCATCAACGTCATCGGCAACACTCGGACCCGGGATCACGTCATTCGTCGCGAGTTCCGCCTCGCTGAGGGCGATGCGTTCAATCCGCTGCTGGTAGATCGTGCCAAGAAGCGCTTGCAAGGGTTGGGCTTCTTCAAAGCTGTAGAGATCAAGCGCCGCCCTGGATCGGCACCCGATCGTGTGATTATCGATGTCGATCTGGTCGAGCAGCCGACGGGTGAACTCTCGTTCGGCGCGGGTTACTCCACGAGTGAGGGCGTAATCGGTGATATCTCGCTGACCGAGCGCAACCTGATGGGCAACGGTCAGTTCCTGCGCCTTCGGCTGTCGGGTTCCGTCGAGAGACTGCAGGTCGACCTCAGCTTCACCGAGCCACGCTTCCTCGATCGCAATCTCGCCGCGGGCTTCGATCTGTTCCACAAGGAACTGACCAACGCGAATGACTCCGTCTATCGGAGCCGCAAGACGGGGGGGACCGCGAGGCTTGGGTTCCCGCTCACCGAGAACCTTTGGGCTCAGACCTACTACACCCTGTCGCGCGACGAGATCTACGACGTTGATACCGTGTTGGGCGACGACGGCCGCATCGCATCTCGCGCCATTCGTGAGGCCGAAGGCGTGGCGATGACCTCGCTCGTCGGCACGACGATTACCTACGACCAGCGCAATCATCCCAGGAATCCGAACCGTGGCTACTTCCTCACCGGCGGCGTTGATTTTGCCGGCGTGGGTGGTGATGTGCAGTATGCTCGCTTGTCGGCCGAGGGGCGCTACTACTACCCGATCACAGAGCGGGTGACTTTCGTGGGTCGCTTGACAGCCGGCCATATCGAAGGTTGGGGTGGTGACGATGTCCGGCTGATCGACCTGTACTACAAGGGCGGTGAGACCGTCCGTGGCTTCAATCGTGCGGGATTCGGACCGCGCGACCTGTCGACAGGCGACGCACTTGGCGGCAAGACCTACTACGCCGCCACCGCCGAGGTTCGCTACCCGTTCCCGTTCGTTCCCGACGAACTGGGTATCAGAGGCGCGGTATTCGTCGACGCCGGTTCGCTGTTCGGCATCAACGACAGCAGCAAGAACATCAACGGCAAGCCCGACACGCAGTGCCCCTCCTGCCCGATTGCGAATATCGTCGACGACGCGACACCACGCGTCTCGGTCGGCACCAGCTTGATCTGGGACTCGCCCCTCGGACCGTTGCGCGCCGATTTCGGCTGGGCCGTGCTCAAGGAGGAGTACGACAAGGAGCAACTCTTCCGGTTCGGTGCCAGCACCAAGTTCTAAGCCGAGACGGCATCACGAGTTCGGGCCCTGAGGGGCCCGATTTCGTTCGGCCCAGATCACGCGGCCGCTCACTCTGTGTGAGATGTTTAGATGGGCAGCCTGTGGTCCGGGGCTTGCCGGCGCACTCGTTGCGGCAGGACGCGTCTGGCGCATGGCTGACGGCCATGTTTTAAGTCGTCCAGGCCCGCTTGAAAGGACGCGATCGCGATGGAGCACCCGGGTTTCTTCGAGCGCCGCGGGCCTTTCCCGCTGGCCGAGGTTGCGACACGGATCGGCGCCGACGCGGCCTCGCTTGCCACGCCGGAAGCCCGGGTGTCAGACGTCCGGCCGTTGGATGCGGCGGGACCTGGCGATCTGACATTCGTCGACAATCGCAAGTACGTCGAAGCCCTGGCGACGACGCGTGCGGGTTTCTGCCTTGTCGCCCCCTCTATAGCCACGCGGGTGCCCAGCGGGACCATTCCCGTCGTCATGCGAAGCCCATATCACGGCTTCGCACTCGCGTTGCAGCTCTACTATCCAGACGCCATGCGGCCCCAAGCGGCGGGCTTTTCGGCGCGATCGGACGGCGCCCTCGTCCATCCGTCGGCGCTGATCGAGGACGGTGCGGTCATCGAGCCCGGCGCCGTCGTCGGACGCGAAGCTGCAATCGGAGCTGGCACCACGATCTCGGCGGGTGCCGTCGTTGGCTACCGGGTCTGCATCGGGCGCGGCAGCTACGTGGGGCCGGGTGCGAGCGTGACGCACGCCCTTGTCGGCGATCGCGTCATCATTCATGCCGGCGTCCGGATCGGCCAGGATGGTTTCGGCTTCGCGCTTGGGCCTCAGGGCCACATCAAGGTGCCCCAGATCGGCCGTGTGATCATTCAGGACAATGTCGAGATCGGCGCCAATACCACCGTCGACCGTGGCTCTCTTAAGGATACGGTGATCGGCGAGGGCAGCAAAATTGATAATCTCGTCCAAATCGGGCACAACGTGGTCCTCGGGCGCCATTGCGTGATTGTCGGCCAAGTCGGAATTTCAGGCTCTACCGAGCTCGGTGACTTCGTCGTCATGGGCGGCCACGCCGGGGCGGTGGGTCACATCCGCATCGGCGCCGGCGCTCAGATTGCCGGGATGGCGCACGTGAAGAACGACGTCCCGCCCGGTGCACGTATGGGCGGAACGCCGGCGCGACCTTTCCGGGAATGGGCCCGAGAGGTTGCGGCTCTTCGTCGGTTGGCCCGCCCGCGCTCTCAACAGGAGCCGGGCGACGCTTCGGATTGCTGAGGGCTGCCGACCGCGTCGGCTCGTGGAGAAGGTTGGCGAAGCATGCAGAAGATGACCGACAGCGAGACGCCGGGCGAGCTGAGCAGCGCCGATGTCATGCGCGTCATGCAACTGCTGCCGCATCGATACCCGTTCCTGCTGCTCGACAAAATTCGCGAGATGGTCCGCGACGAAAGCGCGGTCGGGATCAAGAATGTCACGATCAACGAGCCGTTCTTCCAAGGCCATTTCCCCAAGTATCCTGTCATGCCCGGCGTTCTCATCATCGAGGCCCTTGCACAGACGGCAGGCGCGCTATGCCTCAATCACGCGGGTGCGACGAACATTTCCCACATCGTGTATTTCATGGGGATCGACAAGGCGAAGTTCCGCAAACCGGTTGTTCCCGGCGATCAGCTCCATCTTCATGTCAAGAAGCTGAGGAGCCGTGGTCCGGTCTGGCGTTTCTACGGCGAGGCCCGCGTCAACGATCATGTCGTCGCGGAGGCCGAGATCAGCGCCATGATCGTGGACCCGGCCAATGTCAAAACCTGAAATCCATCCCACGGCCATCGTCGAGGATGGGGCAAGGATCGGAGCTGGCTCCATCATAGGTCCCTTCTCGCTCGTCGGCGCGCAGGCGGTGATCGGCGAAGGGTGTCATCTGATTTCTCATGTGGTGGTCGCCGGTCGCACCACGATTGGTGCGCGAACGCGGATCTTTCCATTCGCGTCGCTTGGCCACGAGCCACAGGACCTCAAGTTCAAGGGCGAGGTGTCGACGCTGACGATCGGCTCGGATTGTCTGATCCGGGAAGGCGTGACAATGAACCCGGGCACTGCCGGCGGCGGTCTCGTCACCTCGGTCGGCGACCGCTGCGCGTTCCTCGCCAACAGCCATGTTGGTCATGACTGCGTGGTCGGCAGCAACGTCATCTTCTCCAACAACGTCATGCTGGCCGGTCATTGCACAGTCGGCGATTTCGCCATCCTCGGTGGCGGCGCGGCAGTGATCCAGTTCGCGCGGATCGGCACCCATTCCTTCCTCGGCGGCATGTCGGCTCTCGAGAACGATCTCATTCCCTACGGTATGGCGCTGGGCAACCGTGCCTATTTGTCGGGGCTCAACATCGTCGGCTTGCAGCGGCGCGGCTTTCCCCGCGAGGAGATCCACAGCTTGCGGCGTGCCTACAGGCTGCTGTTTGCCGATGAGGGGACGCTGGTGGAGCGTGTGGCGGATGTTGCTGCGGAGTTCGCCGGGAATCAGGCGATCGAGGAGATCGTCGCGTTCATCCGGGCAGGCGGCAAGCGATCGGTGTGCACGCCCCGCGACGGCAGCGCATAAGGCGCGCCGCGCGTGCTGGGGGGGCGTGGTCGCCAGGATGTAGGCCACCGGACTTCCAATCGCCCTGCTCGATGCACTAGTGTGGCGTCGCGCCTGAGTTGATCAATGGTGCGGCAAGGCTCGTGTCAACTGAGGCGCGATCAACGCCACACCAAGCAATTGATGTCGCTCGTGGCCCCTATGTCGCGCCATAATCGGCAGAGGTTGCGGGCGATGAGGCGATTTTGGCGCGACGGGCCACTCGGACTGTCGTCGAGTCGTGGCACGACCCGCTCGGAGGCGACGCGTTGGATCAACCCGACACGAGTGCGCAGAGAGGCCTTGCGCAACGACCGCTCGGCATTCTCGCGTGCGCGGGACCATTGCCGATCGAGGTGGCGCAAGCCGGTGCCCGCCAAGGCCGTCGCATTCACATCGTCGCCATCGAGGGCTTCGCGGGCGAGGCCGTCAGCCACTACCCGCACGAGCGGGTCAGCCTGGGTCAGCTCGGTCGCATGCTCTCGAGCTTCCAGCGCGCCGGCGTGCGCGAGATCGTCATCGCGGGTGCCATGCAGCGCCCGAGCCTGCTCGGGCTCCGTATCGACTGGGGCTTCGTGCGCAACCTCCCTTCGGTCCTTGCGCTCACCCGCGGCGGTGACGACAGCGTTCTGCGCCGGGTGGTCCGGTTCTTCGAGGGACAAGGGCTGACGGTGCTCGGGGCGAGCGACGTTGCGCCCGGCCTTCTGGCGCCGCATGGGGCATTGACCGGCGCAACTCCCTCCGATTCCGATACCGGCGCCATCTCTCGAGCCACGACGTTGATCGGCGACCTTGGCCGCTTCGATGTCGGGCAAGGTGTGGTGGCACGAGCCGATGGCATCGTCGCCGTCGAAGGCGTCCGGGGAACCGATGCGATGCTGCGCGATCTGGGACAAGGCGGGGCGGTGTACTCGTCAAGCTGGCCAAGCCCGGTCAAGAGATGCGCGTCGATCTTCCGACCATCGGACCCGAGACCGTGCGTCGCGCCGAGGCCGCCGGGCTGGCCGGGATCGCAATCGGGGCGGGCGCGGCCATCTTACTCGAGCGTGAGCGCGTGGCCGCTTCCGCTGACGCCGCTGGGCTGTTCGTGGTCGGGATCGCACCGTATGCCGTGCCCCTCCACGGGCCCGACCCCCGCTCGGCGCCGGTCCTGCGGGTCGTCGGCCGACGGGCACCCACCCCCTCGGAGCGCCGCGATATCGTCATCGGTCGCGAGCTTGCAGGTGTCTTGCGCGGCCATGCGGCGGGACGCGCATCGCTGCTGTCCCGCGAGCATGTGCTGGCCGTGTCGGGCTCGCTACCGTTGCCTGCGTTCATCGCCGCGCAGGGACGAGCGACGACCTGGGGGCGCAGTTCGTGGGGTGGCCGACGCGGCGTGCTCGTCGTTGACGGTAATGAGGGCGACAACGAGCCGCCGGAGCAGTGTCTGGACCGGGATCTCTTCAAGGCTGCACTGGAGAATGGGCTCGCCGGGATCGTCGTCCTGGCGGCATTGCCGGACGGCGAGCGCGGCAACGAGATCGTGGCGTGGGCCAACGAGGCTGGTGTCTTCCTCATGTGCCTTGCGACCGAGCCATGAGCAGCGAGTCCAGGCGCGATCACGCACTGCGCCTCTACGTCGTGGCCGGCGAGCATTCTGGCGATGCGCTGGGTGCCAAATTGATGGCCGCCTTGCGCAAGACCGTGCCGCGTCCGGTCCGCTTTTCCGGCATCGGCGGGCCGAATATGGCTGAGGAAGGGCTCGCCTCCCTTTTTCCGATCTCTGATGTGGCCGTCATGGGGCCGCTTGCCATTCTCGCAGCGCTGCCGCGGCTTGTGCGGCGTGTGCGTGAGGCGGCCGAGGCCGGTATTGCCATGCGGCCGGACGCTGTCGTGATCATCGACAGCCCGGAATTCACGCACCCGATTGCGCGCCGCATCCGCAAGGCACTGCCAGACGTGCCGATCGTCAACTATGTCTCGCCGAGCGTCTGGGCGTGGCGTCCGAAGCGCGCGCCTCGCATGCGGAGCTATGTCGATCACGTTATGGCGTTGCTGCCGTTCGAGCCAGCCGTACACGAGCGTCTCGGCGGGCCGGCTTGCACCTACGTGGGCCATCCGCTGATCGAGCGCCTGGCAGATTTCACAAACGCCGATGCTCAAGGGCTTCGGGCGAGGCTCGGGCTCGACCCTGCACGCAAGCTGATCGTGGTGCTGCCGGGAAGCCGTCGCTCCGAGGTGGAGCGGTTGATGCAACCGTTCGGCGCAGCCCTCGCGCGCGCGCGGCAGATGGCGGGCGAATTGGATGTGGTCATCCCCGCCGTCGATAGCGTGCGGGCCCTCATCGCCGAGCGCCTGCGGTCGTGGCCCGTTGCGGCGCATATCGTCGAGGGTGAGGACGCCAAGCTCGCTGCCTTCAAGGCGGCCGATGCCGCACTTGCCGCCTCAGGGACCGTGACCCTGGAGCTGGCGCTCGCGGGAACGCCGATGATCGTCGGATACCGCGTCGATGCACTCGCGGCGCAACTGCAGTTTCTGGTGAAGACGCCCCACTTCGCATTGTCGAACCTCGTGCTCGGCGAGCGGGCATTCCCCGAGCTGATGCAGGCCGATTGCACCCCCGACAAGCTCGGCGAGGCGCTGGCGCTCCTTTTGACCGACGCCGGCACGCTCGCGGCTCAGCGCCGTGCCCTCGCGCGCATTCCCGCACTGATGGGCCTCGACGGTGTCACCCCTAGCGAGGCCGCCGCCCGGATCGTCGCCGGCTACGCCACTGAACGCGGGCCCAGGGGGAGCCGGGTAGCCTCGTGAGGACATTTTTTGTCTCGGCGGACCGAGGCCGGATGTCAACGTCTTTACAGGGGGGGCGGGGACCCCTATTTGCGAGCGCTGGGAAGCGTTTTCCCGCACGCTCCAGGCGCGAGGCAACATGAGATGGCGAAGCTCGACACGTTCCAATCCGCTAACGCCATGATCGAGGCGAGCCGGCCCGAGCGGCCGGTGGTCGGATTTCGGCCGCATGCGGCCGGCCGCGCAGCCCGCTTCTTCCTCGAGAATTTCCCCGGCGATGTGGCTTACGCCTACAAGGCCAACAGCAACGTATTCCTGCTCGGCGCGCTCTATGGCGCCGGGATCCGCCATTTCGACGTTGCCTCGTTGCCCGAGCTCGAGGACGCCAAGACGATCCCGGAGGTGACCTTCCACTTCATGCACCCGGTGAAGTCCCGACACGCCATCCGGCGTGCTTTCGGGCTCGGCTGCCGGTCGTTCTCGCTCGACAGCGAGGACGAGCTGGCGAAGATCCTGCACGAGACCCAAGGCGCCCGCGATCTGGTCCTCTGGGTGCGCATCGCCGTGCCTCCAAAGAACAGCCGCGTTCCACTCGAACGTAAGTTCGGCATCACGGGGACCAAAGCCGCACGCCTACTCGTCAAGACCAGGCAGGTGGCCAAGGAACTCGGCATCACCTTTCATGTCGGGTCGCAAACGGTAACGCCGGACGCCTACGCCAACGCACTGCAGGAGGTGGGCCAACTCATTGGCAAGGCCGGCGTCGTTGTCGACCGGATCGACGTCGGTGGAGGTTTCCCCGCCCGCTATACCAACGAGGAACCAACGCCACTCTCTGAGTTCATGCGGGTCATCCATAACGGCATCGAAAGGCTACCCGTAGCCGAGCGCTGCCGCGTCATGTGCGAGCCCGGCCGCGCGCTGGTTGCCGAGGCGGAAAGCCTGATCGTGCGCGTCGATGCGCGGCGGGGCAACGATCTCTTCATCAACGATGGCAGCTACGGCATGCTGTTTGATGCCGCGCACCTGGGATTCGTGTTTCCTGTCCGCCTCGTTGGTCGCAACGTGCCCGACCCGCATGTGCTCCGACCATTCGAGCTGTGGGGGCCCACCTGCGATTCGATCGACCACATGAAGGGGCCATTCCTTCTGCCGGACGCCATTCGCGAGGGCGACTACATCGAGATCGGCAACACGGGCGCTTATGCGCGCGCCATTGCGGGCCGCTTCAACGGTTACGGTGAGTACGACGAGGTCATCTTCCAGGA
>LNDR01000363.1 GCA_001464755.1 Rhizobiales bacterium Ga0077524
GGATTTCAGCTGGATCGTGCATATGTCGGGCTTCCAGTTCATCACGGGCGTCAGGGCCGACAGTCCGCTCAAGACCAAGCAGGAGCTGATCGCCTTCGCCAAGGACAATCCGGGCAAGCTCACCTATGCCTCGCCCGGCTCGGGGACGTCGCTGCACATCGGCATGGAGCTGATCGCTAAGCATGCCGGCGTGCAGTTCACGCATGTGCCGTTCAAGGGCAGCATCGAGTCGGTCGCCGCGCTGGAAGGCGGGCACGTGATGGCCATGGCTGGCGGCTCGGAGGCCTACCCCATGGTCCAGGCCGGCAATATCCGCGCGCTTGCGGCCTGGACGGACAAACGGCTCGCCAGCCTGCCGGACGTCCCGACGCTGCAAGAGGTGGGCTTGCCGTTCGTCTTCGATAGCCCGTACGGCATGGCAGGCCCCAAGGGCATGGATCCGGCCATCGTGAAGGTGCTGCACGACGCCATCAAGCAGGCGATGGAGGACCCGAAAACGATCGAGGTTCGCAATCGGTTCAACATGCAGGACCGGTACATGGATACGGCGAGCTACGCACGTTTCAATGCTGATCTTTTCGAGAAGGAGAAGGCCTACCTGGCGTCGATCGGGCTCGCCCGCAAGGATTGATCACGACGCGCGCGAGGTGATCCCGCGCGAGCCGTGGAGGCGGGGGCTGCGGCAACACCCAGCCCCGCGCTGGCGCAAGTCGAGAAGCTGGGCCTTGCCACTAAGAAGTAGCAGAGAGACCTAAGGGACGGCGTTCGATGGAGACGAAGACGAAGGGGCTCGCCAACGCAGAGCTTTGGGGTGGCATTACGTGGCTGGCCCTCGGGCTCTTCATCACGTGGCAGGGTTGGACACAGGGCCTGGGCGTGCTCTCCGAGCCGGGCTCGGGCTTTGCCGTTTTCTGGTGTGGCGTGATCCTGATTGGCCTCTCGCTGACGATCGTGGTTGGCGCCATCGCCAATGGCGGCCCTTCGTTGGGATCTCTCTGGGCCGACACGCGCTGGCAGAAGGTCCTGTTGGTGATGGCCCTGCTGCTGGTGTTCGGCTTCTTCTTCGAGCAGATCGGTTTCATCCCCTGCTCTCTACTGCTGCTCCTCGTGCTGATGCGTTTCATTGATCCGGTGCCATGGTGGCAGGCGATCACCGTCTCGTTCGGCGCCGTGCTCGGAGTCTGGTTCCTGCTTGCTAAATTCTTGAAGATCCAGCTTCCCGCAGGCGTGCTCGCGCCTTGGCTCGGGTGAGGAAAGCCAAATGGACGTCCTTGCCAGTCTCGGCCTCGGCTTTTCAGTCGCGCTGCAGCCGTACAACCTGCTTGCGTGTTTTGCGGGGGTGTTCGTTGGAACCCTGATTGGAGTGCTGCCAGGCATCGGCCCGGTCACTGCCATGGCACTGCTCCTGCCGGTGACGCTCTCGGCGCCCCCCGAGGCCGGGATCATCATGATGGCCGGCATCTACTATGGTTCGATGTATGGCGGTTCGACGACCTCGATCCTGGTCAATATCCCCGGTGAGGCGGCCTCCGTCGTCACCTGCATCGACGGCCACGAGATGGCCAAGCAAGGACGGGCTGGACCGGCGCTCGGCATCGCGGCGCTCGGTTCGTTCTTCGCCGGCACCGTAGCGATCGTGGCGCTGATGCTGGTTGCACCGACGCTCGCACGCTGGGCGCTGAAATTCGGACCCGCCGAGTACTTCAGCTTGATGCTGCTCGGGCTCACGCTGCTCAGTTTTCTCACACACGGCTCGATGGCCAAGGCCATGCTGATGGCCGCGGTCGGTATCGTGCTTGGTCTCGTCGGCACCGACGCGATCACGGCCGAGGAGCGCCTGACGTTCGGCCGCCTCGAACTGCTCGACGGCATCGGCATCGTGCCGGTGGTGATGGGCCTCTTCGGTGTCGCCGAGATCATGTCGAACCTCGAGCGCAAGTTGAAGCGCGACGTCGTCCAGGCACAGATCGGCAGCTTGTGGCCGACCCGCGAGGATTGGCAGCGCAGTATCGGACCGATGACGCGGGGCACGCTACTTGGTTTCTTCGTCGGAACGCTTCCGGGCGGCGGTGCTGTGATCTCGTCGTTCGCATCCTACGCGCTGGAGAAGCGGCTATCCAAAACGCCCGAGCGCTTCGGCAAGGGGGCCATCGAAGGGGTCGCGGGGCCGGAGGCAGCCAACAATGCCGCGGCCGGCGGGGCTTTCATTCCGCTGCTCACGCTCGGCATCCCGCCGAACGTCATCCTCGCGTTGCTGCTCGGGGCCTTCATCATCCACGGCCTGCAGCCGGGTCCGCTGCTGATGGTGCAGAAGCCCGACGTGTTCTGGGGCATCGTCGCCTCGATGTATATCGGCAACGTGATGCTCCTGGTTCTCAACATGCCGCTGATCGGCATGTGGGTGCAGGTTCTGAAGGTGCCCTATCCGCTGCTGTTCCCGCTGATACTGATGTTCTGCATCGTCGGCGTGTTCTCCTCGAACGCGGCGGTGTTCGACGTGTTCGTCATGGTCCTGTTCGGCGCCATCGGCTATTTGATGCGCAAGTTCGGCTACGAGCCAGCGCCTCTGGTGCTCGCCTTCGTTCTGGGGCCGCTGCTCGAGAACAACCTCAGGAAAGCATTAATCCTGTCGCGCGGCGACTTCTGGACGTTTGTCGAGCGGCCGATATCCGGAGTGTGTCTCGGTCTCGCTGTACTGATGCTGATCATCCCGCTGCTCCCATCGCTGGCGAAGAAGCGCGAGGTGATCGCGCTGGATAAGGAGTGAGATGATGTGGAGTTCGGCGCAAACGCCTGCACCGTTGCGCCGGGCGCCCGCCTGCCGTTGAATAGCCCAACCGGACGACCGACAAGGAGAGCCCCCATGGACTTGCGCTTCAGCCCCGAGGAAGTGGCCTTTCGCGAGGAGGTCAGGACGTTCTTCCAGACGCAGGTGCCACTCTCGATCCGGCGCAAGGTGATCGAGGGGCGCGAGCTGACCAAGGACGACATCGTCACCTCGCACAAGGCGCTGCACAAACGCGGCTGGGCGACGCCGGGCTGGGCCAAGGAGTGGGGTGGCACGGGGTGGACGCCGGTGCAGTTCTACATCTTCGGCGAGGAGATGCAGATGAACGGAGTGCCGGCCCCGGTCGGTTTCAACGTGACGATGCACGGCCCCGTGTTGATCCAGTTCGGCACCGAGGAGCAGAAGAAGCACCATCTGCCGCGCATCGCCGCCTGCGACGACTTCTGGTGCCAGGGCTTCTCGGAGCCGGGCGCTGGCTCTGATCTCGCCTCGCTGAAGACGACAGCCGTTCGCGAAGGCGACCACTACATCGTCAACGGCCAGAAGATCTGGACCACTCTGGCGCAATACGCCGACTGGATCTTCTGCCTCGTGCGGACCGACACCACCACGGCAAAGAAGCAGCTCGGCATCTCCTACCTGATGATCGACATGAAGACGCCGGGTATCACCACACGCCCGATCATCACCATGGATGGCGGGCGCGAGGTCAACGAGGTCTTCTTCGACACCGTCAAGGTTCCCGTCGAGAACCTCGTCGGCGAGGAGGGTCGTGGCTGGGACTGCGCCAAGTATCTGCTCGGCAACGAGCGGACTGGCATCGCGCGAGTCGGGACCTCGAAGATGCGCGTCGCCCGCATCAAGGAACTCGCCCGTCTCGTGCCGTCGGGGTCGGGCTCGCTGATGGATGACGAGCGCTTCGCCGAGAAGGTGGCGTTGGTCGAGGTGGAGCTGAAGGCGCTCGAGATGACACAGCTGCGCATCATCTCCGAGGACAGGAAGTCCGGCCGCGGCGGGACGCCCAACCCGGCCTCGTCGATCCTGAAGATCAAGGGCAGCGAGTTGCAGCAGGCGACGACCGAGCTGCTGATGGAGATCGCCGGACCGTTGGCACTGCCCTACGTCAAGCAGGATCCTGACGACATCGGCCACAACGAGGGTCCGGTCGGTGTCGACTGGGCGCTGCCGACGGCGCCGCAGTATTTCAACAACCGCAAGGTCTCGATCTACGGCGGCACCAACGAGATCCAGCACAACATCATCGCCAAGGCGGTGTTGGGGTTCTGAGCAGGTGTGGCGCGGCTCCGGTATGACGCGCGTCTTAAGGCGGTAGCGTTGCGAGCATGACCGACAGACCCCTGGATGGAAAGGTGGCCCTCGTCACCGGTGCCGGCCGCGGCATCGGGAGGGCCATCGCGTTGGGCTTTGCCGATGCCGGTGCCTCGGTCTGCTGCGCGGCTCGCACCCAAGCCCAGGTCGAGGCGACGGCCGAGGCAATCCGTGCGCGCCACGGACGCGCGATGGCGTACTCTGTCGACGTTGCCGACAACGGCGCAGTTCCGGGCATGGTGGCGGCGACGGTCAAGATGTTCGGACGGCTCGACATCGTCGTCGTCAATGCCGGAGTGAATGGGGCACGTGGCAACGTCAGCGATACCGACCCTGATGCGTGGCGGACCACGATCGAGGTCAATCTCATCGGCGCCTACTATTGCGCGCACGCCGCGGTGGCGGCATTGCGGCAAAGCGGTGGCGGCAAGATTATCATGATCGGCTCCGGAATCGGGCATCGCGGGACGGCCGGTAACTCGGCCTATGCGTGCTCCAAGGCCGGACTTTGGATGTTGACGCGGGTGCTGGCGCAGGAGCTTGCCGCCGACCGGATCAGTGTCAACGAGCTGATCCCGGGCCCTGTCGAAACGGAGCTGCTGCCTGCCGATCCGGCGGGGCGCGCCTTCATGGGCGCGAGCGAATGGCTGAAGCAACCCGAAGATATCGTGCCGCTGGCGCTGTTTCTCGCGACGCAGCCCGCCGTCGGCCCGAGCGCGCAGAGCTTCAGTCTCATGCGACGCGACAAATGACCTTTCCCGGGACTGTGATAACCGAGCGCTCGAGTGCGCTGCCCGCGATAGACCGATAGCAACAGGAGCAATCAATGGATCTCGAGCTTTCCGAGGAGCAGCAGCTCCTGAAGGACAGCGTCAACGGCCTCCTCGCGCGGCGCTACCCGGACGTCGTGAAGACGCGTGCCGAGATGGCGAAGGAAGCGGGGGGCTATAGCTCCGTCAGCTGGAAAGAGTGGGCGGACCAGGGTCTCCTCGCCATCCCGTTCTCGGAGGAGGACGGCGGGCTCGGGCAGGGCCCCGTCGAGATGATGCTCGTCGGTCAGGCCATCGGGCGCACGCTGGCGCTCGAGCCCTTCCTCGCGACTGTCGTGCTGGGTGGCGGAATCCTACGCCATGCGGCGAGCGCCGCGCAGCGCCAGCGCCTCGTCCCCGAGATCGCCGCCGGGAACCTGACGCTCGCACTCGCCCACCAGGAGAAGCAGTCGCGCTTCGACCTGTTCGATGTGGCGACCACCGCCAAGCCTGACGGCAGCGGTGGTTACGTGCTCGAGGGCGAGAAGATGGTCGTCCTCAATGGCGATAGCGCCGCGAAGCTGATCGTCTCGGCCCGAACGTCCGGTGATCGGCGCGCCAAGGATGGCATCGGCCTCTTCCTCGTCGACGCGAAGGCGCCCGGAGTCTCGATCCGAGGTTATGCAACCCAGGACGGCAGCCGCGCCGCCGACATCTCGCTCTCGAGCGTGAAGGTGGGCAAGGACGACGTGCTGGGCGATCCCGGCAAAGCTCTTGCGGCGCTTGAGCGGACGGCCGATGAGGCGATTGCCTTTCTCGCCGCGGACGCCGTCGGTGCCATGGAGGTGCTCCACGAGGCGACGCTCGAATACGCCAAGACGAGGAAGCAGTTCGGCCAGACGATCGGCTCGTTCCAGGTGATCCAGCATCGGCTCGTCGATATGTTCACGGCGCTCGAGCAGGCACGCTCCATCGCGCTCTACGGTTCGATGATGGCGGGCGAGGACGACACGACCGAGCGGCGGCGCGCCGTGCATGCGGTCAAGGTGCAGATCGGCAAGTCGGCACGTCTGATTGGGCAGGACGCGATCCAGCTCCATGGCGGCATCGGCATGACGAGCGAGTACAAGGCTGGCCACTATTTCAAGCGGCTGACCATGATCGAGCTCGCCTTCGGCAATACCGACCATCACCTGCGCGCGCTCGTGCGCTTGGGCGGCTTGATCGAGGCTTCGAAGCCGGCTGCCTAGCGCCATGCACCCGCGCTGCTGCATCCTTACACTGCGGCGAGCTGCTGGGTTACTCGCCCGATTGCCGTTGACCACAGCTGCCGATCGGATGGCATCGAGCCTCTGGAAGTGCCATAAGCACAGCACAAAAACGAGGGAGTGAAACGATGAACGCGCACTTGCTGCGTCTCGGCCTGACACTGGCGCTGGCGGGCAGCCTTGCCGTGCCGGCATCGGCCCAGACACCCAAATCGGGCGGCACGCTGACCTATGCAGTGACGGCCGAGGCGCCGACCTTCGACTGTCACGCCACGACGACGTACGCGGCGATCCATGTGCTGGCGCCGCACTACTCGCTGCTCGTCAAGATCGACCAGCACGACTACCCGAAGGTCAAGCCGGATCTGGCCGAGAGCTGGACGGTCTCGCCGGACGGGCTCACCTATACGTTCAAGTTGCGCCAGGGCGTGGTCTTCCATGACGGGGCGCCGATGACGTCGGCCGACGTCAAGGCCAGCCTGGATCGCATCCGTAAGCCACCCGAGGGTGTCGTCTCGGTCCGCAAGGCGGCGTTCGAGGATATCGTCGACATCGCTGCACCGGACCCGCATACGGTGGTGATGACGCTGAAAGCGGCGGACCCCCAGATCCTTGATCTCATTGCGCTTCCCTTTAACTGCATCTTCCGCGCCGAGAAGCTCGCCGCCGATCCGCAATTCCCTGCAAAAAACATCCTTGGTACCGGGCCGTTCGTCGCAACGGAGCACGTCGCCGGTTCGCATTTCACGGGCAAGCGCTTCGACAAGTACTTCGAGCCAGGCAAGCCCTACCTCGATGGCTTCAAGGCGCAGATGATGAAAGCCGCCGCGCTCGCGCCAGGATTCCAGGGTGGGCAGATCCAGGCCGAGTTCCGCTCGATCACGCCAGCCGAGCGAGAGCGGCTTGCGGCGGCCATGGGCGATAAGCTCGTGACCACAGAGAGCCCCTGGCTCTGCAAGGTCGAGATGATGTTCAATACCGAGAGAAAGCCGTTCGACGATATTCGCGTGCGCCGGGCAGTTAGCATGGCGCTCGATCGCTGGGGCGGCTCGGACGCGCTGTCGAAGATCTCGATCATGAAGGCGGTAGGTGGGCCGCTGCGGCCCGGCAACGTTTATGCGCTGCCGCCAGAGGAACTTGCCAAGCTGCCGGGTTTCGGCCGTGATGCCGAGGTCGAGCGGGTCGCCGCGCGCAAGCTGCTCGACGAGGCGGGTGTCAAGGATCTCAAGTTCAAGTTGACCAACCGGAACGTGAGCCAGCCGTTCACGCCGGCTGGAGTATACGTAGTCGACCAGATGCGCCGCATCGGTGTCACGGCCGAGCACGTCCAGATGGACGTGAGCACGCAGAAGAAGTCTATCGCTGCGGGGGATTACGACGTGGCCCTCGATGGGTTTTGCGGCGACAACGAAGATCCGCGCCCCGTCCTGCTCGCTTACCTCTCGAAGAGCCGCAGCCCACGCAATATGACCCGCAACGAGGCGCCCGAGGTCGACGCCCTGTTCGACAAATACAAGGCGGCCAAGTCGACCGACGAGCAAAAGGCGATCGCCTTCGACGTACAGAAGGCCATCATCAGCGCCTCCTATAGCGTGCCGGTGCTCTGGTACAATCGCATCGTCGCGCATACGTCGGAGGTCAAAGGCTGGAAGATCACGCCGAGCCATTTCGTCGGCCAGAACCTCGCCGACGTGTGGCTCGACAAGTAGCGCGCGGTGCCGGTCAAGAAATCCGCGTGGCGCCCTGGCAGCGGGTGCGCCACGCGATAGAGAGGCTGAATGATCCCCATCTCCGCCATCCAGAAGACTGCCGAGACTTTGATGGCCAAGGCCGCCATCGAGATCCCCGACGACTATCTCGGGGGCTTGCGCGCCTGTGCCAACTCGGAGAAAGGCGACCTCTCCTCATTCGTCATCCAGGCGATGCTGGAGAACTACGAGGCCGCCAAGGAGGATCGCCGCGCCATGTGCGGTGATACCGGCGTGCCTCGTTGGTACGTGAAGTACGGCAACGATGCCCGGGTCGAGGGAGGCCCTGTCGCGCTCGAGTCAGCCCTGCGGCGGGCGACGGCCCGCGCGACGCAGGATGTGCCGCTGCGCCCCAACCGCGTGCACCCACTCTGGCGCACGGACCACAACAACAACTGCGGCATCGGTGCGCCCGAGATCGAGTACGCTTTCCATCCGGAGGGCGACTGGATCGACCTCGTCACCGTGCACAAGGGTGGCCTCTTCGGCACCGACTACCGCATGCTGTTCCCGGGCGACGGCATCGAGGGCATCAAGCGCTTCTTCCTCGATACCTGCATCGGCTTCGGCAAGCGCGGCCTCGCCTGTCAGCCGGCCATCGTCGGCATCGGTCTCGGCGGCTCGAAGGATATCTGCTCGGTGCTCGGCAAGCAGGCGGCTTGTCTGCGCGTCGTCGGCTCCAGGAATCCGGATCCCAAGATCGCTGCGTTGGAGGACGAGCTGAAGGAACTCGGCAACTCCATCGGCATGGGCGCCATGGGCTTTATGGGCTCGTCGATGGTGGTCGCGGCCCATATCGAGGTCGGCTACTGCCATACCGGCGGTATGCCGATGAGCGTGCACATGTTCTGCCTCTCCTCGCGCCGCGCCGTGGCCCGCGTCTTCCCCGACGGTCGCGCCGAGTTCCGCACCGACCCCGACTGGTTCACCGATTACTCGCGGCGGGCCACCGTGGAATGGGAGATGCCGGGGACCGGAGCGCAGGCCGCTGAGTAGCCGCGACGGAGATTGCGCAATGACGAAAAAGCCACGTCGCCACGTTTCGGAGGCGTGCGAGGTGCTCGACTGCCTTGGGGGCCGGGAAGAGCGCTTCCTCGATCTCGAGCGCTGGTATTTCGATGGCGATCGCGCGCGTGCCTTGCGTAGCCTCGCATGCATGCTCGCGGATGGCTCCATTTCGCTGCACATTCGCGGAGAGAGGGTGGCCCCTTGGCGCCTCGACAAGTGGGCGCGGGACGCTGAATTTCGTGAGGTCGAATGGGAGCTATCCGAGCTCGTCGCAAGCTTGGCATGACACGCCAATGGTCGATAGCAAGCCGAATGGAGTGTGTCGGCCGGGTCGCAAGCAGCAGAGTAGCGCCGCTCAATGCAGCCACTGATAGCCGTAGGCGATAAAGACATATCGCAGCGTCTTGGCGATGCCGACGAGCGTGACGAAGATCCGACCACCGTGATCGGGTCGCCGATGATCGGCACCCAGCTCAGCAGCAACGACCAGCGGCCGTACCGTGCATAGTGAGCCTGTGCTTTCGCCAGGGCCGTACCCGAGACAGGGAACCAGGGGTGACCCCTGAACCGGTCGATGCCGCGGCCCAGCCACCAATTGACGACCGAGCCGAGCACGTTGCCGAAGCTGGCAACCGCGACGAGTGCCCAGACCGGGTGGCTTTTCAGCGCGAGCAGTGCAACGAGCAGGCCCTCCGATTGCGCCGGGATCACGGTCGCGGCGAGGAACGACGCCGCGAAAAGGCCCACATAGCCTGTGGCCTGCATGGCCTGATCCCCCGTCGCTGACCGCGCTTGCCCCTGCTCCTCTCCTATCGCATCCTCTGTCTTGTGACGATGCCCCCGCGCGCCAATGCCGGTCGCGACCGAGTGGCAGCGGGTGGCGATCCGCAAGGCGCTGGATGGGCTGGGGGCGCTGCGCTGACGCAGGCGGAGTGAAGGCGCGACATCGCAGGGAGCGGGTGAAATGACCGAGGCAACGCACGACAGCTCGAGCTACCGGCGGAACGTGCCGATTCTGGCGTTCGCCCAGGGTCTCTTCATGACCGTCCAGTCGATGGGAACGGTCACGCTGCCGCTCGCTGCCCTCGCCATGCTGGAGCCGAAGTGGCACTGGCTCGCTACAATGCCCCTTTTTCTCAACCATGCCGGCATCATGGTGCTGACGATCCCGGCCTCGCTCTTCATGGCGCGTTTCGGGCGGCGCGCTGGCTTCACTGTCGGCGCCTGCCTCTCTATTTCGTTCGGCGTGCTCGGCGCCCTCGCCGTGCTCTGGCGCAGCTTCGAGCTGCTCTGCTTCGCGGCATTTCTCAAGGGCTCGGCGGCCGCCTTCGCGCACTACTATCGTTTCGCCGCCGCCGACGTCTCATCTGTGCTGATGAAGCCGCGCGCCATCAGTTATGTGATGGCGGGCGGCGTGGCGGCAGGCTTCATCGGCCCCGAGCTCGCCAAACTGACCGTCGACTGGTTCGCGCCGGTCACCTTCATGGGCATCTTCGTCGCCCTGTCACTTGTCGCAGCCATGAGCCTCCTGCTGTTACAGGCGCTCGCGATTCCACCCCTCACCGCAATCGAGAAGGCCAAGGGCGGCCGCCCGCTGCGCGAAATCGCGCGCCAGCCGGCCTTCGTCACGGCGGTCATGTCGTCCATGTTCGGCTATGCCGTGATGACGCTGGTCATGACCTCGACGCCGCTCGCGATGGTCGCTTGCGGCTACGGCTTCCGCGAGAGCGCGACGGTGATCCAGTGGCACATCATTGCGATGTTCCTGCCGTCGTTCTTTACCGGCCACCTGATCCAGCGCATCGGTGTGCTGCCCGTCATCGCCATTGGCGCCGTCATTCAGGTCGGTTGCGCGATCATCAACCTGGCGGGGATCGACTTCTGGAACTTCCTCTTCGCCAATATTCTGGTCGGTCTTGGCTGGAACCTCACCTACGTCGGCGGCACGACGCTGCTCACCCGCACCTACGAACCCGCCGAGCGCGCCAAGGTGCAGGCCGCCCACGACTTCACCGTCTATGCAACCACAGCGACGGCGGCCCTCTCGTCGGGCGTGATGCACGCCTCGGCCGGGTGGTTCGTGATCAACGTCGCGACACTCCCCCTGATGCTTTCGATCGTGCTCGCAACGCTCTGGCTCGCTCAGCGCGAACGGGTGGGGCGGGCCGCTGCGAGCCAGACGTGAGGTGAGTTGGACGGTCCTATGCCTTGGCCGCGGAACGCAGGACCGCTAGGCTCGGGCGAATCTCGTCGCGCCACCTGATCCAAGGAACCACCCCATGAAAACCCGCGCCGCCGTTCTCACCGAGGTCAACAAACCGCTCCAGATCATGGAACTGGAGCAGGAGGGACCGAAAGCCGGCGAGGTACGCGTCAAGGTGAAGGCCGCGGGCGTGTGCATGTCGGACTATCACATCATGATCGGCGACTGGCCGCTGCCGCTGCCGATGGTCTTGGGCCACGAGGCGGCGGGTATCATCGACGAGGTGGGACCGGGTGTGACGAGCGTGAAAAAGGGTGACCACGTTATCTTCTCGTTCCGCTCGAACTGCGGCCACTGCGCCTACTGCTCGAAGGGGCGCACGGTGCTCTGCATCGGCTTCAACGACACGCCGCGCTGGGGCATGCACGACGGCACCAGCCGCGTGAAGCTCAACGGCGAGCCGGTCAACGTCATGGCCCGCATCGGCACCTTCACGGAATACTCGGTCTGTCCGGCAGACCAGGTCGTGAAGGTACGCGAGGACCTGCCGTGGACACATGCGGCCATCATCGGCTGCTCGGTCGCGACCGGTGTCGGCGCCGTGATCCGCCACGCCAAGATCGAAGCGGGCTCGACAGTATTGGTCGTTGGTTGTGGCGGTGTCGGTCTCAACGTCGTGCAGGGCGCGCGTCTCGCAGGCGCCAAGACGATCATCGCTTGTGATCTTCTCGACAATAAGCTGCAGATGGCAACGAACTTCGGCGCGACCCATATCGTCAACGGCAAGCGGCAGGACGTGATCAAGACGGTGAAGGAGATCACCGGCGGTCTCGGCGTCGACTATGCCTTCGATGCCATCGGCACCGAGCCGACGGTGCTCCAGATCGTCGATTCTCTGGCGCCGGCCGGGCATGCCGTCATCGTTGGCATCCCGGCGTTCTCGACCCGGGCGCCGATCACGCCGCATCTCATGGTCTATGGTGAGCAGACGTTGTCGGGTACCTACTACGGCTCGGTACGCCCGGCGGTGGACTTCGGCACACTCGCGGACTTGAGCATGGACGGTAAGCTCAACCTCGACGACCTGATCTCGCGCACCTACAAGTTCGAGGAGATCAATGAAGGCTTCCAGATCATGGCCAGAGGCCAGGTCGCACGCGGGGTGATTTTGTTCGATTGATCAGGCATCGGTGACTGGGATCTCGGCTCGCTGCGATCCTGGTTGTTGCCTCGACTGCGGCGCCAACCGGCGCTTTGACTCGAAGAAGGCGCCGCACATGAAACTCGCCATCGTCTCGGACATCCATGCGGACGCGAAAGCGCTGAGGCGTGTCCTCGACGACATGCCGTCGGTCGATCGTGTGCTCTGCGCGGGCGACGCGTGCAGCGACTATCGCTTCTGTCCCGAGACGGTGGAGTTGCTGGTCGATGTGGGCGCCCAGTTCATCCAGGGCAACCACGAGCATGTCCTGTTCGGCGGCCAGAACCCCGGCTACCTTGCCAAGTGCCGTGCGCAGTACGATCACGCACTGCTGGACGTACTGGCCGAGGCACCGCCCTCGTTCGATCTCGAGGCTGCGGGTGCGCGCGTGCACATGATCCACGCCACGCCTTGGAGCCCGTTCTCCGGCTACATCAATCCCGGCAGTCCGAAGCTCGCGCAGTTCGCGCCGCTCCCCTATGACTTCGTCATCCTGGGACACACGCATGTGCCGATGGTCGAGCGTGCCGGACCAGTGACCGTCATCAACCCAGGCTCGCCCTCGCAACCGCGCGACGGTGACCGGCGCGGCGCCTATGCTGTACTTGATCTCGAGAGCCGCGAGGCCACGATCCACCGGGTTCGCCTCGATTGATTGCCGGAGTATCTGGCGGCGCCGCGTGGTCCCCTGCTAGGGTCCGTACGCAAAGAGACCAGTGGAGCCCCAAGCCCATGCAGTACACTCAGCTCGGCCGCACGGGTCTCAGCGTCTCGGTCGCCGGACTCGGCTGCGGCGGCAACAGCCGGCTCGGTCTCGGACGCGGAAAGAGTGATGCCGAAGCAGTTGCGCTGGTGCGCGCCGCCCGCGACGAGGGCGTCACGTTCTTCGACACCGCCGAAGTCTATGGCACGGAGCACATCATCGGCGAGGCCTTCTCGCCGGCCGAGCGCGCCGAAATCGTGGTCTCGACCAAGAGCCGCATCCTCAAGGGAAGCGAGCGCATGACCGCCACCGAGGTGGTGGCCAATCTCGATGCCTCGCTGAAGCGTCTGCGGAGCGAGCGCGTCGAGGTGTTCCTGTTTCATGGTATAGCGCCGGCATACTACGATTATGTCCGTGACGAACTGGCGCCGGCGCTGCTCGCCGAGAAGCAGAAGGGCAAGATCGGCCACTTGGGTCTCAGCGAGACAGGGCCCAACGATCCCGAGCACAAGATGCTACGCCGCGCGCTCGACGATCCGCTGTGGGAGGTCGGCATGCTGGCCTTTCACATGATGAACCAGAATGCGCGCCAGGAGGTGTTCCCGCGCGCGATGGCGCAGGGCTTCGGCACGCTGCTGATGTTCGTTGTGCGCAATATCTTCTCGAAGCCGGGGCTGCTGGCCGAGACCATGCAGGGCCTCGTCGCCGAGGGGCAGGTGCCGGCAGAGCTGGCGACGAGGGAGAACCCGCTGGACTTCCTCGTCCATCCGGTCGGTGCTTCGTCGCTGCTCGATGCCGCCTATCGCTTCGCGCGCCACGAGCCTGGCGCGAACGTCGTGTTGTTCGGCACGAGCGACATCGGGCATATGAAAACCAATGTCGCATCCATCCTCGCCCCCCCGCTGCCGTCGGCCGACGTGGCTCGCCTCTACCAGCTGTTCGGTCGCCTGACTGGCGTCGGATTGGACTTGCCGGATCACATCAAGTCGCAGGCCAAGACGGGCCCGCAGTAGTCCGCGATTACAGAAGTTGCGTGGCCAGGGGGGAGACGATGAACGGCGATTGGTTGACGGCTGCGGTGCCGGTCGGCTTCATTCGATTCCCCGGTTAGCCGATGGTGGTTGGATCGACGAGCGGTTTGGGAACGGCAGGGGGCAGGCTCGCCACCCTGGGCCTCGCCATCGCGCCGATCGTCTTTCTGCTGTTCTGGTCGGCGGGGTATCCGTTCGCCAAGATCATCCTGCAATATGCCGAGCCTCTCACAGCGCTGGCGACGCGCTACATCATCGTGTTGCTCGTGATGGCGGCCATCGCGCTCGTGGTGCGGCCGCCAATGCCGCGCACGCTGGGGCAGCTCGGCCATATGCTGGTGAGCTCGGCGCTGCTGCAGATCGGCTACTTCGGTGCCTGTTGGTACGCGTTCTGGCTCGGCACCTCGAGTGGCACGGTGGCGCTGATCCTGTCGCTGCAACCGATCCTCGTTTCCGTGCTGGCGCCCGGCCTGATCGGCGAGCGGGTGCGGGCAATTCAATGGGCCGGTCTCGCACTGGGGATCGCGGGGGCGGCTGCCGTCATTCTGGCGCGCCTGCAGGTCGAGACGATCTCGGCAATCGAGTATGGGCTGGTGATTGCAGCGCTCGCCTCGATCACGGCTTCGACGCTCTACGAGAAGCGCTTTGTCGCCCCGCATCATCCTGTGACAGTCAGCCTCGTTCAGCATCTGGTCGGTGCGGGCGGAACGGCGTGGCTCGCGGTCGCCCTCGAGACGTGCCAGGTGCAGTGGACCGCGGAATTCGCTGTGGCGCTGGCTTGGTTCGTGGTCTGCAACTCGCTGATCGCGGTCAGCCTGCTGCTCTACATGATCCAGAAAGGCGAGGCCGCGCGTGTGTCGGCGCTGTTTTTCCTGGTGCCGCCGACGGCCGCGGTGCTGTCGTGGCTCATGCTTGGCGAGACGATGCCACTGTTGGCCTGGCCGGGTATGGTGTTGGCGGGGGCAGGTGTGGTGCTGGCAACGCGGCGGCCGCGCCTGGCACTGGCCCCGAAAGCGAGCGTGAGGCCGTTGCCACCGCCGCCCCGTCCATACCGAGCGACGTCGGAGTCGATTCTGCCGATTCATCATCCTCCGCGCTGAGTCGGGCTGCTATGCTTGGGCCATGCGCGCGCAGTGAGCCGGAACAACACAATGACGAAGCTGAAGACCGTTGATCTGCACCTGCCCGCGACGCGGGAGGAGTTGGCCAAGCTGGAGATTGGCACCGTGGTCTATCTCTCAGGCCGCGTTCATACGGCGCGGGAGGGCGTCTACAAGCGCGCCGTCGAGGAGCACGCCAACGTTCCCGATTCGATCGGTACGGCGAGCTTCCACTGCTCGCCCGCTGCCTCTGTCGGCCCCAATGGCGAGTTGACCGTCGGCGCGGTCACGGCGACGGCCTCGTTCCGCTTCGCCAAGTGGATCGACGGGTGGCTGGAGCGTTCGGGCTGTAACGTCATTATCGGCAAGGGTGGCATGTCGAGCGAGATCTACAAGTCGAGCTTCCTGCCGCACGGTGCCATCTATTTGACGACCGTTGGTTACGGCACGGGGGCCTTGCTCGGGCGCGGCATCAAGAAGGTCGTCGCTGCCCATTGGCTCGAGGAGGTCGGCATCGCCCAGGCGATCTGGGTGCTGGACGTCGAGCGGTTCGGTCCATTCCTGGTGGAGAGCGACCTCCAGGGACGATCCCTGTTCGAGCGCGAGAATGCCAAGATCGCGCCCGGTCTGGAAAAGCTCTACGCAGGTACGCGGCCAGCCACACTCCGCCGGTTCGGTGAGACCGACGACAAGACCGACGAGATCATCTGACAGTCCTCAGCCGGTCGCACCGAGGACAGTGCGACCGGTCGTTCCAGGCTATCGCGTCGCTCAATGAACGGCCGAACTTCGACCGTGCACGGCTTTGAAACTACCAGCGACGGTAGTGGCGATGCTTGTAGTGCTTGCGATAGTACGGGCGGTGGTAGTAGCGGCGCTTGTGGTAGTGCCGGGGACGACCATAGTAGCCGTACACGCGCGGAGCGCTGTAACCGTAGTAGGCGTGCGGCCGATAATGGCGGCGATGGTACTGAACGGCCTCGACAACGCTTGCTGCCTCAATGCTGCCTCCAGCGACAACCGCTGACGCAGCACCGGCATTGGCCGGCGATGTCGCCCCAACGAAGCCGAATGCGGTGGCGAGAGCCAGCGCCGCGGCCAATATGAAACGTTTCATTCGAGCCTCCTTCAAATCCTCCCACGCCCCGATGAGATTATGCGAGATCGGCCTGGAAGCAACCCCTCGGGGCACATTTGGGTGTGGGTTCCGCCACTTTAGTGAATGCACGACGCCGTTAGACCGTAGTTTTACGAGTGTCGCAGTCCGTCCACCTGGACTTGACGCATCCAGCAGAGCAGCGCCCTATTCTGTGACGACGCGCCGAACCCTTCCCACCCGGCCGCCGACCCGACGACCACAATCCGAGACGAGATGAGATGAACGAAAGCGGCGGTAGCCGAGGCGCGCTCGACGGCGTTCTCGTGATCGATTTCACCCAGATGCTGTCCGGTCCCTTCGCCGCGATGATGCTCGCCGACCAGGGCGCTCGCGTCATCAAGATCGAGCCGCCGGGTGGCGATCAGACCCGGAAGTTCGGACCGTTTCGCGCGGGTCAGTTGACGATGGCCGACGGCGGCTATGGCGGCTATTTCGCCTCCACAAATCGCAACAAGGAAGGGCTCTGCGTCGACCTGAAGTCGCCAGAGGGCCGCGAGGTGATCCGGCGGCTGGTTGCCAAGGCTGATATCGTCATCGAGAACTTCCGGGCCGGCGTCATGGAGCGTCTCGGCCTCGGCTACGAGGCGCTGGCCGAAATCAATCCCCGTCTCGTTTACGGGGCCATTCGTGGCTTCGGCGATGCGCGCACGGGCAAGAGCCCCTACGGCGAGTGGCCGGCCTACGACGTCGTTGCCCAGGCGATGGGCGGCATCATGGGCATCACCTCGACCGAGCCCGGCGGCCAGCCGACCAAGATCGGCCCCGGCGTCGGCGACATCGTGCCGGCCATGCAGTGCGCGTTCGGGCTGGTGTCGGCGCTGTACCGGGCGCAGGCAACCGGCAGGGGCCAGTTCGTCGACGTGGCGATGGTCGACGGCGTGCTGGCGCTTTGCGAGCGGATCGTCTTCCAGCACGGCATCGACGGCACGGTGCCCGGCCCCGAGGGCAACAGCCATCCGCTGCTCATCCCATACGGTCTCTTCCCGGCCAAGGATGGCTGGGTCGCGATCGGCTGCCCGCACGACGACTTCTGGAAGCTGCTCGCGCGCCAGATGGGGCGGAACGATCTTGCCGAGGATGCCCGCTATCAGACGACGCCGCAGCGTCTCGCGCGTCGGGCCGAGGTCGAAGGCGCGGTCTCTGCGTGGACCAGCGCCCTCACGAAGGCCGAGATCGCGGCCGCTCTGGGTGGCAAGGTTCCGTTCGGCCCGGTGCTTCGCGTCGACGAGATCTTCGCGGACGGCCACACGGCAGCGCGCGGCATGCTGGCGACTGTCGAGTTGCCCGGAGTGCCGGACCATCCCCTCGTGATCGCAGACACGGCGATAAAGATGACGGAAACGCCGGGAGGGGTGAGGGTGCGTGCACCGCTGGTCGGCGAGCATACGGCGCGCGTCTTGGCGGACGTCGGCTATACGTCGACCGAGATCACGGCGCTGACCGGCTCCGGCGGAGCATGTCGGGCGAAATGAAGGGAGCGCGGCTCGAGGTTCGGCAGAACACGGAGCGGGGGCCGACATGAGCAGCGCAACCGGGCGGCTGGCGGGGAAGTCGGTTGCGGTCCAGTGGACGGCGCTGCTCGGCCTGTCGCTCGTCTTCGTCGCCATCGCGCTGGCGGTGCGTCTGCCGGCCGCGCTCATGATCGGGCCGATGGTCGCCGCGATCCTGATCGGCACGTCCGATGGCACCATCCGCGTGCCGATGCGCCCGATGATCGCCGTGCAGGGCGTCATCGGCTTCCTCATGGGCCGCGCCATACCGCTGACCTTTCTGGAGGATCTGGCGCGCGACTGGCCATTGCTGCTGATGGGGCTTGCCGGCGTCATCGTGGCGGCGAGCGTTATCGGCCTTGCGCTCACCCGCTGGGGTGGGCTGCCGGGAACCACGGGCGTCTGGGGCATCTCGGCCGGCGCCTCGACGCCGATGATCGTGATGTCCGAGCAGTATGGCGGCGACCCGCGCATCGTCGCGGTGATGCAGCAGATCCGCATCATCCTGGTCATCGCCATCGCTGCTCTCGTCGCCCGCATCTGGACACCGGCAAGCGCCGCTCAGGCGATGCAGACGGCATGGTTTCCGCCCGTGGCCTGGTTTGCTTTTTTCGCCAGCGTCGGCCTTGCGGTCGCGAGTGCGTTTCTCGCAGCGTGGCTGCGTGTGCCCGCCGGCCCGATGCTGGTGCCACTCGCGCTGGCGGTGATCCTGCAGGAGACGGGGCTGCTGACGATCGAACTGCACCCCTTGCTGCTTGCGACTTGCTACGCGATCGTCGGCTGGAATGTTGGCCTGCGCTTCACGCGGCCGATCGTCTGGTATGCGTTCCGAGCCTTGCCGATCATCCTCGCGGCGACGTTCGCGCTGATCGCGGCGTGTGGGCTGCTCGCATGGGCCATGGTGCTCGTCGGCGACGTCGACCCGCTGACGGCCTATCTTGCGACGAGCCCCGGCGGCGCTGATACCATCGCCATCATCGCGGCGACGAGCGCCGTCGACATGCGCTTCGTGATGGCCATGCAGACCACGCGGCTCGTCGTGGTGCTGCTGATGGCGCCGGGCCTGTCGCGGCTGTTGGCGCGGTGGGCGGGCGGTGGCAATGGCACCGCGCCGCCGCCGTGATGACCGCGCGCGATCAAATCGTCCGGTAGCCGCCGTCGGCCATGACGATGGTGCCCGTTACGTACTGCGAGAGGTCCGAGGCGAGGAAGACCGCGGGGCCGACGATGTCCTCCGGCTTACCGGGACGGCCGAGCGGCGTGTGGTCTAGGAAGATCTTGACGAGTTCGGGGTTGTTGGCGCGTGCCTGCGCGTTGAGCGGCGTTTCGATCAGGCCGGGTCCGATCGCGTTGCACCTGACGCCGAACTTGCCGAGTTCGGCGGCCATCGCCTTGGTGAAGCCCAGGACGCCATGCTTCGACGTGGTGTAGGCAGCGGAGTTCGGCGTTCGCACATGCACGAACGACTGGATCGAACCGATGTTGACGATCCGCCCCTTGGTTTCGCGCAACGCAGGCAGGAACGAGTGCGTGACGTTGAACACGCCCATCACGTTGATCGAGATGATGTCGTCCCAGTCCTTGAACACCGCCGCGTCGTCGCCCGTGATCGGGTTGCGGCGGTTGATGCCGGCGTTGTTCACGAGGATCGAGACCGGCCCCACTTTGACGGCGATCTCGGCGGCGACCTTGTGGGCAGCCTCGCGGTCGGTCACGTCGAGCATGAACACATCGGCTTTGCCGCCGGCAGCGGTGATCAGCTTCTGCGTTTCCTTGGCGCCTTCGGGGTCGGCGTCGAGAATGACGATGCGCGCGCCTTCACGAGCATAGCCCTCGGCGATGGCCCGCCCGATGCCGGACCCGGCCCCGGTGATGGCCGCGATGTGGTTGGTGAGTAGGGGCATTGGTGGATACTCCGTGCTTGAAATGGTAGGCTGGGCTCCAGATCAACCGGGACGGGTTGCCCCGTCGCACGATTGGGACATGAGGCATGGGTAGAGCGGAAGCGATCGCGTTGATCCAGGCGAATCTACAACGCCTTGGCGAGAAAGAGCTCGAAACACTGCTTGAAATGACGAGTGCCTGGGCAGGAACGGCCCCCGGCTTCACGTTGACGGACGAGGAGTTGGCCGCTATCGAGCGCTCGCGCGAGGACTTCAAGGCGGGGCGGACTTTTAGCCTCGAGGAGGCGGAAGCGAGGACTGACGCTTTCTTTGCGAGTCGCAGGGCTGCGCGCCGCACATGACCCGGCTTGTGCGGATGTCCCTGACCGCAAACGATCAGCTGAACGAGCTGCTCGCGCAGGGTGCGGATCGGTTTGGAGAGCGGGTCGCTCAAGAGAAGAAGGCACTTTTCTACCGGACGATCGAAGAACACATTGCACCATTTACTGCCTTGCGAGCATCCGACCCCGACACGGGCCTCACCTTCTATCCGGTCTCCCGCACACCATTCGTCCTGGTCTACGACTACGACGACACGGAGCTCCGTATTCATTTCGTCCTGCACAAGCGGGCGGATCGCAAACGCGTCGATCTCCGCGATGCTGAATGGTGAGCGAAGTCTGCCGCGCCGACAGGGGCTCGGCTATCGCGAACCGCCTTCGCCGCTATTCAGCTCGGACACGCCGCTTGACCTTCGTATGCACGGTCCCGACTCGCGGATGGATGGGTCCCGGCAACACGTGCCGGGATGACATCGGAGGTTACGTCCCGCCCTTCCCCGTCGGCACCTTGTTGAACGGCACGTCCTTGTCCACCCGCACGTCTGCCGGCAGCCCCAGCACGCGCTCGGCGATGATGTTGCGCATGATCTCGTCCGAGCCGCCGGCAATCCGCGACGAGGGCGACGTCATCAGCGTCTGGTGGAAGAGGGCCGCCATCGGCGCCACCTCGGGGTCGGTGATGACGCCACCCTGCTCGAGCACGTCGAGCGCCATGGCCGACATGTTCTGCAGCTTCGGCCCCGTCACCAGCTTGCCGATTGAACTCTCCGGCCCCGGCGTATCGCCGCGCGAGAGCGCCGTCATGGTACGGAAGTGCGAGTACTTGAGGCCGCGGCTCGCCACGTACCAGTCGGCGATCTTGTCGCGCACGGTGGGGTTCTTGAGCGCCGGGCCATCCTCCAGCTCGATGCCTCGGGCGAGTTCCAGGAACTCGTCGACATCGACGCCTGCGCGCCCGCCGATCGTGAAGCGCTCGTTCATCAGCGTCGTCAGCGACACTTTCCAGCCGTCGCCGACCTTCCCGAGACGCTGGCTGTCGGGAATGCGCACGTTGTTGAAGAAAACCTCGTTGAAATGCGAGGCGCCCGAGATCTGCTTGATGCCGCGGATCTCGACGCCGGGCGAACTCATGTCGAGGAAGAAGTAGGTGAGGCCCTTGTGCTTCGGCGCGTCGAAGTCGGAGCGCGTGACGATGACGCCGTACTGGCAATAGTGGGCGCCGGACGTCCAGATCTTCTGGCCGTTGATGACCCAGTCGTCGCCGTCGCGAACCGCGCTGGTGCGGAGCGCCGCAAGATCCGAGCCGCCGGCCGGCTCCGAGAAGAGCTGGCACCAGACCTCTTTGCCCTCGAGCGCCGTTACGGCGTAGCGGTCGCGATGGGCCTGCGTGCCCCAGGTGCACACGGTTGGAATGCACATGCCGAGACCGATCTCGTAGATGCCGCGCGGCACCGAGAACTGAGCCTCCTCCTGGTCGTAGATAACCTGGTTGATCGCCGAGAGGCCTTGTCCGCCCCACTCTTTGGGCCACGTGATGCCGGCGAAGCCCGCCGCGTGCTTCTTCTTTTGCCAGTCACGCGCCTCGCCGAGGACGTCCTCGGTGGCGTGGGCTGCGCGGTAGAGCATGCCCTTGCCGGTGCGCGGCTTGGCGTTCTTGTTCAGAAACGCACGAGCGTTGGCGCGGTACTCGGCCTCTTGCTTGGTGTCCTCGAAGTCCATCTTTTCTCTCCGTTGCGGGAGTGGAATTGAAGCTCTGGCGCTGAGCGCGCCGTCGGCTTGTGCGATCAACCCGGCGCGTTGGCGCTCTCGAGTTCAGTGACGAGGCGCTCTTTCCAGAGCCGGGTCGAGCCATTGGCGACGGCAAGCACCTTCGCGCGCCGGTAGTAGAGGTGGCAGTCGAAGGCCCAGGTGAAGCCCATGCCACCGTGCACCTGGATGTTCTCCTTGGCCGCGAGCCAGAACGCCTCGTTGGCAGCGACTCGGGCCGTCGCGGCGGCAAGGGCAAGCTGAGGCGCATTCTTGGACAGCGCCCAGGCGCCATAGTACGCGTTCGAGCGGGCCAGCTCTGTTGCCACGTAGACGTCAGCGAGCTTGTGCTTGATCGCCTGGAACGAGCCGATCGGCCGGCCGAAGGCATAGCGCTCGAGTGCATAGTCGCGCGCCATCTCGAGGCAGCGCTGGGCGCCACCGACCTGCTCGAAGGCCATGAGGATGGCGGCGCGCTGCTCGATGGTCGCGAGCAAGCGCTCGCCATCGCCGGCCGCGCCAAGCAACTCGCCGGGTACGTTCGCGAACGTGAGGCGCGCCTGCTTGCGGCTCTCGTCGAGGGTCTCCACGTGATCGCGCCTGACGCCCGCATGGCTCAGATCAGCGAGCACGAGGCCGATGCCGCGATCCGTCTGCGCGACGACGATGGCGATGTTGGCGGCGCTGCCATCCGGCACGGGCAGCTTCTCGCCGTTGAGCACGCCGTTGCGGAAGGTTGTGCGCACGCGCTTCGGGGTCGCTTTGCCCGGCCCCTCGGCGAGGGCGAACGTGCCGATGCACGCGCCCTTGGCGATCTTGGGTAGCCACGCCTTCTTCTGGGCGTCGGAGCCGCCCGCCATCAGGGCCTCGGCTGCGAAATACATGGTCGATGCGAACGGCACGGGGGCCAGCGAACGGCCGATCTCCTCGGCGAGCACGCAGAGGCCGAGGGCACCCATGCCGACACCGCCCAGCTCCTCCGGGATCGACGCCCCGGTCCAGCCCATCGTGGCCATCTCGGCCCACAACCCCTTGTCGTAGCCGTCCGGTCCCTCGAGCACGCGGCGCACCACGGCGGGCTGCGACTTGTCCTCGAGGAACTTTCGCGCCTCGTCCTTCAGGAGCTTCAGGTCGTCACTGAAATCAAAGTTCATGGCGTCTCCTCACGTCGCTTCCGCCTCTCTCCAGCGAGCGCTGATCGATCGGGACAGGGGCCGTTTCTACCATCGCGGCGGCCGCTTCTCGTTGAAGGCGGCAAGGCCTTCCTTGGCGTCGTCCAACTCGATGATGTTGCAGATCGTCTCGACCGTGCTCTCGATGGCGCGGCGATACTCGTAGTCGTTGGCACGCATGAAACTGTCGCGGGCGAGTTGCATCACGGCCGGCGACTTCGAGGCCATCTCCGCGGCGAGTTCGCGCGCCTTGGTCAGAACCTGATCGGGCGGCACGGCGTAGTTGATGAGCCCCCGCCGCTCTGCCTCGATCGTCGAGATCGGCCGGCCCGAGAACAGCAGCTCGAAGGCCTTGTGGCGGCCGATCTGGCGCGGCAGGTGCACGAAGTGCATGGCCGGGATCAGGCCGACGTCGATCTCCGGATAGCCGATCGAGGCGGTATCGCTGGCAACGATCATGTCGCATGAGACGGCCATGGTGACGCCGGCAGCACGCGCGGGGCCGGTCAGCGCGGCAATGGTCGGCTTGCCGAGGCGATACTGGGCGTCGTGCATGCCGAAGTAGAGCTTCTCGAGGAAGCGCCTGAGATCGATGCCGCGTCCGCTCTTGATCATGGCGAGGTCCATGCCCGCCGAGAACGCCTTGGAAAAGGCGCTGGTCAGGATCACGGCGCGAACCCCTGGATCGGCCTTGGCCTGTGCATAGGCCGACAGGAGGTCTTCGATCAGCGCATGATCGATAGCGTTGACCGGAGCGCGCCGCATGGTGATCTCGGCGACACGGTCGCGAACGGCGTAGTCGATATGGACGAGGCTCAAGGGTGCAGGCTCCGGTCGGCGAAAGATCTGGCGACAGACGTCGCACCACCAGTCGAGCCCGATCCGGGCGCCTGTGCAAGCGTCAAAGCGATCGGGAGCGCCGCACGCGGCAATCACGCAATCCGCAGCGCTTTGTGACTTGGTCACCGACGCTGATCTCGGTCAGCGCCAGAGTGCGCCGCACAAGGTCGCTGTCGTCATACCGCCGGGTTGCTTGCGATCAAGGCGGGTACGACGGCGCGGCGCAACTGTGGACCGGGCTCAACCCCAAGTGGAGGACTCCATGCCAAGCCTCAGCGACAAGGCGTGGTCGCCTTATGTGGCCGGCGTCATTATCGGCTTGCTGCAAATCCCGACGTTTCTGCTGATGGACACCGCACTCGGCGCGTCGTCGTCGTTTGTCACCGTGGGTGCTCACCTTGCGGCGCTCGTCGATCCAGGTGTCGGGCAGATCAAGTATTTCACCTCGCACATGGCCGGCGCCAAGAACTGGTGGCAGGTGGCGGTCGTCGTTGGCATCGCCGTCGGCGCGTTCCTGTCGATGCAACTCTCGGGTGCCAGGCGCGCTGCCGTCTCAGGCATCTGGGCGCGGGCCACAGGTGCCACGTCGCTCGGCACGCGCGCGCCGGTCGCTTTCCTCGCGGGCTTCCTGATGCTGCTCGGAGCGCGCATCGCAGGAGGGTGCACCTCGGGCCACGGCATCTCCGGCATGGCGCAGCTCTCCGTCGGATCGACGGTCGCCGTCGTCGCCATGTTTGCGGGCGGCATGCTGGTCGCCAACCTGTTCTTCAAGCGCGTTTGAAACCTGATCCCTAGGAGAGTGCCATGACAGTTCTCACCGGCATCCTGATCGGCCTTGCGACCGGGATCGTCTTCGGCTTCGTGCTGGAAAAATCGCGGGTGTTCGAGCCCGGCATCATCGTCGGCCAGATGCAGCTGCGCAGCTTCATCATGCTGAAAGTGTTCCTCGCTGCTGTGATCACCGGACTGCTCGCCCTCGCCGTGATGCACGGCGCCTTCGGCGTGAAGCTGTCGCTGAAGCCGCTCGTCTGGCAGGCCGACATCATCGGCGGACTGGTTCTCGGCGCGGGCATTGCGCTTGCAGGGGCGTGCCCGGGTACTTCGCTCGCGCAGATCGGCGCTGGCTACCGCGACGCCTGGTTCGTCGTGCTCGGCGGCATCGCGGGCGCGGTGTTCTACGGCTACTTCGACGCCAGCATCACGGCGTACTTTGCCGAGAAGGGCGCCAAGGTCACCTTCGCCGAGTTGGCGGGCTATCCGTTCTGGATGGTCTCGACGGGGCTCGCGGTCGTGCTGGCGGGCGCCCTCGTCGTCCTCGAGCGCATGGTCCCGTGGCGGCACGAGGTCGGCGCCAACGTCGACGGTGTGCTGCCCGCGGACGCGACACCGGACCATGAGCCGACGCCGGGTGCGACCCGCCGCGCCTGAGGCGGGCGGACAGTCGGGATGTGAGAGGGGAGATCCGCCGAGGGTCGCCCCTTCTGCGTAACCGGCCCGCGCGGCCGTGGACAGAGCCCCTCTTGCGTATTGGGCGACGCTGCGTCACGTTCGCGCCAAATCCGGGGCTCGGGAGGAACCATGAGCAGCTACGCGAAACGGTCGGTCACAGCGGAAAGTGCGCTCGTGGCGGCGCAAGGAGCGACGGCCAAGGCTCGTCAGATCGGCCATTCGATGTCGATCGTCGTCACTGACGAGACGGGAACGGCAAAGGTCGTGGTGCGCATGGACGGGGCGTCCGAGGCGACGCTCAGGATCGCCGGCGACAAGGCCTACACGGCGGCCTCGCTCGGGCGTCCGACGCATGCGCTCTGGGATTTCGTGAAGAACGACCCGCCGCTGCTGCACGGTCTGGTCAACTATCCGCGGATCATCGTATTCGGTGGCGGCTACCCGATCGTCGAGGATGGCAAAGTGGTCGGCGCCATCGGCGTTTCGGGCGCCCACTATAGCGACGACATGGAGGTCGCGCGCGCCGGATTGCAGGCCATCGGCGCGCCGGTTGGCTAGCTGAGGCACGCGGCAGCGTCGCGTGGTCCGGTCGTCAGGTCGATGGCGCTCCGTCGTCGATACCCGCCGGGAGAGGAATTTCGGGGCGCTGGATGCCGGCGGTGGGGTCGTCCATCCGCCGCGATTTGCCCTCGAAAAAGGCGCCCTGCTCGATGGCGAGCTGGCTGTGGAAGATGTCGCCCTCGACCTTGCTCGATGACTGCAGCACCACGCGCTTGCCGCGGATCGAGCCCATCACCAGCCCGCGAACGATCACCTCGTCGGCGACGATGCCGCCCGTGATCCGTGCCGTCTCGCCAACTACGATATTGGCCGCATGCAGGTCGCCCTGCACCTCGCCGTCGATCTGGATCTCGCCCTTGGAGACGAGGTTGCCGATGATGACGAGGTCGGAGCCGATGCGCGACTCGGCTGTCCCCCGCGACGACGGCGCGCGCCCCATCGTTGGCCCGGGATTCGGCATTGGTCCGCTCGGCGGGATCGGCGGAGACGACCGGGACAGGTCGAACGCGGTCGGCTCCTTGTCCGGCTTCTTCGTGAACATCACTCGAACTCCCCTCACTGCAGTCGCTGCTGCAACCCCCGGAAGCAGCATTAGATCGTCACTACTTCACCCCGGCAAGAGTCGATTTCCTGCGGACCGTCAGCCGTGCCCCCCACTACCCGTCACGGCCCCGGAACGGGAACCTGCTTTCGCTTAGCACGCCAGATGCAGCTGGTCTTTGGCACGGGCTCAAATTTTTGCGCGGTAGGGCATCGCGGCAACGACCCTCACGAGAAGCGGCCAACGGCGACGAGTGGCTTGTAGAAGCCGGGTGTCAGGCCGGCCTCGGCACGCGCGCGGTCGTTGAATGGGGGTTTTATCGGACCTCTGAAATTCTGCCGTACCAGAGATTGGAACAGAGGCTCAGGAGCCTGACCGTCCCGTTCGGCGAGGAAGCGGAACCACTTGGCCCCGTGAGCGACATGCCGCATCTCGTCGCGATAGATCACGCCGAGAACCGCGGCCGACGCTTGATCGCCAGCGGCCTCGAGGCTCGTGATCATGGCGGGGCTGACGTCGAGACCACGGGCCTCGAGCACCAGAGGTACGATCGCGATGCGGGCGATGAGGCTGTGCCCGGTCGCTTGCGCAGCCTGCCACAGGCCATCGTGGGCCGGCAGATCGCCATATCCGGCGCCGAGCTCAGCGAGCCGTCGGGAGACCAGCGCGAAATGCTCGGCCTCCTCGTGGCCGACGCCGACCCAGTCGTCGAAGAAGCTGCGAGGCATCGGCTCGCGGGCGAAACGCCCGACGAGATCCCAGGTCATGTCGACGGCGTTCAGCTCGATGTGGGCGAGCGAATGCAGAAGCGCGATGCGTCCCCGCGCGCCGTGCGAGGACCGCCGCGGCATGTCCCGTGGTGGGAGGAGAACTGGACGATCCGGCCGGCCGGGGCGGTCGGGCATTCCATGCTCGACGCTGAGGGCGCCGAGCGACAACGTCCGCTCACGCCAAGCTCGCGCGGTTGACCGGGCAAGGCGCACCTTCTCGGCCGGATCGCGGGCCATGACAATCGCGCGCGCGCCAGCGACGAGGCTCCGTGGCGGCCCGTCAGTCTCTTCCTGTGTGGCAGCAGGCGCCGTCACCCGCCGAGGGCCTTTACCGCCGCGAGCACCTCCTCAGCGTGGCCCGGCACCTTCACCTTCCGCCACACACGCGCTATTTGGCCCTTGGCGTCGATCAGGAATGTCGATCGATCGACGCCCATGTATTTGCGCCCATACATGGATTTCTCGATCCAGACGCCATAACCTTCGATGGCCTTGCGCTCGGGGTCGGCGGCGAGGTCGATGCCGAGGTCATACTTGGAGCGGAACTTGGCGTGGCTTTCGACCGTGTCCGGCGAGATGCCGATGACGCGCGTTCCGGTAGCCGCGAATTCCGCCCCCAGCTCGGTGAAGGCCTGCGCTTCCTTGGTGCAGCCGGATGTATCGTCCTTCGGATAAAAATAGACGACGACGGGATTACCCTTCAGCCGGGACAATTTGACCCTGTCACCGGAATCGGTCTCCAGGTCGAAATCTGGAGCCTTCTGCCCTTGGTCGGCCATGCCCGCCTTCCTTTCGTCTCTTTTCGGTTTGAGATCGACGGTCTTGACGTAGTCGAGTTGTCGGAGCTTCGCCAGTGGGGACTGGCTGATCGGCTGGCATCGCTCGGCAAGGTGCAGACTGCGGCAGGACGATGCCGCATGCGGGCGGATCGGTAGCTGGGTGGTTGCCTGCTGCTTCGGGGGGATACGGGTGGCTTCGGCGCGCGACGGCGACAACTCGGACGGTGGCGGCGCGCCGCGGACGCCGCTGCGTGGCCGCACGCTCGACGATTTGCGCACAACGCCGCAGACCCGGCCCCGGACCGATGCGTACCGCGCGTCGTCGGATCCTCGTTCTGAGTCGCCGCGACGGGCCACGCCCGAGCCTCGGGAAACGCCCAGGCGCGCACGGTCCTCGCCAACTCGCTTGCTCACAGCCCCACTACGCTGGCTCGCCGTCTCGGTCGGCGTCCTCGTGCCCCTGGCGCTGCTCGGGCTGGGCCTTGTCTATGTCAAGCTGCTCCACGGCGCCGTTCCGCTCCGGTTTCTGGTCGAGCCGATCCGGGAGGCACTGGCAGCAGAACTCGGGGGGGTGAATGTCGCCATTGGCGATGCGGCGCTGCATCGCAGCCCGAGTGGCGGGTTCGAGGTGCGCCTCGCAGATCTGCGGCTGTCGGCCAAAGCAGGCGATACTGCGGTGCGGGCGGCGGAGGCCATTGTCGGTCTCGAGCCGAGTGCCCTGTGGTCGGGCCAGGTCGCCGCCTCGCGGATCGTGCTGATCGGTCCCCGTCTGGCGTTGTCTCAGGACGAAGCGGGCTTGCCGGGCTTTGCGGCGTCAGCCTGGCCGCAAGGAGCAGCAGAGAGCGGTCCGGCCTCGCGGCCCGCGAACACCGATGTGGCCGCCGATCCGCGTGCCACGAGCGGCAGCCGGTCGGCTCCGGAGGGCGAGCGCGTAGAGCGCATCAACCTTGCGCGCGCACTGGCGGAGGCGGTGGCGCATCTGCGCAATGGCGGTGAGGCCGCATCACACTTGCGAACGTTCGGCGTGCGCGACGCGACACTCGAGGTCGAGGAGGCTGGGCAGCGTACCATCTGGCTCGTGCCGGAAATGGAGGTCGCTCTCGACCATCTGAAGCGCCGGAGCGTGATCACGGGGCAGGGGCGCGTGGCTGCTGGCGGCGTGCCGTTCGGAGTGGAGTTCCGCCTTGAGGAATCCGACAAGGCGCGATCGCTCAAGCTCGAGACCCGAGTGGAAGGTCTGAGCCTGCCTGCGCTCGCGAGCAATATTCCGCATCTGGGCCTGCTCGGGGCGCTCGATGTGCCGGTCACGGCGCGTGGCGAGATGGAGCTGACGAGCGAGGGGGAAATCGTCGAAGGCCGCTTCGATGTCGTGCTCGGGCGAGGTAGCCTCTTGCCCGAGGCTCTGGGGGGCCTTGCGGTCGGCATCGACGGCGGCAGGCTCGCATTTCGCTACGCGGGAGCCGATAAACGCCTGACCCTGGCACCCAGCAAGCTCGAGCTGGACGGCAGCTGGGTTCGCCTCGAGGGCGACCTCACTCAGGTTGCCGCTGCGGGTAATGCGCTCCACGGATGGCAGCTTGATCTGGCCTCAATCGAGGGCGCTATCACCAAAACCCATGATCGGGCAGCTGTTCCCATCGACAAGCTCGCGCTACGTGCGCGGTTGTGGCCGGCGAGCGGGGCCTCCGAACTCGTCTCACTTTTGTTCAAGGCGGGGGGTGCTGAGCTGGAGGCGCGCGGCACTCTAATCGGCGGCGAGAGCCGCAGCGCCAGCCTCGATGGTCGTATCGGGCCGATCGATGCGGCGAAACTAAAGGCGATCTGGCCGGCGAACCTCGCACCGATCGCGCGCAATGCGGTCATCGAGCGGCTTCTGGGCGGCAAGCTCAACGGCGGCACGTTCCGCGTCATTACCGGCAAGGGCCGCGCGATGCCCGGGATCTCCCTCTCGCTCGAGGCCGAGGGCATCTCGATCGCGACCGCGAACGGACTACCGCCGATCACCGTGCCACGTGTGCTCGTCAATCGAGAGGATGATCGTCTCGAGATCTCGATCCCTGATGCCCATCTTGCGACGTCGGCTACGCGGCGTGCGAGCATCAAAGGCGGAGCGATCGTGATCACGGGTCTCGACCAGCCCCGACCCGTCGCCGAGATCACCGGACGCGGACAGACCACGATCGCGGCGTTGGTCGAGATCGCCAGCCGCGAGGCGGTCGGACTGCTGAAGTCGGCGCAGATTCCTGCAGGGGCCGATGGCAAGGTCGAGGGCCAGTGGCGTGCAACCGTCCCTGTTGCCGAGCAGGTCGCGCTCGCGGATACGAAGATCGAGGCCAAGATCCGGATCACCGATGGCCGCATCCCGAATGTCGTGGGACCGCACGACGTGACCGGCGCCGCCTTCACGATCGGCGAGCATGCGGGTCAGGCCCATCAGCGCGTTGAGCGGCGCCAACGGCCAGTGGATACTCGGTGAAGCCAGCGAACGGCAGTCGCCGATCGTCGTCACGACGCGGCTCGATGGCGCGGATCGACGACGCCTGGGCCTCGCTCTCGACGAGGAGGTTCAGGGCGAGGTGCCGCTGGAGGTGCAAGTCACACCGGTTGATGGCGAGTCGAGCAAGGTCCGGGTCAGCGCCGATCTCACCGGCGCCGAGCTGCATCTCGACGGACTGGCATGGCACAAGCCGACCGGCCGCACGGCAAAACTGTCATTCGACGTGGTGCGACCCAAGGGCTCGCGGACGCTCGAGTTGCAGGAATTCAAGCTGGCGGGCGAGAGCATCCCCATCGACGGGACGGTCACCCTCGGC
>LNDR01000364.1 GCA_001464755.1 Rhizobiales bacterium Ga0077524
TCGTGTAGGAGACCGCCTGCGCGCCGGTTTCCTTATAACAATCGGCGTGTTCGCAGACGTTATAGATGATCGCGCGCTTGTCCTTGCCGTCCTTCTTGCCGACGAAAATGCAGCCGATGGACGTCCGGCCGGAGTAGTTCTCGCCGAGCGAGGAGGGCGGCGGCAGGAGCTCTTTCAGGAACTCCATCGGAATGACGGGATTGCCCTTGTACATGACCGGATCGATGCGCGTCATGCCGACGTTCTGGAGCACATCGAGGTGCTTGATGTAGTTGTCGGAGAAGGTCATCCAGAAGCGGATCTGCTTCAGGCCCTTGATGTTCTGGACGAGGCTTTCCTCCTCCTCGTGATAGATGAGGTAGGACTTGCGCGGGCCGACCTCCGGATAGTCGATCATGGTGGCGATCGACAGCGGGTCGATGTCGATCCACTGGCCGTTCTTCCAATACTTGCCGCGCTGCGTCACCTCGCGGAGATTGATCTCCGGATTGAAGTTGGTCGCGAACGCCTTGCCGTGGCTGCCGTCGTTGCAATCGATGATGTCGATCGTCTCGATGGTGTCGAACAGGAACTCCTGCGCGTAGGCGCAATAGATGTTCGACTGGCCGGGATCGAAGCCGCAGCCGAGAATGGCCATGATGCCCTTGGCCTTGAAGCGGTCCTGATAGGCCCACTGCCAGGAGTATTCGAATTTGGCGACGTCGCGCGGCTCGTAGTTGGCCGTATCCATGTAATGCACGCCCGTCTTCAGGCATGCGTCCATGATCGGCAGATCCTGGTAGGGGAGCGCCATGTTGATCAGGAGGTCGGGCTTGACCTTCTCGATCAGGGCCACGACCTCGGCCACGTTGTCGGCGTCGACCTGGCTGATCTCGATCGGCGTCACGCAGCGCTTGGCGACGCTCTCGCAGCTGACGAGGCGACGCGAGGCGAGATGGATCTTCTTGAAGACATCGCGGTTCATCGCGCACTTCTGTGCCGTCACAGAGCCAGCGGCACCCGCACCGATAATGAGAACACTGTCCAAGTCGATCTCCCGAGAGCTGAGGATGGTCTCAATCGCACGGTGTCAGGCGAAGGCAACGCTTCTGCGACAGTCCGCTACGAGCGAGCACTTAGTGCAGCTTGTCTCCGAGCACAATCCCGATCCGACCGGTCGCGGTCGGGCAATAACAGCGCGACGGGCCATTAACGCCGCGAGAAGGGGCGCCCACGGTCGCGGCGGCTGGTGCCGAAGGTGCGGCCAAGATCGTCGAGGAGGGCCGAATGACGGGCGCCTGCCTCGTCGACCAGATCCTCGTCGTCGGCGAGGGATAGGAGTTGGACCGTGAGCTTGACGTCGGTTTCGAGGTCGCGGGCGGACAACTGGAGCGTGACCAGCTCGATGGAGACGCAAGTCTCGCCGGCATGAACGATCTCGGTCGAGACGATGAGCGCCGAAGGTACAATCTGGTGGTAGACCGCTTCGCCCTGAAGCCGCGGCCGGCCTTTCAGGCCGAAGCGAAAGGCGTCGCGGCCGCCCACGCGGAAGTCCGTCTCATCGATGATCCGCGCGTAGCGATCGCCCGAGGCGCCCATGCGCGCGCGCTCCAGGGGCTCGGTGAGGGCGGCGTAAAGCCGGGGCGCAGGAACCTCGAATGTGCCCCCCAGAACGATGGTCCGGTGCTCTGCGGTGGCCTTGCACCCTCGGTCTGCCATTGGCCGCTCCTTGCTCAGGTGCTGGCTGGCGTCTTGCCGGTGATCTCGAGCGCGAAGGCATAGTCGAGAGCAACCTCCTTCAGTGCCTCGAACCGCCCGGACGCGCCGCCGTGGCCCGCCTCCATGTTGATCTGCAGGAGGACGAGATTGTCGCTGGTGTTGCGCTCGCGCAGCCGCGCGATCCACTTGGCGGGCTCCCAGTAGGTGACGCGGGGGTCGGTCAGGCCGCCGTAGGCGAAGATGTGGGGATAGGGCTTCGCTTCGACATTTTCGTAGGGCGAGTAGGAGAGGATGCGCTTGAAATCCGCCTCGTTGGTGATCGGATTGCCCCACTCGGGCCACTCCGGCGGGGTGAGTGGCAGGCTCGCGTCGAGCATGGTGTTCAAGACGTCGACGAACGGCACGTCGGCGATGATCCCGAGGAACAGGCCAGGGGCCATGTTGGCGACGGCGCCCATCAGCATGCCACCGGCCGAGCCGCCGTTGGCGACGATGTTGCCGCGCGTGGTCAGGCCGAGTGAGGCGAGGTGTTCGCCTGCCGCGATGAAATCGGTGAAGGTGTTGACCTTCCGCTCGAGCTTGCCGTCGGTGTACCAGCGGTAGCCCTTGTCCTTGCCGCCGCGGATGTGGGCGATGGCATAGACGAAGCCGCGGTCGACCAGCGAGAGGCGCGTCGTCGAGAACGAGGCGGGAATCGGGATGCCGTAGGCGCCGTACCCGTAAAGGAGCACCGGGGCGGTGCCGTCGAGCGGCGTCGTCTTGCGGTAGAGGAGCGAGACAGGCACGAGTTCGCCATCCGGGGCCGGTGCCAGCACACGCCGCGTGACGTAGTCGGCCGGATTGTGGCCGGACGGGATCTCCTGGCGCTTCCGCAGCGTGCGCGCACGGCTCACCATGTCGTAATCGAAGACCTCGGCGGGGGTCGTCATCGACGAGTAGGTGAAGCGGATCGTGGTGGTTTCGAACTCGTAGCCGTGGGACACGCCGAGGCTGTAAGCCTCCTCGTCAAAGGCAATCGAATGCTCGGCTCCGTCGGCGAGCTGGCGGATGATGATGCGGGGAAGGCTCTCCTCGCGCTCGAGGCGAACGAGATGGCCGGCGTAGAGCACGGTGTCGATGATCAGGCGGCCCGGCTTGTGCCCTACGAGCTCCCGCCAGTGCGCCTCGCCCGGCGTCGCGACCGGGGCCGTGGCGATGCGGAAGTCCTCGGAATCGCCGGAGTTGGTGGTGATGTAGAGCAGGTCGCCTTGATGCTCGACGGCGTATTCGTGGCCGTGGCGGCGCGGGGCGACGAGGCGCAGAGGCTCGGCTGGCTTCTCGGCGTCGACCAGATAGATTTCGCTGGTCTGGTGGTCGTGGGCGTCGATCAGGATGAAGCGGCCAGACTGGGTGGCGCCGACGCCGACGTAGAAGCCGGCGTTCTTCTCCTCGTAGACCAGTGCGTCGCTTTCGGCCGGCGTGCCGACGGTGTGGCGGTAGACGTAGAGGGGGCGGTGGTTGTCGTCGAGGCGGACATAGAAGAACGTCCGGCCGTCGCGCGCCCAGACCACGCCGCCGCGCGTATCGGGAATGGAATCCTCGAGGTCGCGGCCGGTCGCGAGGTCGCGCACACGGATCGTGAACAACTCCGAGCCCTTCTCGTCGACGGAATAGGCGAGCAGCTTGTGGTCGTGACTGTGGCTGCCGTCGCCGAGTTGCCAATAGGGCTTGCCCTCGGCCTCGGCATTGCCGTCGAGAAGCACGGTCTCGGAGCCGTCGGCGGCACCCCGGATACGGCGGAGAAGGCGGGGATATTGGCCGCCGGTGACGTAGCCCACCTGGTACTCGAACGGGCCGTCGGGGGCCGGCACAGATGTGTCGTCCTCTTTGATGCGGGCCTTCATCTCCTGGAAGAGCGCGGCCTGCAGCGGCTTGGTGTGGGCGAGCCTCGCGTCCGTGTAGGCGTTCTCGGCTTCGAGGTAGGCGCGGATCTCGAGGTCCAGCACCGAGGGATCGCGCATCACCTCCTGCCAGTTGGATGCGCGCAGCCAGGCGTAGTCGTCGACGAGGGTCGTGCCATGATGCTCCGTCGTCACCGGATGCTTGTCTGCGCAGGGGGGCACGAGGCTCGCGGGGATGGCTCTCGACATTGCGTTGGCTTCCGGTTGGTGGCTGGCGTCCGGTTGTTTGGCGGCTGGCAATCGGGACATCGTGAGCGTCGTGCCTGTACGACGGCGCATGGCCGCATCAGCTCTTGTGGGCCTTGCAATCTAGCACGTCGGCTGGACTGTCGGCCATCTCCCACAATAGCCGTCGGCGCTTTATGGAACCGCTGCCACGCGGCGAGGTTCTCCAAGTCTTGAATTGTCGGTGACAAGAGTGATTTCGATTACTATAGTGATTTTCATTGAGACAGGAGACTTCGATTACTTGGTCTCGACGTGGATCTGCTCTGGGTTTGGGTGTTCGGGCCCTTCAGTCGTAGAATTCTGGGTGCGTTGCCACGCAAATCTACGTTGCGCGTAGGAGGGAGTGAATGGAAGAGGAGGCTCAAGGCAACCTGATCGGGCTGACGGCCCAGATCGTGGCTGCCTATGTCAGCAAGAACACGCTGTCGAGCGGCGACGTGTCCGTGCTGATCGGCGACGTTCACCAGGCGCTCGTCAGGGCTACCGGGAACATCGAAGCGCCGGACAGGGACGATATGAAGCCCGCCGTGCCGGTCAAGAAATCGGTGACGCCGGACTACATCATCTGTCTCGAGGACGGCAAGAAGTTCAAATCGTTGAAGCGTCACCTGCGCACTCATTACAAAATGTCGCCCGAGGAGTACCGGGCGAAGTGGCAGCTGCCCCACGATTACCCCATGGTGGCACCAAACTATGCTGCGGCGCGCTCGCAGCTGGCGAAGAAGATGGGGCTCGGCACGCGGCGGGATTGACCGGGGGCTGGCGCGGGGTCGACAGCGAAATTGGCGGCGTATCGGCAACCCGAGCAACGTCGGCCGCGTGAGTGACGTGGGTGCTTGCGACCCATGTCGATAGCGGTGGTGCCATCAACGCGATCTCGGCATGCAGTGCCCGGTAGAGGCGTGCGTGTCGAGCAAGGTCATACGTCCAGTTGCCGGCGATGCCACGTCGGCGCTCCTCGCGTAAGGCTCGGCGCAGGCGCTGCAGCAGTCGGTGGTGCTTTTCCGGCGTCATATTGTCAAGCTCGCCCGGCCACATCGGCAGGAGTCGAGGGAGATCTCGGCCGCGGTCATAGGGGACTGATGGGCCCCCAGGGCGGAAGGAGAGTGGGCGCGGTCTCGTCTCGTGGGTAGGACCAAGTCGGGGCATGCGGGTTTCCGGTCTGTTGTCGCACCTCATCGTCTCACAGGCGCGGGGACCGGGGATAAGTGCGGGTCCGCAGCGGCGGAGCGTCTTGCCGCGAACGCTGCAACACGGCATGTAGGTCCAACCGGACGATCGGTGATCCGGAGGGGAAGCATGACGTCGTCGATGCTCGGACGCGTGACACTGGCGGCGGCGTTGTGGGCGGCGATAGCGTCGCCGGGCACGGCCGGCTCGTGCACGCGTGGTGATTTCGAGACGGCGGTGAGCGAGGCAGCGCAAGCGCTACGTGAACTCAACCAGGTGAACAAACCGACCTTCCAGGCCAAGTTGCGGCAGCTCAAAGCCAAACGTGGATGGAGCTACGACCAGTTCCTGGCCGAGGCAGCCCCCATCGTGCAGGACCGGAAAATCGCCGACTACGACGACGAGGCGGCCGGATTTCTTGCGCGCATCGAGCAGCTCGGCGCCGAGGGTACGAGTGCCGCTGCGCCCGATTGCTCCCGCCTTGCCGAGGTGCGCCAGTCGATGACGTCGCTGGTCGCGGTGCAGAAGGCGAAGTGGGCCTACATGTTCGAGCGCATCGGTGCCGAGCTGGCGCGGTGACGCCGAGCTGAGCGTCAGCTCATCGTCGGAGCGCGAGCAGGCTTCGAGCCATGATCAGCATCACGTTCCAGGCGAGGGTGATGGCCAGCCCGAGTCCGAGGCCGGGCCAGAGACCGAGGTGCGGGATCGACAGGTTGACGGCCGCGAACGCGACAACCATGCCGACCAGCCCGCCGAGCGTATGTGCGAGGAGCGCAGCCGTGGCTGGGCCGCCGACGCGCGGGTGCATGACCAGGATCAGGCTCGTCGTGAGGATCGGCATCACTGAGAGAATGCCGGTGACCTCGGCAGGGACATGACGGCTCGCCACGATGACGAGGCCAGTCAGGGCGGCGACAAAGATGGCGCGCTGCACAAGGTCGGTCCAATGCCGCTTGGCTGTGCGCAATGCCACGCCCCGCGTGAAGCTCTGCGCGAGCCACAGCGCAACCGAGTAGATCGGGGCGACGAAAAGCAGAGCTTCGACGAGCGACCATTCCCCGCGGGCCTGCACGAGGGCACCGCAGGCCGCCCAAGCGGAGAGGCCGCCGAGGAGCGAGACGGCGACGCCCTGGGTCCGAGCGAGCAGCGCATAGATCAGGGCAAAGACCGGGTTTGCGCCGCAGATGGCGACCGAGGTGACGGTGGCAGCCACGATGTAGGCGGGCTCGTGCTCGAGGGCCAGCAGCAGATAGACGGGGCCGGTGTAGAGCGGCAGCGATGCCACCATGGCACCGAGGAAAGGCCCGAGCCGCTCGGCGACGAGCGCGACCAGGACGACGAACAGCGCGACCAGCGTCATGCGCAGCGCCAGCACCTCGAGTGGCATTCCGGCGAGCAGCTCATCAAGCAGGATCATCGGCCGGCCAAGTCAGGGCGTACGAAGCCCGGAGCACATCGCGAGCCACGGCGTGGCGGCGCTTGTCATGATGCGGTGGGGCATCCTGGATGCGAAACGGCACGCGCCTCAAGCGCTGCGTTGCCAACCGTTCGAGCCAAGCCGCTCCTGGGGGCCGAACCGCTGCTTGTAGGCCATCTTGCGGGAGCCTTCGATCCAGTAGCCGAGGTAGAGGTAAGGAAGGCCCAGCCGACGCGCCTCGGCAATCTGCTCGAGGATCATATAGGTGCCGAAGCTGCGATCATCGTCGTCAGTGTCGTAGAAGCTGTAGACCATAGAGATGCCGTCCGAGAGGCGGTCGCACAGCGCCAAGCCCTTGAGCGGGCCCTTCGACGGCCTCTTGTCGCCCGGCGCCGGAGCCTCGGAGACACGGTACTCGGTCAAGAACGTGTCGATGATCGAATCCTCGATCATCATGGCGTAGTCGAGCACGGTCATGTCGGCCATGCCGCCGTCGCCGTGGCGCTGATCGATATAGGAGCGAAACAGGCTATACTGCTCCGAGGTCGGCACGGCTGCCACGCGGCTCGCCACGATGTCGGTGTTGCGCTGCGTTACCCGCCTGAACGATCGACTGGCCTCGAACTCGTCGACGACAACGCGGATCGAGACGCAGGCCTGGCAGCCCTCGCAGTAAGGCATGTAGGCGATGTTCTGGCTGCGTCGGAAACCACCGCGCAGGAGGCTGTCGACGAGGGGCCGCGGCTTGTCGTGCGTGAGATGGGTGAACAGCTTTCTCTCGTTGCGATCCGGCAGATAGGGGCACGCCTGCGGAGCGGTGACGTAGAACTCTGGAAAGTTCTTCTGTTGCTCCGACATGCCGTAAGAAATCCTCGTCCCTGCGCGGGCAAAAGCGCCCCAAGCCCACCAACTTATGAAGAAGCCCGGGACACATCAAGTGTCGCGACAACGCAGGCTATGAACTCAGAGCGAGGCGCGCGCGGCAAGCAAGCGCTGACCAGCCAGCACGATCCGCAGTCACTTGCGCCGCGAGCTGATCGTCACGCCGCAACCCGATGTCGCGCCGCTATGATCATGTCGGGTGCGATGCCGTTCAGGCACCGGCATTGAGGATGGCGGCGGCGCGTGGCGCGAAATAGGTGAGCACAGCGTCGGCACCAGCCCGCTTGAAGCTGAGCAGAGCCTCCATCATGACGCGATCACCGTCGAGCCAGCCGTTGCGCGCGGCGGCTTCGAGCATCGCGTACTCGCCCGACACCTGATAGGCGAAGGTCGGCACGCCGAAGGTGTCTTTCACACGTCGGATGATGTCGAGATAGGGCATGCCGGGCTTCACCATGACCATGTCGGCGCCCTCGGCGAGATCGAGCGCCACCTCGCGCATCGCCTCGTCGGTGTTGGCGGGATCCATCTGGTAGGTGCGCTTGTCACCGATCAGTGTGGCGTTGGTGCCGATGGCGTCGCGGAAGGGGCCGTAGAAGCCGGAGGCATATTTGGCGGCATAGGAGAGTATCTGCACGTCTTCGAAACCGGCCCGGTCAAGGGTGCGGCGGATGGCTCCGACCCGGCCGTCCATCATGTCGGATGGCGCGATGCAGTCGCTGCCGGCTTCGGCGAGCGCCAGCGCCTGACGGCACAGAACCTCGATGGTGGGGTCGTTCAGGATGCGCCCGCTGTCGTCCAGAAGGCCGTCGTGGCCGTGACTGGTGTACGGATCGAGGGCAGCGTCGGTGATGATGCCGATGTCGGGTACGGCCTGCTTGATGGCCCGGACCGCGCGGCACATCAGGTTCGAGGCCTTGATCGCCTCCGAGCCGGTCGGATCGCGCAAGGCGCGGTCGATGTTCGGGAACGGGGCAATGGCTGGTATGCCGAGCGCAGCAGCTTTCTCGGCCTCGACGACGGCCTCCTCGATATTGACCCGGTCGACGCCCGGCATATGGGCCACCGGCACGCGCCGCTCCGACCCGTCGATCAGGAAGATCGGCCAGACCAGGTCGCTGGTCGAGAGCGCGTTCTCGGCAACGAGCCGGCGTGACCATTGCGACTTCCGGTTGCGGCGCATGCGCACAGCGGGATAGCCGGGTGCAGCGGGGGCCGAACTTTCGACGGGGCGCTGCTCGGTGCGGGGCTCGATACGGCGCTGGGTGATGGGCATGGTCGGGATCCAACGGCGGCTGCAGGCTTGCGGGACGCTCGCGCGGGAGAATCCGTCCGACGCGGTTCCCTGGCAAGCGCAATCTCGTGCGACGAGCCGCGGGTGGCTACTGGTGGCCGATCCCGCTATCGTCGCCACGCGCTGGTCGCGATCGGTTGCGCATCTACGCTGCGACGGCGAGCCGGGGGGCCGTCTCGGCGGGTCGCGGGGTTTGGTGCAGGGCGGCCCTCAGCAAGGAGCTTGGCGTGACGACACAGACGACGCGAGCCGTCATCGGCGTGGATCTGGTCGTGCAAGGCGCGATCCGCAATGCTCACGAGGTCGAGGTCTGGGGGAGTGTGCTCGGCGCCATCGCGGCCGAGCGGGTCGTGATCCACCCGGGCGGCCGGGTCGTGGGCACGCTCGAGGTCGGCGCAGCGGATGTGCATGGCCTGCTCGACGGCCGGGTGCGCGTGCGCAACCTGATCAACATCGGAGCGACGGGGGTTGTTCACGGCGATGTCCGCTACGGCCAGCTATCGCTCGCGCCGGGTGGGGATCTGGCGGCTGAAGTGCGCAATGTCCCGCCCGATCTCGCAGGCGATTTCGAGATGACCGTCAAGCGCGGGCGCTCGGTGCGGGTGACCTCGGCTGATCTGTCGGCGAGCGATGCAGAGGACGGTGCTGACCGGCTGACCTACTCCGTGAGCAACGTCGCCAACGGCTTCGTGGCGCTGAGCCGAGCCCCGACGACCGGCATCGAAAACTTCACGCAAGCCGATGTCGCGGCTGGGTTAGTGATCTTTGTTCACGACGGCACGGGGGACGCTACGGCGGGGTTC
>LNDR01000365.1 GCA_001464755.1 Rhizobiales bacterium Ga0077524
GGGGTGACCCGTCGGTGTGCGACATAGCGCGAGGGGAGTTGTCGCCGGGTGACTGATAGCGTTCGCTGCATGTATTCTCGGCGTGGCGGCATGGCGGGCAGGGAAGCAGTCGCAGGGTTGCGGCGGTGTGCACTGCTAACTTCGGGGCTGCATAAGCTCCGCGCAACGGGTGGAAAGGCACGACGATGGACTATGCGCGCGCGTTCGGCGACGCACTGGTACGGATCCACACAGAAGGACGCTATCGCGTGTTCGCGGACATCTCGCGTACGCGCGGCTCTTTCCCCAAGGCCTTGCGCCATGATCCTGAAGGCGTCCGTGACGTCACTGTCTGGTGCTCGAACGACTATCTTGGCATGGGCCAGCATCCGTCGGTGCTCGCCGCCATGCACCAAGCGATCGACAAGGTCGGGGCGGGCTCCGGCGGCACCCGGAACATCTCCGGTACCACGCACTACCACGTGGAACTCGAGGCTGAACTCGCCGATCTCCACCGGAAGGAGGCGGCGCTCGTTTTCACTTCAGCGTTCGTCGCGAACGATACAACGCTCGCCACCCTGCAGAAGTTGCTGCCGGGCTCCATCATCCTGTCGGACGAGAAGAACCACGCCTCGATGATTGCCGGCATCCGCAATGGCGGCGGAGATAAGATAGTGTTCGCGCACAATGACGTCGTCGATCTCGAAAGGAAGCTGGCCGCGCTGCCGCGCGAGCGCGCCAAGATCATCGCCTTCGAGAGCGTCTACTCGATGGATGGCACGATTGCGCCGATAGGACAGATTTGCGCGCTTGCGAAGCAATACGACGCGCTGACCTACCTCGACGAGGTGCATGCAGTCGGCATGTACGGCCCTCGCGGCGGCGGCATCGCCGAGCGGGATGGCGTCATGGATCAAGTCGACATCATCAATGGCACGCTCGCCAAAGGCTTCGGGGTGATGGGCGGCTACATCGCGGCGAGCCGGGACCTCTGCGATGCCATCCGCAGCTATGCGCCGGGCTTCATCTTCACCACCTCGCTGGCGCCCGCGATCGCGGCTGGGGCGGTCGCCTCGATCCGCCACCTCAAGGTGTCGGGGCTCGAGCGGGCTCGCCACCAGGAGCGGGCGCGCACGCTGAAGCGCCGGCTGAAGAATGCGGGTCTGCCGGTGATCGACAACCCGAGCCACATCGTGCCGGTGCTTGTCGGCGATCCCGTGATCTGCAAACGCGTAACCGACATGCTGCTCGATCGCCACGGCATTTACGTGCAGCCGATCAATTATCCTACCGTTCCCAAGGGTACCGAGCGGCTACGCCTGACGCCGACGCCGCTCCATTCCGATGCCGACATGGACCGGCTTTGCGCTGCCCTGTCCGAGCTTTGGGCCGAGTGCCCCGTCAGCCTCGAGCAGAAGCGGGCGGCGGAGTAACGATCCTGGCAGCGTGTCCGAAAGTGAAGGCCCAGGTGCATCATGTGCGTCTGGGCCTTCCGATTCGACCTCGTGGACGCTACCCCTTCGGTGCCCAGGCCGCGCGGCGCTTCTCGGCGAAGGAAGCAAGCCCCTCGGCGGCTTCGGCGGTCTGGCGCGCCTCGGAGTGGCTGTCGATCAGCTTGTCGAGCGTGGCACGGTCGAAGCCACCCCAGGCGCTCTCGAGGATGTGCTGCTTCGTCTTGGCCATGGCGCTCGGCGAGTTCTCGAGAATCTGGGCGACGATCTCGTTGCCCCGGGCCTCGAGACGGTCGAGAGGCACCACCTCGTGTACGAGGCCGATGCGGCGGGCCTCCTCGGCTCCGAAGCGCTCGCCCGTGATCGCGTATCGGCGCACTTGGCGCATGCCCATGGCGTCGTTGAGGTGGGGAACGATGATTGCGGCATGCAGCCCCCATCGGACCTCGGAGATCGAGAAGATCGCATTGTCGGCAGCGATGACCACGTCACATGCGGAGACGATGCCGGTGCCGCCACCGAAGCAGCCGCCGTGGACGAGGGCGACGACCGGCACCGGGCAGCGGTTCAAGCGATCCACCGCATCGGCCGTAGCCTTCGAAACCTCGCGATTCTCTTTCGCGCTCTTCGGCCGCACCGAGTTGATCCATTTGAGGTCGGCGCCGGCCTGGAAATGACGCCCGTTGCCTTTGATCACCACCGCCCGCAGGCCTTTCTCGTTACCGAGGGCATCGAGGCCGTTCAGCACTCCCTGAATGAAATCCTCGTTATAGGCGTTGTTCACCTCGGGCCGGTTGAACGTCACGGTTGCGACGCCGCGGCTATCGAGGCTGGTCAAGATGGCAGGTGAGGTCATGATCGGGGGCTCCGTCCGGCTCGTGGTTGAGAGTGCAGAGATCATGCGGTGCGAAAGGGCAGGGCGTCCAGGTGTGGCAACTTGCTCACAGCAGAGGTCGGCAGGTCACCGGAGAGTGTTTGGCGGGAGGGCGCGACACACTATAGGAGGGGGAAAGACAGCGGCACCAACACACGATGGCCGTAAATTGTACGTCTAACCGCCGTGTTCACGCGTCACATGCGAGACGAGCGCCGCCATGGCGCGAGCACAGGCCACCGGGTGGACGGACGACAACATGAGTGGGGGCACGATGGGCCTAGCACGACGGGCAACAGGGACGCATGGCGAGGCTGTTCTAGGCAGTGCGCGCGTAGCGCTGAGCGTCGGTCTCCTGGGATTGTCGGTCGGTCTCATCGGGGCGACGCATCCTGCACGAGCCCAGATGGAATGGGCCAATAAGATCTTTGGGCTGCCGACCACCACGTCCTCGTTCGAGCGCCAGCCGCAAGGCAAGGCACAGAAGGAGGCGCCGCCCGACGATTTGCGCACGGGCGACCAGCCGCTGCGCAGCGAGGGCATGCTGAAGGCCCTCGATCTCGCCTTCGGCCGCTACAAGGCGATCGCGCAGAAGGGTGGATGGCCCGCCATCCCCACCTCGCGAATGATTCGACCGGGCGACGACGACGAGCGCGTGCCGATCGTGCGCAAGCGGCTGCGGGCGACTGGCGAGTTGAGGAGCAGCGATTCGTTCCAGAGCTTCAGCTTCGATAGCGAGCTCGAGGCTGCGGTACGGCGTTTCCAGCAGCGTCATGGGCTTGCCGTATCCGGGCGGATCGATCGTGGCACGATAGCCGCCATGAATATTCCCGTGCAGGCGAGGATGGCGCAGATCAAGTTGAACTACGACCGCGTGGCTGCTCTCGTCGACAATGGTGCGATGCGAGACGAACGTTATGTCGTGGTCAATGTGCCGGGTTACCAGCTCGAGGCCGTTGAAGGCGGTAAGGTCGCGCTGCGGCATCGCGTGATCGCGGGGCGGCCAGGGCGGGAGACGCCCGTGGTGAAGGCGTCCGTTCGCGCGCTCAACTTTTTTCCATACTGGCGCGTGCCTGACAGCATTGCCAAGCTCGACGTGGCGCCGCGGCTGGTGAAGGAGCCTGAGTACCTCGGAAAAGAGCAGATCCGCGTTCTGAGCGGCAACTTCAATGGACCTGAGATCGATGCTACCCGGATCGACTGGGCGAGCTTCGATCCGGTGACGACCAAGCTCCGGCAGGATCCCGGCCCGCAGAATGCGCTCGGGCTGGTTCGCCTCGATATGCCGAATGAGCACGGCGTCTATATGCACGATACGCCCATGAAGCCACTCTTCGGGCGGGCGCAGCGAGCGTTCAGCGCGGGCTGCGTGCGGGTGCAGGACGTGTTCGATCTGGCCGCGTGGCTGGCTAAGGACGAGCCGGGGATGGATCGCCGGAGGGTGGACGAGATCGTGGCCGGTGGCGTCCCCGTGGATATCACGCTGGCACGACCGGTCCCCGTCTACTTCATTTATCTGACGGCCTGGGCGGACGAGAGCGGTAACGCCGAGTTCCGGCCTGACGTCTATGGCCGAGACGGGCTCAGGGAACTGAGCACCGATCGCGAGCACGATCCGGACGCGCCACCGCTGCCGCCACCGACACTCGCCCCCTGAGACGGTCTGGTGTGAGTGTGGTGTGGCGGGCGTCGCTCGCCACATTCACCCTTTCATCCCCGGCAGCCCGGTGAACGCCGGATTTCGGAGGTCCGAGGCGTCGGTCGGGTCCCGTGCAACTGGCCGGGGCGCGACCGCAGGGACGGGCAACGCGTTGAGTCGAAGCGGCGAGTGGTGCCGCGACGCTCACATGCATCGTCTTGGGGGACCGGCGACGGCACCCGCTGCGTTACCGCAACAACGAGTGCCCGCGCGGTACGCCTCAATGCGACATCAGTACCGGTACGGTCATGTGCTCGAGGATGTGACGGGTCGCGCCGCCGAAAATCAGCTCCCGCATCCGAGAGTGCCCCCAGGCCCCCATGACGAGGAGATCGGCGGAATCGTCGGTCAACCCAGACAGAATCACGTCACCAACGCTGATGTCGCGCGACACCGCGGTCGCGGTCTCGCACTTCACGCCGTGGCGCGCCAGCGTCGCGGCGATCTCCGCACCCGGCAGGTCCCCAGCGAGCGCGCTCTCCTCCTGCGGGTTGATCCAGACGATCCGCACCCGTTCAGCTTGCTTGAGTAGTGGTAGCGCGTCGAAGACGGCACGGGTCGCCTCACGCCGCGTGTTCCAGGCGATCGTCACTCTCTCGCCAATCTTCGGGAAGCGTCCGGAATTCGGGATAACCAGAACGGGGCGGCCGCTCTCCATGACAATCCGCTCGGGCACGTCGAGCACGCTCGAGAAGTCGAAGTTACGATCGCGCTGACCGATGATGATCAGGTCCGAGCAGCGGCCCTGCTCGACGATGCAATCCGCAACGCTGCGCTCGCCGGGCTCCACGAGTTGCCATTCGGGAACGATCGGCCGGCCGCGGGTCGATTCTTCGAAGGCCTTGCGCACACGATCTGCCTCATCCCGGAAGGTCTTGAGCCCTGCTTGGACATAGCCCGCACCAAAGGCGGTCGGCCCGTAGGTCGGGATCGGTGGCATCACGTAGAGCGCGATCACGTGGGCATCGTAACGCTGGCCGAGCGAGGTCGCGGCATCGATGAGGCCGGCGACGCGGCGCTCGTCGTTCAGGTGCACCAGAATGGTCTTGTAGGACATCCGCGTTTCTCCTCGTTCGTGCCGCCGTCGGCGCGTTACAGGCCAAGGGAACATGGCGCGCGAGGGGCGTGATGCGAGCGAGCCCGAATCACAAGGCGAGCAAGCCGCACCCTGAGGTTGGTTGTCGCCATTTCCGCGCGGCACATCGTGCCCAATCGCATCCCATGTAGCGGGCGCCCTTGATCTCTCTCAAGCGTGTTCTTAGCCGAGCGACCCGCAGCCTGGCCGATTTCTTCTCCCAATGCGTCCGCGACGGTCGTGGAAGATGAGAAATTACCCAAGGCAACGACGTTGTGCGACTCCAGTCGCCCAGAATTGGCAAATCCGTTAGAGTGCGCTGTCAAATCAGTGGGCCTAGCCAAGCCTGCATGATCACAAGGTAGTGAGAATCGCGAATTACGAACCAAAGAGGTCCGAAATATCTCGCCTAAGGCCGCGAGATGCCCTATCGTCATATTAGCCGCGGCAGGCCGGGGCAAACGCCCCCTGATTTCGCATCGAAGAGCATCGAGGCATGGACTATCGCGAGGTTTTGAAAGCGGACACGGTGCTAGACCGGAAATACCGCATCGATCGGGTGATCGGTGCTGGTGGTTTCGGCATCACCTATCAGGCATTCGACCTCGGCCTCGCCGCCCCCGTCGCCGTCAAAGAGTACTATCCGGCCCAGTTTGGCATGCGCGACAGCACGCTGAGCGTGCGCCCGCGTACCGACGGTGATCGGCCGCTGTTCGACCGGCTGCGCTCGAGCTTCCTGCGCGAGGCCCGCACGCTTGCCCAGTTCGATCACCCTGCGATCGTCCGGGTGATCAGCGTGTTCGAGACCCACGGCACCGCCTACATGGTGATGCGCTTCGAGAGTGGCCCAAGCCTCAAGGCCTGGCTGCAAGGTCTCGATCGTGCGCCCCGGCAATCGGAACTGGATCGGTTGCTGTGGCCCCTGCTCGACGCCATCGATCTTATGCATCGCTCCGACTTCCTGCATCGCGACATTGCCCCCGACAACATCATCGTTCGGGCCGACGGCACGCCGGTTCTGCTGGACTTCGGGGCATCTCGACGGGTCGTCTCGCACATGAGCGGCACCCTTACGGGCGTGGTCAAGCAGGGCTACTCGCCGCAAGAGCAGTATTCCAGCGACAACCGCTCGCAAGGCCCCTGGACCGACATCTATTCGCTTGGTGCAACCCTCTATCTCGCGGTGACCGGCAAGGTGCCGACCGAGGCGACCGCGCGCATGCTCGCGGATGGCATGATGCCAGCCTTGGACGGCGCGCGTGGTGGGTACCGTCCCGAATTCCTGTCGGCGATCGACGCCGCGATGCGGCTGCACCCGCGGAACCGGCCCCAATCGGTGCCCGAATGGCGGGAGATGCTTTTTCAAGGCGCCGAACCTGGATGGTACCCTGAGGGCGGTGATGGGTTCCTGGAGAGCAGCACTGGGCCGGACGGCATCAGGACCCCCGTCTCCTCGCCGCGAACCGGCCCTCACGCAGGCCGATCCGAGCCGCGCTCTTCGCCGCGTCAGTCGGCGCCGCGCGTCCAATCCGCCCCGCGCTACGTGTCGGAGCCTCGTGACGCACAGGGATCGGCACCTCGCTCGGCCCCCTCGCGCTCGGATTTTGATCCCGATGTGGCGGCCGTATCGACCCCGTCGGGGGCGACGGGTGGAGCAGCCGCCGCGTCCCTGGCCTCTCGCGCGGCCGACCTCGCGCTCAGTACCCGCGGCGCAGCGGTGCTGGGTGTGGGGGCGATGCTGCTCGGTGCGAGCATGCTGTTCGCCTTCGATTCGAATGTCGGGGCCCGACGCGCCCCAATCTCGGAGTTGGCAGCGGTGCCGGCCGTGGTTCCGGACAGGTCCGGCGATCGGTCGACGGCCGATGCGGGCCGGCTCGAGTTCGAGCGCCAAGCCGAGATCGCCCGCCAGCGCGAGGTTGCTCGTCAGGCTGAGGCTGCGCGCCAGCAGCAGGAAGAGGCCGCCCGCAGGACGGCCGAGGAAGCTCGCCAGCGCGAGGCTGCCCGGTTGGCCGAGGCTGCGCGCCAGCAGCAGCAGGAAGAGGCCGCCCGTCGTACGGCCGAGGAAGCTCGCCAGCGCGAGGCTGCCCGGTTGGCCGAGGCTGCGCGCCAGCAGCAGGAAGAGGCCGCCCGTCGTACGGCCGAGGAAGCTCGCCAACGCGAGGCTGCCCGGTTGGCCGAAGTCGCACGCCAGCAGCAGGAAGAGGCCGCCCGTCGGACGGCCGAGGAAGCTCGCCAGCGCGAGGCTGCCCGGTTGGCCGAGGTCGCGCGCCAGCAGCAGGAAGAGGCTCGGAGGGTGGCCGAGGAGGCTCGCCAGCGCGTAGCGAGTGCCGCTGAAGTCGCTGCCGACGAAGCCCGTCGCGCTCGAGAGACCGCAGAGGCTCAGCGCGCAAGGGACGCGGCCCGAGCCCAGTCCAACAACCTTGTCACCCCACCCCGGGACAGCCCGGCGCGCCAAGTTACCCTTGCGACCGCGACGGGAGAGGCCGGACCGGTCGCAGGTCAACTGGCGATGATGCAAGGGCTCGTCCTCGCTGGTGGTACGGATGGTCGGCTTCGCCTCTGGAACCCCGCAACGAACGACCTGGCGCAGTTCGCCGCTCAGCATGCCGGTGCGGTCACCGCCGTCGCGATCTCACCCGATGAGCGCCGCGTCGTCAGTGGGTCCCAGCAAGGTGATCTGCGGATCTGGGACGCCCGCAACGGTGCGCTCCTCCACACAATCGCGGGCAACAACTCGCCCGTCGTAGCCGTTCACTACCGGACGTCGACGCGTGCGGTGGCCGTCCATGCCTCGGGTGCGTGGTCGATCGTCGAGCCAGAAGCCGGCCAGACACTCATGTCCGGGGGCAAGTCCGGCATCCCGGGCGTGACGGCCGCGGCCTTCTCGGGTGACGGCAAGGTAATCTTCGCCGGCTTGGGCCAAGGACCTGGCGGCTTTGTCATCGAAGGTTGGATTCCGGCCGACGGCAACACCACCCGCGATGCGGTGCGCCTCATCGGGCACGCGGGTGCGATCCTCGCAATTGCCGCAGCGCCGGAAGGTGATGTCCTCGCCAGCGCCAGTGCGGACGGAACCGTGCGCCTTTGGAATGTCGCCTCCGGGTCGGAGAGTGGCCGGCTCAATCCTTCCGGGGGTGCGGTACGGGACCTCGTGTTTTCAGCGACGGGTGCGCTGGTGGCGGGCGCGGGCGCGGACGGCACTGTCGATGTGTGGCGCGTGAGCGATGGCGAGCGCGTGGCAACCTTCGCTGCGTCCGACCGTGCCTTGCGCGCCGTGGTACTGAGCCCCGATGGAACCAGCCTTGTGGCGGCGGGCGAGGATGGCGTCGTGCGTCAGTGGCTGCTGCCCGCGAGCCTCGTCATTCCGCCGCCTGCAGCCCGCGCGCCCGTGGCGCAACCGGCGGCAATTGCTCTGCCGAAACCCCGTATTCAGGCGCCGCCACGCGAGGAGAAGGCCGAGCCGAGACCGCAGCGCGTCAGACGCGATCCGCCGCCCGAGCGCCAGCGCGAGCGCAGCCGGCCGTCCGAGCGGCGCGCGCCCTCCGGCGGAGGCGGTGGTGGTGGCGGTGGTGGCACGAGCGTGCGGGTGCCGGCCTTCTGAGGCGGCCGTGCCTTGGTTCGGTGAAGGAGCTGATTGTTGCGGCGGTCGCTATTTTGCGAGGCGCAGCGCGGCGAGGCGCTCGGAGATCGTGCGGAATGCCGCGAACAACTCCGCGTTCGAGGACGCGGGGAAATAGTGGCTCGAAGAGGTCGCACAGCTGCGCAGCAGCGCCTCAGCTGCAGGGGGGGCCTGGAAGGCGACCGAATAGACGACGACGTTCTCCGACTTCATGTTGGTGCACAGCCGCTTGGCCTGGTCCGGCGAGCTGTTGTGCTGGTTGACGTCGGTCGAGTTGAAGCCGCCGCCCGGCAGGTAGCTCGTGTTGAACTCGCCGTCGGTCATCATCAGCACGACCTTGACCACGTTCGAGTCTGCGTCCCTTGGCCGGCTTTCGGTGGGCCAGAAATCTTTCCAGCGCTCGCTGATGGCATACCATCCCCAGGCGAGGCCGATCTGGCCGGCAGTCCAGCCGTTCGTGGTGAGGGAGTCGATCTTGGATTCGAGCGTCGCACGATCCGCCGAGAGAGGCATAATGGTTGAGGCAGGACAGGAGTATTTATTGTTGTTCGCGGGGTTGGAGACACCAAGTTCGTGGCTGCCGGTCGCCTCGTGGTCGTCGTCCGTGTGTGCGCCCTGCCGCTCTACGACGCAACCGTCCGTGCTTTCGCCGCCTGATACCGCGGCAGCGTAGGCACCAGCGTTCACCGAGGCGCTGTAGGGCAACAGTGCGATGCGCGTATAGCCGTGTGGAACCGATGGGTTGATCAGGTTTGCCACGGCCTCTCGCGCCGCGGCTTTGAGTCCTTCGATCTTGCTGCACGGCTGGCACATCGAGCCGGTGATATCGAGCACCATGGCGAGCTCGATGAACCTCTGCTTGTAGGTGACGCGGGCAGCACGAGGAAAACGGAACTCCGAGATCCCGGCGAGCTGGCCGAGGGTCGTGGCCACTCCGACGTCGACGGAAATGTCAACGTGGCCGCCTGCCCGGTCTACCGCGACGGCGGGTGATCCCAGGGTCACGCCGGTGATGGGTATGGTCTGGAGCTGGGCTGCAAAGAACCGATGTGCCCGATCCGTGATCTCGGCGTCGTTGAAGCTCTCGTCGTCCAGCATCTTGGCGGCCGCGAGCGCTGCAGCATCGAGAGCTGCGCTGATGCGGGACGAGACGTTATAGGCGCGTGCGCCATCGATCGCGAGACCAACCGTCAGCATAATCACGATGATCGACGCGGCAAACATGATCGCGATCGATCCGCGGTCGTCCCTGCGGACCCGCTTTAATAAAAGTCGCAGTTGCAGCATGGCTCGCTCGCTCGCCAACGTTCGTGACAAGCAATGACCACAATGTGTAAATTTTTACGTTCCGAGTGAAGCTGCCGACGTCGGACGGTAAGGGCTTGCGCGGCTGATGGTTGACCGCGTGTTTACGCTGGTGCCGGCACGTGAGCCGCCCGACCGTCCACCGGCTGTGGTGGGCATCGGACGTCCAAGGGCGGTGGCCAAGATCTCGATGCTGCCTTCGATGACGTCGTCCCACGACAGCCGCGTGCCGGTGCGAGGCTCGAGGGCTGGACGGCGCTCGTTGACAAGGTTTGCGGGCAAATGGACGAAACCGGTTCGTCCCGGTGCTCCATAGACCTGCGCGATCTCCAGCGACCGGTAGAGGAGGGCATTGCAAAGGTATCCCCCGGCATCCCGCGAAATCCTGGCGGGAAGCCCGCGTCGGCGCAGACGCGATACGATGTGGGCTGCCGGTAGCGTGGCGGGCAGGTACTCCGGACCGTCTGATGAGACGCGCTCGCAGGACGGGAGCCGGCCGGCCGCATCAGTGCTGAGCGAGCAGCGGTTTCGCCCTCGGGTCTCGATCTCGAAGCCAGTGGCCCGGCCAGAAACTCCGTAATGCAGGGCTAGCGTCGGTTTCAGCCGAAACGTCAGCTCCTCGAGGAGCGCGAGGCTGGTCTCCCATTCCGTCGGCAGCACGTGGTGCGAGACGGTAATACCCGGAACCGCCCGCCGCGCTGCCTCCGCGATCCGTGGCACCAGAATAGAAGTCGCGTTCGCCCCGACCGTCGGGAAGGGGCCGAAGCCGGTGATGAGGACGACAGGTCGATCCGGACTTGTCGGCATGGCTAGCATGGGTCGGGCCATGGTGTCGGGGGGCTGACGATCGTTCATGCGCGCTCCGCTTGCGCTGGGACTATAGCGAGGCGCTCGAGAATCTCCTCGACGGCGACACTTGGCGCAAGGCGCCCTGCCGCTACCTCCGCCTCGATCTCGGGCAAGCGCTGCGCGAGGGTGGGCGTGGCGCGAACCGTTTCGATGAGCCGGTCCGTCAGCATCTCGCGCATCCAAGAGACGGCCTGCCGCCGCCGCCGCACATCGCGCTCGCCCGACGCCGTCATGATCCGCGCGTGCTCCTCGATGCGCTCCCAGAGCTGGTAAAGCCCCCGGTTGTCGCGGCCAGAGATCGTGAGCACCGGTGGCTGCCAGCTGGGTGACGCCGGGGTGAGAATATTGAGGGCGCCACGGTATTCAGCGGCGGCTCGCGTGGCGGGCTCCGTATTGGCGCCGTCCGACTTGTTGATGGCAATCATGTCGGCGAGCTCGATGATGCCCTTCTTGATGCCCTGGAGGTCGTCGCCACCGCCGGCCAGCAGCAGCACGAGAAAGAAATCCACCATTTCGGACACGGCCGTCTCAGACTGGCCGACGCCGACCGTCTCGACGATGACCACGTCGAACCCTGCGGCCTCGACCAGCGTCATCGTCTCTCGCGTTCGCCGTGCAACCCCGCCGAGCGTTCCCGAAGTCGGCGAGGGGCGAATGAAGGCGCTGCGCTCTTGCGACAGGCGCTGCATCCGGGTCTTGTCCCCGAGGATCGAGCCGCCGGTCCGGCGTGAGGTCGGATCGACGGCGAGCACGGCGACGCGATGGCCGGTTGCGATCAGGTTCATGCCGAGCTGGTCGATGGTCGTCGACTTGCCGACGCCGGGAACGCCAGTGATCCCGACGCGCCAAGCCTTTCCCGTCTCAGGCAGCAACATCTGCACGAGCGCGCGCGCCCTGGCCTGATGTGCCGGGTGAGAACTCTCCACCAGGGTGATGGCCTGTGCCAGCACGGCCCTGCTGCCGCTGCGGATGCCCTCCGCTAGCGCCTCGAGACTCAGGGTCGGACGACCGCCGGGGCGACCGGGGCTAGCGGCTGGTAAGCGGTCGCTGGACATCGATGATCTCATCGCCAGACAATGCGAGCGTTTGCGGCGCGCGGCAAGATGGGGTCCTTTTCAGTTGCTTGCAGTGTGTCACCGAACCGCCCCCCCTCAGGAGAACGAAGGTATTGATGGTCTGTCCGTGCCCAGTCCACGCCACAGTCTTGCTGCACAGCAGGAATTGAGTATTTCATGTTCGACGGTATCGGGGGTCGGGGATGGCGAGCTTGTCGATTGTGCGGATCTTCATTGCCGCTGGCCTCGTGCTGGCTGCTTCGGCGCTTGGAGTGCCGGCGGTGGCCCAGTCGGTCATCCAGAGGATCGAGAACCAGGCCCTGAAAGGCGCAGCCTACGCGCGTCTGCGCAACCTCAACTATCGGCAGTGCGAGGAGCGCTGCCTGAAGGACGATCGGTGCGTCGCCCTAGAGTTTTTTCGTGGGGGCGGAGACGTCCAGCGATCTTGGAGCTGTGCGCTGTTCAGCGCAACCGAGAGCGCATCGGCCTCGCAGTATTCCGACATCGGCTACAAGCGCCGTTCGACGGCCGAGAAGGATGCAGGAGCTTCGACCCGGTCCGCCCGGTCGCGCCAGTACGAAAGCCTCGCGAAAGGTGGCATCGGGGAAGGTGCCAGTGGTTCGAGTCCGGGCTATTCAGGGCAGCCGCCGGCCGGCCCGGCGGCGCGAGCACCTGCGGACCCGCGCTCGGGGGGGGGTGCTTCAGTCCCGGCGGAGCCACCCGTCACGGCTCGCCCGCGTGTCGGTGCCAGCCGCCCGCCCGCTGAGCCGGTCACGCCGGCTCCCGATGCAGCGGCGGCTCCCGGTGCAGCCGCGGAGACAGCTCAACCCAGGTCGGCCACGCGATCGATCCGGCCGTCGACCGCCCCACCTCCGGCCGCCACGGCTCCCGCTGCGCCGACCGCGGGTGCCGCCGCGCCTGGAAGCAATGGAAGCGAGCGCTTCCACGTCGTGCCGGTTTTCTACGGAACGGACCGCAACCGGGTGAAACAGGAAAGCCGTTTCGGATACGCCAACGATCGCGCCAAGCGGCTCGAGATGGGGCGCGCCCTGGTCAGCGTGCCGCTCGATCACAAGGTGCCGAACATCGAGCGCCCCCGCGCCTGGACGATCCCCTATATCGGGACGTTCCAGATCGAGAAGGAGGATCCCAACCGTCACTTCACCGTGCGTGAGATCAAGACGTTGGCGAAGGCCGACCTGATCGCTCTCGTGAAGCAGCGCCTCGCCGATAGCCGCACGTTCCGCAACCAGTCGATCGTCTTCATCCACGGCTACAACACGAGCTTCGACGACAGCCTCTTCCGTACCGCGCAGATCAGCTACGATCTGCAGTTCGATGGTGCCGCCTATACCTACAGCTGGCCATCGGGCGGCGGCCTCTCGAGCTACATCTATGACCGGGACAGCGCCCAGGGTGCCGAGCGCTATCTCTATGAGTTCCTGCAGATGGTGCAGAACGAGACGGGCTCCACGAGCATCAACATCATCGCCCACAGCATGGGCAACCAGATGCTTCTGCAAGTCCTGCGGACATTGAAATTGCGGGCTCCCGACGCGGTCTCGCGCATCAACCAGATCATCCTGGCCTCGCCCGACGTCGATCGCGACGCGTTCGAGGCGATCGCAGCCGAGATCACCGGGGTCGCCAGGGGCATCACGCTCTATGCAGCCGCCAACGACCGGGCGCTCGAAGCGTCCCGCTTCGTCGCTGGCAACAAGCCCCGCGCCGGGGACGTGCCGGAGGGGGGGCCGGTTATCGTGGCCGGGATCGACTCGATCGATATCACGCGGCTGTCGACCAGCTATCTGGCCCTGCATCATTCGGGCTATGCAGAGCATACGGATCTTCTGACGGACATTGGCCAGATCATCCGCCAGGGAACGCGGCCCTGGAGCGGGCGCCTCAAGGCCTATAAGCCCGTCAATGTGCCGGGTGGAACCTATTGGCGTTACGAGAAATGATGCGCGGCGCCCGCTGAAGCTCGCCCGTTAACGCCTCTTTAGGGCCTGCAGCGGGATAGTGCAGCCAAGTGCCGGTGAGGCACGACCACTGGGCGGGCACGAGCGCCGACATGATCAGTGTCTACCGCATCTATCTGGGGCGATCCTGGGTGCAGAGCGGGGAGGCGGAGCGGCTACTCTCCCTCTTCGACGGGCTGCCGGAATTTCTCCATGCCGTCGTCTCGCTGCCCGAGCACGGCCCCGAGCTGGAGAGCAACGATCCTGTCCAGCGCCGCGCTGCCGTCAAGGTCGCGATGACCCAGGCGCATGTCGCCGTGATCTGGGGCGGCAGTGACGATGCAGCCGCCGATTGGACCGAGCACGAGCTTCAAGTCGCCGAGAGCGGCTTTCGCCGCCGCATCCCCGTTCTGGCCGTTGTCGCACCTGGCCACGAGCCCGCTTCGGCCATCATCCGGCGCATTGCCGACAGGACTGTTGGCTGGAGCAGCGTCGAGATCGCCCGAGCCACCCAGGAGCTTGCCGAGGCCGCCGCCGCACAGCGCCGCAGCGAGATCGAGCGGCTATCAAACCCGCTCGCGCTCGATGACTTGGTCGGGCAACCGCCACCAACGCCCAAGCTCGGCGAGGTCTGCGACGAGGAGCGCCGTCTGCCCATGGGCGAGATCGTTGCGGCCTACGACCGGCTCAAGGCCGGTCGTACCGGCAAACGGCCGGGCGGCTGAGCCTGCGGTCGGGCCGCCGATCAAGCGGCACGTCCCGCCCGCACATGCACACCCGGCGCCGGGCGTTCGAGCAACACTTCGCGCCGGAAGCGAAACGTCTTGGCGGGTCGACCGCCGGTATTGTTGCGCACGTCGCCCGTGGGCTCGACCAGGCCGGTTCCCTCGACGAGGCGACGGAAGTTCTGCTTGTGCAGCGTCGGTCCGAGCACGGCCTCGACGGTCCTCTGCAGCTCGAAAAGCGTGAACTCCTGGGCCAGCAGCTCGAACACGACGGGACGATTGCGGATCTTGGCGCGAAGGCGGCCAAGGCCCGCTGCGGCAAGCCTGATGTCGCCCGGGCAGAGTGGCGAGGGGGCCACCCGATCGAGGAGGCCGGCCTCGAGCAGCAGGTCGAGCCGGTCGACCACTCGCTGGTCATCCCAGCTTCGCCCCGACAAGCCAAACGATACCGAGACCCGCTCGCTGCGGCTCATTTGCGTCTCGGCCTCGGATGCCGGCGTGTGGTCGCTGGTTGTCCTTGCGCACCAAGTCTCGAGGCCAGGCAGGATGAGCGTCGAAAGGATGGAAGGCCGCCCGCCCCGGAAATCCTCCCACGGCAGGAGTTCGTAGCAGTCGACCCATCGCGCACCGTCCGACGGGGGCGAGGTCTCGGCTCGTGTCAGAGCGAGATAGCTTACCGAGAGCTGGCGCGGCCCCCCAGCCGCAGGCGTCCCGACGTTTCCGTCGAGCGAGCCGTAGTCGGTCAGAAGCTGCTCGAGATAGCCGAGCTCACGTCCTGCGCTGTCGAGGACCACCTTGCGCAAGGCTGCCTCGAGCGAGGGCTGCTCCAAGGGACAGAACCGCCCCGCTGGAAGCCGCCATGGCCGGGAAGTCTCGTCGGTCGCCCGGCCGTGGTTCGGAGGCGCCTCGGCCACCATCACCACCGGCTGCTCCTGGCGGACCGACAGCACCACTGCCGTCAGGCCCACCTGGACCGTGTCCGCGCGGACGCGGTCCACACTGCTGGCGACGTCAGGCTCCCTCTGCCACGCCGCGCTGTTGGCCTCGATTGGGGCGCGAGCCCCCCGTGTCACGTCATCTTGCATGGGCACTCTCCTGCCTGGAAAGTCCCTGTTGATTCCGGCGCTTTTCAGGAAGGATCGTGGCCTTGCGGCAACTTCGCGCCCCAGTTCAGCCACGTTTTCGCCAAGTCGATCATCGGGCGGAAAGGGCGGTGTACCTCGTAAGGAAGGCTCGCTCGGCCGCCTCGACCGGCATCGGCGTCAAGGCCGCGAGCGTCTCCGACAACGCTGCAGGCAGCAATTCTGCAGGGCCGAAGTGCTTTTTGCCCTCGTCCTCGTCGAACCCTGCGAGCCGTGTCGCCTCATAGTAAGCAGCGATACGATCTGCACGTTTGATCGCCTTATGCAGCTCGCCGGACAATGGGTGCGGCAAACTGAACCGCACGTGAATAGCGGCCAACAATTTTTCCTCGAACGCCTTGTAGTCGAGACCGATGGCGGCCTTGAACGGACTTATCAGGTCGCCGATCACGTATTCGGGGGCATCGTGCAACAGTGCGGCGAGCTGCGATTGGCGCGTTGCGCGAGCGTCGAGGCCGGCCACGATGTCGGCCACGATCACGCAATGCTGGGCAACGGACAGAGCGTGTGGGCCATGCGTCTGGCCGTTCCAGCGCGCGACTCGCGCCAGTCCGTGCGCGATGTCCTCGATGGCGACGTCGTCCGGCGACGGGTCGAGAAGGTCCAGCCGCCGCCCCGACAGCATGCGCTGCCACGCTCTGGGACGCTCGGGCTCGTTGGGCGCGCTCATGCCGCCGGTGCCTTGAACGCGCGCTGAAGAGCGGCGCAGGGGGCATGCCGGTGGCAGTCAGCGAGGTGGTCGTTGACGAAGCCCGACGCCTGCATGAAGGCATAGATCGTGGTCGGCCCGACGAAGCGGAAGCCCTCCTTTTTCAGCGCCTTGGAGATTGCTTTGGAGAGCGCTGTCTCCGGCGGCACCTCGCTCATCGCCCGCCGCTGGTGCACGATCGGCTTGCCATCGACAAAGTCCCAAAGGAAAGCAGCCAGCGTCGTCCGCTCGCAGAGCTTCAAGTAGGCTCGGGCGTTGTCGATCGTTGCCTCGATCTTCAGGCGGTTCCTGACGATGCCGGCATCCGCCATCAACCGCGCCTTGTCAGGTTCGGTATAGCGCGCGATCGTTGCGGCATCGAAATCGTGGAAGGCCGCGCGGAAGGACGGTCGCTTGCGCAGGATCGTCAGCCACGAGAGACCGGACTGGAACCCTTCCAGCACAAGCTTCTCGAAGAGCCGCCGGTCGTCGGCGTGCGGCACCCCCCACTCCTCGTCGTGATAGCGCTGATACTCGGCATCGGCGATACCACCCCAAGGGCAGCGGACAAGTTGGGCTTCGGCGGTCATGCGTGCTCTGCTCGACAGTGCCTCGAGGGCTTGCGAATGGACTCGTTCCTAGCCTGTTCGATGTGCGTATGCCACCAGGTCGGCTGCGCCTCCTCCACAGCCTGCGCCATCGTGTGCCCCTTCGGCCATCGCCGATCAGGCGGAAACTTGTTAACGCTTTCGGGCGGGCTCTCGTGCGGCCCGGCTCTCGGGGGGCATGCGTCGGATGAAGTCGTTTGCGGCGATCGCTTGCCTCTTCGCGGCTGTCACTGTGGCCGCATGCAGCGCATCGCTGCGGCCGGAGTCGGAAGAGGTTGCTGCTTCCGCGACATTCGGTGCGATCCCTCTGTTCGACCAGAAGAGCAAGCCGCTGGAGCCACCACCCGGCGCCACGATCGCGGGGCTGCAGGTTTTGCCCGCTTCCGAGACCAAGGACCTGAGCGTTCTGGTCATCTCCGGTGGCGGATCGGACGGCGCGTTCGGAGCCGGTGTGCTCAAAGGCTGGACGGAAAGCGGCTCGCGGCCGGTCTTCAACATCGTCACCGGCGTCTCAACGGGCGCTCTCATCGCCACGTTTGCCTTCCTCGGCTCGGCCTGGGACGGGGAGATCGAACGCTTCTACACGAAGGTGACGGCCGAGCAGATCTATGCCGAGAACGGCATCCTCGGCCTTTTCCAGGATAGCCTCTACGACACGACGCCGTTCCGAAAGATGGTCGAGAAGGTGGTGACACAGCGCCTCCTCGATGCCGTTGCCGCCGAGCACGAACGTGGCCGCCGCCTCTATGTTGCGACCACGGACCTCGATACGGGCCAAGTCGTCGTCTGGGACATGGGCGGCATCGCGGCCAGCAAGGATCCGAGCCGCGCCGAGACCTATCGTGACGTGCTGGTCGCGTCGGCGGCCTTCCCGGGTTTCTTCCAGCCGGTCTACGTACGCCACAGCGAGGAGAAGGGCCGAGCGCGCATGCACGTCGACGGTGGCGTCAAGGCGCCGCGCAAAAAGACGGTCTACGTTCTTATCAACGGGAAGCTCTCGCTGAAAGCTGATACCCCCCAGCCCGTGCCCGCCACGGTTATGGGCATCTCGCGCCGATCGATCAGCGAGTTGATGCGCGGCCTGACCTACAAGACGATCTATCAGGCCTACGTCACCACGCGCCAAGCGCGCGGCCAGTTCCGCATCCTGCACGTGCCGGACGAGACCAAGGATATCGACGATCCGCTGCGCTTTCGCCCGAAGGAGATGCGCGCCCTGTTCGACGTCGGCCGGTCTATCGGCGCCAAGCCCGCGAGTTGGCTACCGGAACCGCCGCGGCTCGAAGCGCTCGAGCGCGTGGACGAGCCGGTGGCGGTGAAAGCTCGGCGTTAGTTGGAGCTTCTTCCGGCCTCTGTCCGATCTGGCGACTGGCCGTTGGCGCTCAGTGCGCGGCACGGGGCTCACGGCTCTATGGTGTGCACCGGAAGTCAACCGGTCTCGCCTGTTTGGCCCTGAGCCTTTGAGGGATGCGTCTTGTCGTTGTGCAGGGCGGCCTCGAGTGCATCAGCGCTGATCGCGATGACCTGCCTCGCTGTTCCAGCGCCGAAACCGACGGGCAGCGTGATCGTGGTTTGAACGCGGCGGTAGGCGATGAACGAGAGGTTGGGGATCAACTCCTCGTCTACCTCCACAGTAAATGTGCCCGGCGGGTGCTTGCCGCCGACGCCCTCGATCGTGAATGGGTGGTCGAAGACCACGGTCTCGATCCGCGTCCTCATGGCTGGCATCCCCTGGCGGCGTTATTGTCCATCGCCATGCGACTAGGCTCGCGCTGGAGCTGATTTTCCCTTGGGGGCAACCTTCGCGCCCGAGCTTGGCCCACGGCGGGGCAGGGGATAGTCCTGGCGCTCGTAGAGCCCTCGGATGTCGGCGACGTCGAGCCGTATATCGAGGGTCTCGATCGTCGTCCCTTCGAGCTCGTTAGGGGGAAGATCCTCGATCGCGTAACGGATCGCCTCACCGGCGCTCGGAAAGCGCCGATAGATCATCGGCTCCTTCCGCCGCGTGTGTCGGGCAATCGTGAAAACCTCCGCGGAGGCATCGAACTGAAATGTTTCCATTTACGGCATATGGGGATGGCGTTGCCGATTTGCATCGGCCATCGGGCGAGGAATTGATCGCAAATGCCGGCGTCGCGGACAGGGGCCACGATTATTGATCCAGGCTGAAACGACAATTCGACATCATGCGACTGGCGCACAGCTATCCAGTGCGGCCAGGGCCGAAATAGTGGTTCAGGATTAAATTTGACAATAGACAAAATGCGCCATATATAGAGTTCCTGCCGGAAGTTTGAGCTGGATGAAAAATATTCGGAATTGAATTCCGTATGTCCAGTTGAAGTAGCGCCTTTCAGGCACTATCGAACATTGGCCGCGCGCTTGCGCTGCAGAGCCGCCGGGTCCGCTCTATCGATCTTCGCTGTGCTGCTGTGCCGTATGAGGCCAGAGTGGAACTTGTTTGAATAAGCATGAGTTCGGCAATGGAGGCGTTCCGTGCATCCGATCCTTGGCAGTATGTTCTCACCGGCTCAACTCGAGACTGTAGAGCGTGGGTATCGGATTGTCGTGGTTATGGCGGCGGCACTGTTTATCGCTTTGATCGTGATAGGCGCAATTCCGTAACTGCGCATCTGCGAGTGATGAATTTAATCGAGAAAAAGAAAAAAAGGGGAAATATGTCGGGGAAAACGAATGAGATCAATGTAACTCGCACGAGTTTCGGAGCGTGGCTCGTCAGCGAGGGTGTCGCGCGCGAGGCCAGGAGAAGTTTCAGGGTGAAGTCCCACGCTGTTGCTTTCGCTCGTGCACTCGCGTTATCCGGAAACAGGAGGTTGCTCGTATTTGGCGCCGGAGAAATCGGGGTGCTTCAGCCAGCCGGTAGTTTGACTTACCCAGTTCGGCTCGAATAGCCGGGCGCCGTTCTTTGCCTGCCATCAATAAGAAGCGTGTCATCGATAAACAGCAAGGGCGGCCACCGATATGGTGCCGCCCCTGTTTCCTGGTGGGTCGCCTCCGTCCCACTTTTCCGGTTTATGCCCCCGGCTTCCGGTTCTGGCGGTTATCGACGAGATCCGTCACTACGGCCGGATCAGCGAGCGTCGAGGTATCGCCGAGGTTTGAGAAGTCGTCCTCCGCGATCTTCCTCAGGATGCGCCGCATGATCTTGCCCGAGCGCGTCTTCGGCAAGCCGGGTGAGAACTGGATCCAGTCCGGCGAGGCGGTCGGCCCGATGTGCTTGCGGACTTCCGCGACGAGTTCCTTCTTGAGTGCGTCCGTGCCGGTCTCGCCTGCGTTGAGCGTGACATAGCAGTAGATGCCCTGGCCTTTGAGGTCGTGCGGCGCCCCGACGACGGCCGCTTCCGCCACTTTAGGATGTGCAACGAGCGCGCTTTCGACCTCGGCCGTGCCGAGCCGGTGGCCAGATACGTTGATCACGTCATCGACGCGCCCCGTGATCCAGTAATAGCCGTCCTCGTCGCGACGGCAGCCGTCGCCCGTGAAGTACATGCCCTTGTAGGCCGAGAAATACGTCTCGACGAAGCGCTTGTGATCGCCGTAGACGGTGCGCATCTGGCCCGGCCAGCTGTCCGTGATGACGAGATTGCCCGTCGCCGCGCCCTCGAGGAACTGGCCCTTGTCGTCGACCAGCGCCGGCTTGATGCCGAAGAATGGCCGCGTCGCCGAGCCCGGCTTGGTCTTGGTGGCGCCCGGCAGCGGCGTGATCAGGATGCCGCCCGTCTCGGTCTGCCACCAGGTGTCGACGACGGGACAGCGCTCATCGCCGACGACGCGGTGATACCATTCCCACGCTTCCGGGTTGATCGGCTCGCCGACCGAGCCGAGCAGGCGCAGCGATGCGCGCGACGTCTTCTTCACCGGCGCTTCGCCAGCGCCCATGAGCGAGCGGATGGCGGTTGGCGCCGTGTAGAAGATATTGACCTTGTGCTTGTCGATCACTTCCCAGAAACGGGAGATGGACGGGTAATTGGGCACGCCCTCAAACATCAGGGTTGTGGCGCCGTTGGCGAGCGGCCCATAGACGATGTAGCTGTGGCCCGTGACCCAGCCCACGTCGGCCGTGCACCAGTAAACGTCCCCGTCATGATAATCGAAGACGTATTGGTGCGTCATCG
>LNDR01000366.1 GCA_001464755.1 Rhizobiales bacterium Ga0077524
AGCAATGCTGCTCATCCGCCCGATCATCCGTGCGAACGACAACCGGCTGCACAACGCGCACGTCGTCGTGTTCTTCATTTTCCTCGTCGCCAATATCGGCGGCTCGTTGACGCCCCTGGGCGACCCGCCACTGTTTCTGGGTTTCCTCAAGGGGGTCAGCTTCTTCTGGCCAACCCGGAATCTGTTCGCCCCGATGCTGCTCGTCGCGGCAATCCTGCTGGTCGTGTTCTACGCGCTCGACACGTATCTATTCCATATCGATGAAAACTATCCGCCCAAGCCCGACCCAACTCCCGACAGCCGGCTGCGGATCGAAGGGTGGCTCAATGTTGCCCTGCTGGGCGTCATCGTCGTTGCGGTGCTGCTGAGCGGAATTTGGAAGCCCGGCCTCAGCGTGACCATCAATCACATCGAACTCGAGATACAGAACGTGGCGCGTGACGTCGTGCTGCTCGGCATCGCATGGGTTTCATGGCGCTTCACGCCCTCGAGTATCCGCGAGGGCAACGGCTTCACCTGGGGGCCGATTGCCGAAGTCGCTAAATTGTTCGCCGGTATATTCATCACCATCATTCCGGCCATCGCTATTCTGCGCGCGGGCACTCAGGGAGCGTTGGAGCCTCTCGTACGGCTTGTCACGGATGCACAAGGGCAACCAATCAATGCCATGTACTTCTGGCTCGCAGGTGGGCTGTCGAGTTTCCTCGACAATGCTCCGACATACCTCGTGTTCTTCAATATGGCTGGTGGCGACGCCATCCAGTTGATGGGGCCACTGAGCACGACGCTGATGGCGATCTCGGCGGGCGCGGTGTTCATGGGTGCGAACACGTACATCGGCAACGCACCGAACTTCATGGTCAAGGCCATCGCCGAAGAGCGCGGCATCAAGATGCCGAGCTTTTTCGGTTACATGGTTTGGTCGGTTGGTTTCCTGGTTCCTTGCTTCCTGCTGGTGACCTGGCTGTTCTTCAGTTGAGCCAGCCGGCGAGCATATGCCTGCCGGCATCCTGTCGGTCGGCAGAGCGAAGGCCTGCGAACTCGATACCAGCGCCCGCCAGTCCCAGTGTGGTCAATTGCTGGCGGTCGCTGCCTAGTGGCCCGTCGCGCCAAAATCGCATCCTGGCCGCGGGCTCTCAAAGGCGCTTGTTGACATGTGGATGCCGACGCAGTCGGCCGACCGCAACCAGATCCACAAGCGATCTGGTCTCCTGGTCGCCCACCTTCTGACGAGGCAGAAAACGCTCTCAGCGCAGCAGGCCGTCGAGGATGAAGTCCTTGTGGGGCTTCGGGGCCTCACCTTCGGCCTTGCCCTGACCGGAATCGGCGCTCGCCGTCGACTTGGTCTCGGCCTTGCCGGGGTTCTCGAGGGAGCCACGCACGCCACACCCCGCCAACGCCGCCGCGAGTGTCGCGGCCAGCATCAGAGGAATGACTGTCGAAATCGGCGTCCCTGCGCTCATGCTGTCCCCGTCCGTGCCGCGATCCCAAAAATCGCTCTCGACGCCCCACTTGAAGCGTCCAGCGGCTCGATCCCTACTCGCAGCACTCCAGTCCTAGCCCCTGGCCGCAGCCTTTTCCAGCCGCCTCAACCAGACTCGCGCCATTTTGCGGACATTCTGTGGCGCAGTTCCACCATAGCTGGATCGGCTGCGCACGGACGACTCGACCGATAGTACCTTCAAAACATCGGCGGTAATGCGCGGCTCGATGGCTTGCATCGCCGCGAGTGGCAGCTGCTCCAGCGTCTCACCGCGCGTCTCGGCGAGGCGGACGATGGCGCCCGTGGCATGGTGCGCCTCGCGAAACGGCAACTTCAGTGTCCGCACCAGCCAGTCTGCGATATCGGTGGCCGTCGAGTAACCGGACCCCGCTGCGGCCCTCATGACGTCCGGGTCGGGCTCGAGGTCCTCGATCATGCCACCCATGGCGGCCACAGCGACACGGAAGCTGCGCAGGGCATCGAAGGTCTGCTCCTTGTCCTCCTGCATGTCCTTCGAGTAGGTGAGCGGCAGGCCCTTCATGACCATCAGCAGGCCCTGGAAGGCGCCGGCAATGCGCCCGACCTTGGCGCGGCAGAGTTCGGCCGCGTCCGGGTTGCGCTTCTGCGGCATGATCGACGAGCCCGTCGTCCACCGGTCAGAGAGCCGGACGAAACCGAACTGCGGCGTCATCCAGAGGACGATCTCCTCGGCGAGCCGGGATAGATGCATGGCCGAGATGGCGCACGCGGCCATCGTCTCGAGGGCGAAATCGCGGTCCGAGACGCCATCGAGGGAGTTGGCCGTCGGGCGATCGAACCCGAGTGCCTCGGCAGTCATGTGGCGATCGATCGGAAACGACGTGCCGGCCAGCGCAGCCGAGCCAAGCGGGCATTCGTTCAGTCGCTTGCGCGCGTCGGACAGGCGGCCCCGGTCGCGGGCAAGCATCTCGACGTAGGCCAGCAGATGGTGCCCGAAGGTGACAGGTTGTGCGGGCTGGAGATGGGTGAAGCCTGGCATGACGACGTCAGCGTGGGCCTCGGCTTTGCTGGCGAGCGCGAGTTGCAGGCGCGCCAACCCGAGGTCGAGCCCGTCGATGGCATCGCGCACGAACATGCGAAAATCGAGGGCGACCTGATCATTGCGTGAGCGAGCCGTGTGCAAGCGCCCGCCGGCGGGTCCGATCAGTTCGGTCAAGCGGCTCTCGACGTTGAGGTGGATGTCCTCGAGCCTCTCGGAGAACTCGAACGTGCCCGCTTCGATCTCGGCCTTGACCTGGTCGAGCCCACGCACGATCTCCCGGGCGTCGGCCTTGGTGATGATCCCCTGGGCCGCCAGCATCTCGGCGTGGGCCTTCGATCCTCGGATATCCTGGGGGGCCATGGCCTTGTCGAAGCCGATCGAGGCGTTTATCTCGATCATGAGTTCGGCAGGCGACAGCTCGAAGCGGCCGCCCCACATCTTGTTGGCGCGTTTCTCGGTCACAGGCTCGCCTCGTCGTTACAATGCTGAAGGAGATCCGGCGTGAAGGCAGATCGCTCGTCCCGGCCAGCAGGGCCGACACGCATGGCCGTCCTCGCCACGGTCGTTGCGGCGGGGCTCGCCGGCTTCGGCGCGGTATACGTCATGGCCGGTGGCGCTGACAACGCCGCGAAAGCGCCGACCCGCACCGCGCAGGCTGTCGCGGCCAAGCCGGCCGCCTTGCCGTCGGGCCCGGGCACCAACGCGTTGTCGGTCGGCCAGATGGCGGCTTTCGTCTTCAAGAAGGAGCCGGAGGAGATCCCCGAGCTGCCGTTCCTCGACAAGGACGGCAAGTCCCGCCTGCTCAAGGAGTGGCAGGGCAAGGTCGTCCTCCTGAACCTGTGGGCGACGTGGTGCGCACCGTGCCGCAAGGAGATGCCGAGCCTGGACCGCCTGCAGGCGGAGCTGGGATCGGACAAATTCGAGGTGGTCGCGGTCAGCGCCGACAAGACCGGGGTTGCGGGGGCGAAAAGGTTCCTGGACCAGATAAAGGTGGAAAAGCTCGGCGTCTATGCGGACCCGACGGTGCGCATCCACTCGGGCCTCAAGGCGATCGGCATGCCGGCGACGCTACTGCTGGATGCAAAGGGGCGCGAGATCGGGCGGCTGGTTGGTCCAGCGGAATGGGACAGCGATGAGGCAAAGACATTGATCAAGGCGGCGATCGCGGCGGGCGGTTGAGCGACGATTGGCGCGCTTCAGGTCGCCGCTACAGGGACACCCGAGCGGCCGCTGCCGTAGACCTCCCGCGCCCGCGCCTCGAAGGCGGTGACGCAGTGACGGAAGGCCTGGTCAAAGAGGCCGCCGACAAGCAGCTGGAGCACCATGGACTTCAGCTCGTAGGACATGAAGAAGCGCACGTCGGTGGCGCCGTTTGGGGCTTCGGTGAAGCGCCAGCGGTTCTCGAGATGGCGGAATGGTCCGTCGATCAGCTCGACGAGGACGCTCATCGTACGCCGCTCGAGCGTGACCCGGCTGGTGATGGTCTCGCGGATGGCCTTGTAGCCGATTTCCATGGAGGCGACGAGCACCTCCGTGTCCCCCCGGCGCTCCCGCGAGCGCACCCGTAGCGCCTCGCACAACGGGAAGAAGCGCGGATACTGCTCGACGTCCGCCACGAGATCGAACATCTCGGCGGGCGTGTATGACATTCGGCGAGTCGTCGTGAAGTTCGGCATACCTTGCATGTAACGCAGCCGTCCCGGACGCGCGAGCGCGTCATCCTGCCGCGATGGACCGAGCCGCCCGCGTGCACCGAGTGGCCTTCGAACTATCTCGATCGCGCCAGCCGCGCCGCCTTGAGACGCGCGAAGTCGGCGTCGGCGTGGTAGCTCGAGCGCGTGAGTGGGGTCGCGGAAACGAGCAAAAAGCCTTTCGCTAGAGCAATTCGCTCGTACGACTTGAACTCGTCGGGCGTGACGAAGGCCTTGACCTCGGCGTGCTTGCGCGTCGGTTGCAGATACTGGCCGATGGTGAGGAAATCGACGTTGGCCGAGCGCAGGTCGTCCATCAGCTGCAGCACCTCGTCCCGCGTCTCACCGAGACCGACCATGATTCCGGACTTGGTGAAGATCGTCGGATCCAGCTCCTTGGCACGCTGCAGGAGGCGCAACGAGTGGAAGTAGCGGGCGCCGGGCCGGATGCGCAGATAGAGCGAAGGGACGGTTTCGAGATTGTGGTTGAAGACGTCGGGCCGGGCGGCAATGACAGCTTCCAGTCCGCCCTCCTTGCGCAGGAAATCCGGGGTCAAAACCTCGATGGTGGTCGCCGGCGTACGGCTTCTTAGGGCACCGATCACCGCTGCGAAGTGTGCGCCACCGCCGTCGGCGAGGTCGTCGCGGTCGACCGAGGTGATGACGACGTGGCCAAGGCCGAGCTTGGCGACGGCCTCTGCGACGCGCGCCGGCTCGCCGCCATCGAGCGGCTTCGGCAAACCTGTCGCGACGTTGCAGAAGGCACAAGCGCGCGTGCAGATCTCGCCCATGATCATCATGGTGGCGTGACGCTTGGTCCAGCACTCCCCGATGTTGGGACAGCCGGCCTCCTCGCAGACCGTCGTCAGGCCGTGTTCGCGCACGATGCGGCGCGTCTCACTGTACTCGGCGCTGGTGGGAGCACGCACCCGAATCCAGTCAGGTTTGCGCAACAAGGGCGTATCCGGCCGCTGGGCCTTCTCAGGGTGGCGTGGCTTGCTATCGACGACGGTGACCATGCTGCATATGTAGCGTGGACACCGTTCGTCGCCAATGGCCCCGCGACGATGGTCGATGGCTGGGCTATCGGCGCGGCTCGGCCACGATGCTGCGTGCCACGAGAATGACAACGACGGCACCGATCACGGCAACAGCGAGCTGCTCCAGCAGCGGATTGCCGATCCGCATCAGGTCGAGTTGCGCATGGCGCTGAATGAAGGCACCAACGTAGGCGCCGAGCACCCCCGGTACGAGGCTGCCGACCAGATCACCCTGGCGGCCGAGAAGAAGGTTGGCGATCCAGCCGGCAACGAGGCCCATGAGGGCCATCATCAGCAAAGGTCCGTAGTCCATGGGGTGTGGCTCCGAATAAAAGGCCGGCGTGGCCGGGTCAATACTGAACGTTGATCAGCATTACCTCAGAAGGTCCCTGCTGCCAAGTCTGGCGCCATCCACAAATGCGTTATCGGCCGTGAAGGCTAGTGAAGAGCGGCGCGACGCCACCTAGCCACCGAGGATCCGGGCGACGATGATCACGGCTATTGCGCCTATCGCCCCTTGGGCGACAGCATTGGCGAAGGGATGGCCGAGGTTGACGCGCACCTTGGCCGCGTCGAGCATCCAACCGCCCACGACACCGCCGATGATTCCAGCGACGATGTAGCCCACGAGCCCCCAACGCGGGCTGCCGACGACGAAGCTCGCCAGCCATCCGGCGATGGCGCCAATGACGAGCATGATGACCAGTTGCTGCTTATCCATGCCGAGGCTCCTCGCACAGCTGCGACTCTGCACACGCTCCGATGGCGGTAGCACTCCAGCGACTGGCGTTCCAGGACGCGCATGGGCCTGCCTGTGCATGACTGGTGTTCGCCAGCCTCACCCCCCGGCGACGGCGGCCACCAACTCGATCATCACCGGATAGAGCGAGGCGACCAGGAGGACGGCCAGGAGCAGGTTGACCGCGCGCAACAGCTCGGGCCGCGTGAGCAGACGCCGGAATGCCGCTCCGAAAACCGCCCAGGAGGCGCTCGACGCGAGGCCGATAACCGCGAAAATGGCAGCGGCAACGGCGGCGCTGGCGATCAGTCCGCCGGCGAAGGCATAGCCCGTGCTGGCCCCGACCGCCATGATCCAGCCTTTCGGGTTGATCCATTGGAAGGCACACGCTTCGAAGAACGACAGGGGCCGCGCGCCCGCCGCGCCATCGGGCACACCGCCGGAGGTCGCGATGCCCCACGCCAGCCATAGAAGATAGACCACGGCAAGGGTCTTCAACCCCGTGTAGACGAGAGGCGAAGCCGCAAGCACCTGGCCGATGCCGAGCCCGACAACCAACACCATGAAAGCGAACCCGAGCGTCACGCCGAGTACGTGCGGCAGCGTGCGGCGCATGCCGAAATTTAGACCCGAGGCCATGAGCATCGTGTTGTTCGGCCCCGGGGTGAAGCAGGTCACCGCGGCAAACGCCACGAGACCCAGAAGAAGATCCTTCGGCACGGCAGGCCAATCCTAATAGAGTTCTCAGGCTCGGCTGCTCATGCCTTGGGCGCCCCTGCTGATGGCGGCAATCCCGGTCCGGGACACCTCGACCAGCCCCAACTCCTTCATGATCGACAGGAACTGTTCGATCTCTGACGGCGGCCCCGTGATTTCGAACACGAAATGCTCGATCGAGGCATCGATCACCCGAGCCTTGAAGATCTCGGCGAGACGCAGCGCCTCGATGCGCTTCTCGCCGCGGCCGGCCACCTTGACGAGGGCGAGTTCCCGCTCGAGGGGGTCGGTCTCGACGGTGAGATCGATCACCTTGTGCACCGGCACCATGCGATCGAGCTGGTTCTTGATCTGCTCGAGCACCATCGGCGTGCCCTTGGTCACGATCGTGAAGCGGGACAGGTGCTTCTCGTGCTCTGTCTCGGAGACGGTCAGGCTCTCGATGTTGTAGCCGCGCCCCGAGAACAGGCCAGCAATACGCGAGAGCACACCCGGCTCGTTGTCGACCAGGATCGACAGGGTGTGCCGGACGAGTTCCTGCCTGCTCTCCTCGATGAAGTAGGCAGAGCCGGTACCTTTCTGCGACATGATTGGATCCTCGTTGGGTCAGGCGCCGGCGCGGGGATGGCCGGTCAGGATGGTAGCGGTGTGGAACGTCTCTGCAGATACCCAGCCGTCCTCATAGTGGGTAATGCCCCAAGGCTCCGCCAAGGCCTCGGTGCGCCACTTCAAGAAGGCAGGATGGGCAAGGATGGCGTCGATGTAGGCACGCGTCTGCGGGGCCAGCTCGATCTGGTAGGTGTCGAGGCGGGTGGCGAGGGGCGCGTACATGGCGTCCGCGGCCGAGAAGGTCCCGTATAGGAAATCGCCGCCCGCCCCAAAGCGGCGGCGGCAGTCGGAGACCATGCCCTGGAAGCGGCGCACGTTGTCAGCGACGTCGTTGCCGAGGTCACGCGGCTGGAAGCGCTTGCCGAGGTTCATCGGGCAGGCGTTGCGCAATGCCTGGAACCCGGCGTGCATCTCGGCTGAGGTGGCCCTGGCGTGCGCGCGCGCCGCGGCGTCCGCGGGCCACACCCCTTTGCCTGGATGCGTCTCGTGCAAGTATTCGACGATGGCGAGGCTCTCCCAGACCCTGATCTCACCGTCGACCAGGCACGGCATCTTGCCCGTCGGCGATACATCGAGCATGCGCCCCTTGGTGTCCGGAAAGTACATCGGGATCACCGTCTCCTCGAACGGGATGCCAAGGGCGGTCATGAGCAGCCACGGCCTGAGCGACCACGACGAGTAGAGCTTGTTGGCGATGTAAAGTTGCATGTCATGCTCCCGGCAAGACCTGCCCGCATCAGATTCTGCGTGCACGGATGTCTGACTTAACGACATAAAAACGCTTGGCGATTACCCTCGTCGCGTGGAGAGGTTTAGAGGGGCATGAGTATGAAGCGTTCACGGTATGTCGCCCTGTTCAGCATGGGTGCCAGCGCATTGGTCCTGGCCGCCTGCGAGGACCCCAACGAGATCGTACCGGTCAAAGCCTACGCATCCGTCGCGGAGTGTGTGGCAGACGGCTTTGCCCAGGCGACGTGTAACGCCTCGTTCGTCGCCGCCGAAAACGCCTACGAGCAGGCCTACCCGAAATACGACTCGCAAGCCGAGTGCGAGGTCAACGCCGGTCCAAAGCAGTGCGAGCTCGATCGTCCGAGCAGCCGCGACGGTAGCTGGCGGCCCTCGATGCTGGGCTTCATGATGGGCGCCGCGATCGCATCGCGCATGCAGCCGCAGCCGGTGGTTGCCAATGCCGCGAGCCCGACGGGACGCGCCACCACGACCGGCGTACCGCTTGCCGGCAATGGCGCCAATACTGCCGTCCCGCGTGGCGCTATGGCCGCGCCGTCCGCGGCCCAGATCGACAAGGCGCATACGCAATCTCGCGGGGGCTTCGGCGGAACGGCGGCCAAGGTCGCCAGCTCGCCGTCCGCCTCGGGTGGCGACAAGGTATCCTCCGGAGGCTGAAGTAGCATGGATCGTCGAGCGATCGAGCCGCGCCACGATTGGCGGGCGACGGCCGAGGAGCACGGCTTCGGCTTCCATTCTCCCGGCAGCACGGTCTACTGGGACGAAAGCCACTGCTACGCGCTGACGCTGGCCGAGGTCGAGGACGGCCTCGAGGCACCGGCCGCCGAACTCGAGGGCATGTGCCTCGATATCGTCGGACGAGCTGTCGCCGACGAGCACATGCTCGAGCAATTGCGCATCCCCCGGCGCTACTGGGACTACGTTGCTGCCACATGGCGCAACCGCGAGCGCAATCTCTACGGGCGCATGGACCTCGCCTTTTCGGGAAGCGGTCCCGCCAAGCTGTACGAGTACAATGCCGACACGCCGACCTCGCTCTACGAGAGCGCGGTGTTCCAATGGGTCTGGCTCGAGCAGATGCGCGAGCGGGGCCAACTGCCGGCGGACGCCGACCAATTCAACTCCCTGCATGAGCGGCTCGTCGACGCGGTGGGCCGAATGGGAATTTCCGGCGCACTGCATCTCGCCGCGATGCGCGCCAGCACCGAGGACATGGGCACGATCGGATACCTCGCAGACTGTGCGCGGCAGGCCGGACTGACGGCTCACACGCTGGGGATCGAGGAGATCGGCGTCGACGCACGTGGCCGCTTCACCGATAGCGAGGACCGGGTGATCGGTGCCCTGTTCAAGCTCTATCCCTGGGAGTGGCTGCTGGGCGAGCCGTTCGCCGAGCACATCCCCGCCTCGGGCTGCCGCTTCATCGAGCCCGCGTGGAAGTCCATTCTCTCGAACAAGGGCCTGATGCCGCTGCTCTGGGAGGCCTACCCCGGCCACCCCAACCTGCTGCCGGCCTATTTCGACGGCGATCCGCGCGCCGCCGATCTCAACGGGCGTTACGTCAGGAAGCCGATCTACTCGCGCGAAGGCGCCAATATCGAAGTGGTGCTGCCAGGCCGCGCGGGGCGCCGAACCGAGACGGTCGCCTCGCCGGGCCCCTATGGCGCGGAAGGTCATATCGTGCAGGCGTGGCATCCCCTGCCCCGGTTCCAGGGACGACGGCCGGTGTGCGGCGTATGGCTGGTCGCCGGCGAGCCGGCCGGTCTCGGCATCCGCGAAGGGGATGGCGACATCACGACGGATGCTGCGCGCTTCGTGCCGCATGTGATCCTGGACTGAATGAATTGGATCGCTGCCCCTGCGGCGATCCGGTTGATCGAGGCCGAGCCGCCGCCGCCCGCGTCGTTCGCGAGCCGCAACGCGCGGTGTCCCTCAAACCAGCATCTTGCCTTCCTTGCCGATGGCCTTGCCGACGTCCTCGTCGGTGACGTTCTCGCCCATCAGCATCTCGTTGTGCGCCTTGCCGGACGGGATCATGGGGAAGCAGTTGGCGAGCTTAGTGACACGGCAGTCGAACAGAACCGGGCGGTCATTCACCTCGAGCATGGCCTTGATGGCATCGTCGAGCTCGCCCGGATTTTCACACCGCATCCCGACGCCTCCATAGGCGTCCGCAAGCTTCACGAAATCGGGCAGGGCCTCGGTATAGCTTTCGGAGTAGCGGTTGCCGTGCAGTAGCTGCTGCCACTGGCGCACCATGCCCATGTATTGGTTGTTGAGGATGACGATCTTGACGGGCAGCTTGTACTGTACCGCCGTCGACATCTCCTGGATGTTCATCAGGATCGAGGCGTCGCCCGAGAAGCACACGACGGTCGATTTCGGATGCGCCATCTGCACGCCGATCGCAGCCGGCAACCCATAGCCCATGGTCCCGAGACCGCCAGACGTCATCCAGCGGTTCGGCTCCTCGAAGCGGTAGAATTGCGCCGCCCACATCTGGTGCTGGCCGACATCGGTCGTCACGTAGGTGTCGCGATCCTTGGTCGCGGCGAAAACGCGCTCGATGGCCTCTTGGGGCATGATCTGGTCGGGCGCCTTGCGGTACTTGAGAGAGTCGCGCTGCCGCCAGCCGTCGATCTCCTTCCACCACGCCTTCAGTGCCGGCTTGTCGGGCTGTCCGGCCTTCGTCTTCCACAGGCGCAGCATATCCTCGAGGACATAGGCGCAGTCACCGACGACCGGAATCTGCACCTTCACGTTCTTGTTGATCGAGGATGGGTCGATATCGACGTGGATCTTGGTCGAGTTGGGTGAGAAGGCATCGACGCGCCCGGTGATCCGGTCGTCGAAGCGTGCGCCGATGTTGATCAGCGCATCGCAACCGTGCATGGCCATATTGGCTTCATAGGTGCCATGCATGCCAAGCATGCCGAGCCACTGCTTGTCGGAGGCTGGATACGATCCCAAGCCCATCAGCGTCGAGGTGATCGGGAAACCGGTCAGCCGGACAAGCTCACGCAGAAGCTGGCTCGCCTTTGGACCCGAGTTGATCACGCCGCCACCGGTGTAGAACATCGGGCGCTTGGCCTTCGCCATCACCTCGATGGCGGCCTCCACAGCCGACGGCTCAGCCTTCATGCGCGGGCGGTAGCTCTTGTGGGCGATGGTCGCCGTCGATGGGCCGACGTAGGTGCCCGTCGCGAACTGCACGTCCTTCGGGATATCGACAACGACAGGACCTGGGCGGCCGCTCTTCGCGATGTGAAAGGCCTCGTGCAGGATGCGCGCGAGGTCGTTCACGTTCTTCACCAGCCAATTGTGCTTGGTGCAGGGGCGCGTGATGCCGACCGTGTCGCACTCTTGGAAGGCGTCGTTGCCGATCAGGTGCGTGGGCACCTGCCCGGTCAGGACGACGACGGGGATCGAATCCATCAACGCGTCGGCGAGACCGGTCACAGCGTTGGTGGCGCCAGGCCCCGACGTGACGAGGACGACGCCGACGCGACCGGTGGAGCGGGCGTAGCCCTCGGCTGCATGAACCGCGCCGCCTTCCTGGCGCACCAGCACATGGCGCACCTTCTCCTGCTGGAAAATCTCGTCGTAAATGGGAAGCACGGCGCCACCCGGATACCCGAACACCAGATCCACGCCCTGATCGGCGAGGGCTTTGATCACCATCTCGGCGCCGGTCATCGTGCGTGCCATGTCGGAGGTCTCCTCTGAGCGCAGGGGGATATCAGTCTGCAAAGTGGTTCGCAGCGTGTTATGGCAGGCGCGAACCCGCGTCAATTGCTGAAGAATTAAATGTCAAGGATCGCCAGTTTCTCGCAATATTGCGCATAATATTGACGACCCACGGCAATAATCGTTTAGAGAGCCGATCCGGCGGTCTTCCAATCCGCCATGTAACGGCGCGCCCAGGTCTCTTGCCGTTTGACGTACTGGCGCGTCTCGGCCTTGGCGCGCACGACCGCCGCCTCGAGCGAGAGCCGACCCTCCAGATGCGCCGCGAGCGCCCCAACTCCCAGCGCACGCAGACCGGGTTTGTCCGGGGACAACCCAAGTTGCATCAGCGCGCGCACCTCCTCCAGCGCGCCAGCCTGGATCATCAGGTCGAAGCGCCGGTCGCAACGGCGGTGGAGTTCGTCTCGCGGACGCGTCACGAGCCAGCGATCCGCCGTCTCCGGGTCGACGAGCGGCTGGCCCCGCACCTGCTGCCAGTCCGCGAGCGAGCGGCCCGTCGCCTCAACCACCTCGAGGGCCCGAGTGACGCGCTGCACGTCGCTCGGAGGCAGCCGCTCGGCCATGACGGGATCGCGCTCGCGCAGTGTCGCGTGCAGGCTCTCGGGCTCGACTCGTTGCGCCGTCTCTCGCCAGCGCGCCCTCACCTCGGCGGGGACGGCTGGAAGCGGTGAGAGGCCATCGGTGAGGGCTTTGAAGTAGAGTCCGGTGCCGCCGACAATGATCGGCCGTCGTCCATCGACCGCGGCATCGGCAAGGACAGCCGCCACGTCCTCCAGCCAACGAGCCACGGAATAGGCATCACTTGCGGCCACATGGCCGTAGAGCTGGTGCGGTGCCCGGTCTTCCTCCCCGGCGCTGGGCCGGGCAGTGAGAATGCGCAGTTCGGCGTAGACCTGCATCGAGTCGGCGTTGATCACGACCCCGCCACAGCGTTCGGCAAGCTCGAGAGCCAGTGCCGACTTCCCCGATGCAGTAGGACCGGCGATGAGAACGGGTGAATTTCGATGTGACGACATTCCACCAGATCTAGAGCCGCGGAGCCTGAGTGACCAGAACCTCTGCACGGCTTCACGATCGCGAGGCTGGCCGGTCATGACTGCGGCAACGGCCATCGCGACGCTGAGAGGGTCATGGGAGAGCACGATGGGCTGGTGATCGTAGGAGGCCAGTGGGCCGCGCACTCAGCTGCGAGCGAGCGCCTCGATCGCGGCGCGATCCTTGATCTCGATATTGCCGCGCCCTGATACGATCCATCCGCGGCGCTGCAGCTCGTGGAGCTGGCGGCTCACCACCTCGCGGGCGGTGCCGAGCTCGGCCGCGATCTCCTGGTGCGTCAGCGACAACGTGCTGCTCGCCCCCGCAAGTTCGAGCAGCCGCCCGGCCAATCGGATATCGAGCCGCTGGAACGCGACCTCGTCGATCACCCGGCACAGGTCGGTGACCCGGCGGCTGAAGGCCATGAATACGAAGTTTCGGAATGGCGTTGACCGTGCCACCAACTCGTCGAACGTCTGGCGCGGGATGGCGATGGCGCGAATATCCGTCTCCGCCACGGCCTCTGCGATGTAGTCCTCGTAGCCGAGGAGACAGGCCGTCGTCAGGGCGCAGCTCTCTCCCTCCGTTACGCGATAGAGCACGATCTCGCGGCCACTCTCGGACACCTGATGAACACGGACCGTGCCTTCGAGCAGCAGCATGAAGCTCGAAGGGGCCTGGCCGGGACCAAAGATCCGGCGCCCCGACGGCATCTCGACGACGCGGCCGGCACGCAGGAGCGCGGCCTTCGCCTCGTCATCGAGGGACGCCAGTCCCTCGAACCGATCGATCCAGGACGTAACGGCCATGCCAAACCCTCCGTCCTGACGCGTCGTGGATAGGCGGTCTACCCGCCTACTTCTTTTTGCCTGTCGCGTCGTATTGTTTCAGGAACGCCGTCAGATCCTTGATGTCCTCGGCGTCCTTGACGCCCGCGAAGGCCATCTTGTTACCTGGCATCGCGGCGCGCGGATCCTTGATGTAATTCGCAAACGTCGCTTCATCCCAAGTCGCGCCGGAGTTCTTGTTCGCATCGGAGTAGCTGAAACCCTCGATGGTTCCCGCCTTGCGGCCGAACAACCCGTTGAGCGACGGGCCTACCGCATTTTTCGCGCCCTCGCCGACCTGGTGGCAAGCGCGGCATTTCTTGAAGACCTCGGCGCCGTTCTCGAGATCCTGGGCCGAGACCGGTGTGGTGGCGCCAGCGCCAAGCAAAGCGACAACTCCGCCGACGACGGCCAACATAGTGCGCATCCGTATCTCCCTTTCACAGACCACACCCTTGAATAGGAATGCGATCATTCGCCAACAATGTGATCAATCGGCACGCGGCGAAAAGCCCAGCCGCCACAGCGACGTGCCTTCGATCAAGAACTTCAACCCGGCCTGCGCACCGAACAGTACGGACGCCACGAAGATCGGCGCGCTCACGGCGAGTGCACTGGCTGCCGTGAGGCCCTGTCCGACGGTGCAGCCCTGCGCCAGAACGCCGCCAATCCCCATGAGCGAAGCACCCGCCAAGTGCCGGCGCATCTCCCGGGGATCGTCGAAGGCTTCCCAGCGCAGCTCGCCACGCGCCGCGGCCACGGCGAACGAGGCGAGCGCAGCCCCGATGACGGCCGCCATGCCGAAACTGCCGTCCCGGAATGGAACGGCCATGAACTGCAGCAACGCTCGGCCAGCCGGGGCGACGAAGGACAGGCTCTCGACGCGCGTTGCCGTCAGCTCACTAACGGCAAGGCTGGTTGCCAGCCACCCGCCAGCCACCGCGAGCCCAACGAGAACGGCGCTGGCAACGAGGCGCGGTCGTCTCAGAAGGCGACGATCGGCGAGCGCCAAAACGGCAAGCGCCATCAAACTGGCGACAACCAGGAGGCGCGCGAAATCGGCGCCGATGACCCGCGTCAGCAACCGCTCGATCGACGCCTGCCCGAGTCCTGCCATGTCTATCATGCCAATCTCGAGCAACATGATGCGTAGCGGTGACAGCAAACCGGCCGTGATGGCGAACGCGAAGATCCCGACGATCATGGCGGCGACGAGGGCACGCATGTCGCCCCCGCCGGCACGCACGACGAGACCGAAGCTGCAGGTGCCGACCAGGGTCATGCCGATCCCGAACACCACGCCGCCGAGGATCACGCCCAGCAGGTGCAGCCGTGGCGCCAGCGCCGTACTCGACCCCAGATCGACCAGCCCGAAACCGACCACAGCCATCGTCGCGAGGCCAGCCACCGCAACCGCAAGGCCCCATGCCTTGGCGCCGCGATAGTCGCGGCCAACGAGAGCGTCCTCGATCGCGCTCATTGAGCAGAGCCGGCCAAAACGTGCACTGCCGCCCGCAAGCGCGCCGCTGAGGAAGCCGCCGATGGTACCGTAGTCAAGGTCCAAGGCCTGTCTCCCGTCGACGGGACTGCCGTCCCGGACCTCATCAGTCGCGACAGAACTTTTCGTAGATGGCGTGGATGAAGCGCCGTGTCGCCTCATCGGCGAGGCTGTAATAGATGGCGCGCCCCTCGCGCCGCGTTTCGACGAGGCCCTCGTGGCGCAGGCGTGCAAGTTGCTGTGACACCGTCGCCTGGCTCAGAGCCAGCAACCCCTCGAGTTCGGTTACCGAGCGCTCACGCTCACTCAAAAGGCACAGGATGACGAGCCGGTTCTCGTGCGCCAGGGCCTTCAGAAAGTCGCTCGCCTTGCGGGCCTTGCGCATCAGCGATTGAAGCTCGTCCGAGACTTCCCGGCCGCTGGCCAACGCGTTCTCGATCTCGCGCGCTATGGTCTCGCTCATCCTGCACCGTGCCTGGAGGTTTCGACTGGTTCCAGCTGATCCGGGGTCCAAAGGGCTGATAATGCGTGCAACCGTGACTGCGGAAATGGACCGGCGCTGATACCCACCGGTCGCGTGCCGAGACGCGCCGCCTTGCCCGAGAGACTGGCGTCGCGTGGCTTGTCGGGGACTGCAGGAGCGAGCTTTGCCAACAGCTCACCCAGCATTCCCCAGAAGAAATCGGCACCGGGATAGCCGGTGATCCTGCCGACCTCCACGCCTCCATCGACAAGGACGAAGGTCGGCGTGACCGTCACCGCACTCGCCAGTCGCAAGCCCGAATTTCGGGCCGTCGAAATGTTGAGACGGCGCAGGGGCGCCCGCCGCCCCTCCTCGGAGCGCTCATAGGCCTCGCCGACCTCGCGATCCCAGCGCACGCACCAGGGGCAGCCAGTGTCGAAGAACATGACCAGTTCGCCAGCGGCAACCGGACGCGTGGCGCCAAATAGCAGAAGAAGACCGAGCAACACCCCGACGAGTCGGAGCGGTGATCCGCTCCGAGCCGCCAAATTGTCGAACTCCCGTATCGCCGCCATGGACCGCCGCTCAGCTCCCTCGCCGCTACTTGTTGACCGGGCTTTCCTGATCGAACAGCAGTGCGACCAGATCCTTGATCTGCTGCTCGTTCAGATGCTTGTTATGGCCGAGACGAGGCATGTTCGAGCACGGGAAGACGGCCTGCGCATTGTAGATCTTTATGTAGGCTGCCTTGGCGTCGTCAGCGCCATATTTGCGGATCTTGCCGTACTCCAGAAGCGACGGCCCCATCGTACCGAAGCTCAGCTCCGACTTGGAGAGTTGGTGGCAGGCATAGCAATTGCCGCCCAACGGAAGCTTGGGATCGTCGGTGTGACGACCGCCATAGCCGCTCTGGGCAATCTTCTCGCCCGACTTCCAGTCCCCGAGCAGTTTGCCGTCTGCCGGCAGCACAACGTTTTTGGTCTCTCGCTCGGTGATCGCCGTAGCGACGTCCGCTGGCGGCTGATTGCGGTACAGCGAGCACGCCTTCTGGGTCTCATCCTGGACGATGCGCTGCTGCCATTCGGCCGGCGCGTGCCCGAACACCCCCTTGACGGCGGCCTCGACCGTTGCGGGATCGACCTTCGGAGACTGCGCCAAAGCAGGTTGACCGAGCAGCAGCCCACCCAATGCGAGGCTGCCGACAGCCTTGATCATGTGTCTCATGTTCGCCTCCCCCCTCAGCGCTTGATCGAGGGGACTTGGATTTCGCCCCCAGCTGCGTTCTTCACGAGATAGGCGGTGAGCGCGGTGATGGCGTCAGCGCCGTACTGCGCGTCAGGCCACCGCATCTGCCAATAGCAGTCCCACAAGCGATGCTGCATCGTGCGCACCTGGCTCTGCGAGACGCGATACGTCGGCCAAGTGGCCATCGTCGCCTGAGCCGCTGGGCCTGGCTTCGAGAGCACCGGCAAGGCCTGCAGCCGGATGCGCTGGCCCGTCGCCTCGTGGCAGGTGGCGCACGAGAAATCCCATTGCCCCCCACGACGGAAGAACAGCGCTTCTCCGAGCACCACCATCTCCTGTTCCTTGGGATGGCTCACCTCCGGCGTGATCTTCATCCCAATCGACTTGTTGGCGATGAAGGCAACGAGGTCCTGCATATCGGACGTGACACCCGGCCGGCCGAACTTGCGCTTCACGATGTCCTTGGTGTCGAGCGCCTGGATCTTCTCCATGCACCAGAGCAAGCGCTGCTCGAGATCCATGACCTTGTCGGCGTCGGCGAAGTAGCGGGGCAGCTTGGCAAAAGCGCCTTCGAGCTTGCCCGCCCCCTCGCCCAGATCGCACGTCTCGAGTGAAACCTTCTTTTCGCCGCGCGCCTCTTTCCAGAGTGCCTCGCCACGGTCGACAAACAGAAAACCCGGGTTCGAGAACGGATCAGAGATCATCGCGCGATACCGCTCGATCTCCTTCTCAGTCTCATCCTGCTGAGCCAACGCCGGAAATCCGGCGGCCAGGATCGCGACGGCCGTCACGATGCCGGCAAGCATCTTGCCTACCAAGGTATCCGCCCAAGACGACCACTCGCCGCATCGTTTGCCTGCGCGGCGTAGCTTCGGTTGATCACGATCAATTACTATCTGCGCGCGCGCCCCCATTGCAAGATAATATCATCATATGCTAATCCGACTATGTGTTAACGCAGGCGTCGGCAAGAGCGCCGGGTTAGGCCCAATTCAAAGCCGACCTCAGAGGAGGAAGACGGAATGACCTTCATCACCGGCGCGACACGCCGCGCGTTCCTTGGCACGGCCGGAAGTGGCCTCGCCCTGCTGGCACTTGCGCCCGTCGTCGCCTGGGCCGACGCCAAGATGGTTGCCGACGAGATCGCGAAGCTCTTCGGCGACAAGCCGCTGAAGGAAGGCCGCATCAAGCTCGATCTGCCGTCCATCGCCGAGAACGGCCTTGTCGTGCCACTCTCCTTCGAGGTCGAGAGCCCGATGACGGAGGCCGATTACGTCAAGTCGGTGCATTTCTTCGCCGAAGGCAACCCGAGCCCCCTCGTCGCATCATTCGCGTTCACGCCGATGGTCCCCAAGGCAGCCGCCTCGATCCGCATTCGGCTCGCCCAGACGCAGAACATCATCGCCGTGGCTGAGATGTCGAACGGTGACGTCTACACGGTCAAGAAAGAGGTGAAGGTGACGATCGGCGGATGCGGCGGCTGACGCCCGTCATTTGCCTTCGCCCCACCCTTAACGAGCCCCGCGCCCAGGGCGCGACGATCGAGGTTCCGACATGGCCCAGCCCACCCCCCGCGTACGCATGCCATCGACCGCCAAAGCCGGCGATGTCATCGAGGTCAAGACGCTCATCAGCCACGAGATGGAGAGCGGCCAACGCAAGGATGCGTCCGGCAAGCAGATCCCGCGCAAGATCATCAAGCAGTTCGTCGCCACCTTCAATGGCAAGGAGCTGTTTCGCGCCGACTGGCATCCCGCGATCTCGGCAAATCCCTACCAGTCCTTCTTCGTGCGCGTGCCCGAGTCGGGAACGTTCGTGTTCCAATGGATCGACGACGACGGCTCCGTCTACAAGTCCGAACACAAGGTCACCGTCGGCTGAGGACTGCCGTGTCCTCGCCGTCGGTACGCCGCACGCGAACCGGCTTCGCCTGCGGCGGACTGAGCGACGGAAGCGATCTCATCGTCATCACGCACGACCGAGGGCGGCGTTTCCGTGGCTCGCGTGTGTGTGGATGATCGTCCGTGACCTTTGAGCTGAGAGACTCGCCGCCATGATCTCGCGCCGTGACTTTCTGACTGCTGCCGCCGCAACTGCCATCCTGACCGGGTCCGGGGGCGGGCGTTTGGCACGGCTGGCTGCTCAGCAGAGCCTGACCGAGCGCGACATTTTAGCTTTCGAGCCCCTCGGCAACGTCACTCTCGTGCACCTTACCGACATTCACGCGCAACTCGTGCCGATCCACTTCCGCGAGCCGTCGATCAACATCGGCGTCGGCTCGGCCAAGGGCCGCGTGCCGCATATCACGGGTGCGGCGTTCCGCAAGCAGTTCGGCATCGCTGACAAATCGGCCGAGGCGTTTGCGCTCACCTACGACGATTTCGCGTCGCTCGCGGCCAATTACGGCCGCATGGGCGGGCTCGATCGCATCGCGGCGGTCGTCAAGGCGATCCGAGCGGAGCGTGGCAACAACATGCTGCTGCTCGACGGCGGCGACACTTGGTCGGGGAGCTGGACCACCCTTCAGACGAAGGGCCAGGACATGGTCGACGTCATGGCAGCGTTGAAGCCCGACGCCATGACCGGACACTGGGAGTTCACGCTCGGCGACGCGCGCGTCAAAGAGCTGACGGATAAGCTCGGCTTCCCATTCCTCGCTCAGAACGTGCGCGACAGCGAGTTCGAGGACCGCGTCTTCCCGGCGCAACAGATGTTCGAGCGCGGCGGTGTGAAGGTCGCTGTCATCGGACAAGCCTTCCCGTTCACGCCGATCGCCAACCCTCGCTGGATGATGCCGAAGTGGACGTTCGGCATTCGCGAGGCAGACCTTCAAAAGGAGGTTGATGACGCGCGCGCGGCGGGTGCGGGGCTGGTCGTGCTGCTGTCGCACAACGGGTTCGACGTGGATGTCAAAGTGGCCGAGGTGGTCAAAGGCATCGACGTGATCCTGTCGGGGCATACCCACGATGCGGTGCCGCAGCCGACACTGATCGGCAAAACGATCATCGTGGCAACCGGATCGAACGGGAAGTTCGTCTCGCGCCTCGATCTGGACGTTCGCGACGGTGGCCTCAAGGGTTATCGCTATCGGCTGATCCCGGTGTTCGCCGACGCGATCAAGCCCGATGCGGAAACATCGGCGATCATCGAGCGTCACCGTGCGCCATTTGCCAAGGATCTCGGCCGCGTGCTGGGCAAGACCGACACGGTCCTCTACCGGCGCGGCAATTTCAACGGCACCTTCGACAACGTGATCTGCGACGCGATCCTCAAGCAGCGCGATGCCGAGATCGCGCTCTCGCCCGGTATCCGCTGGGGCACCAGCGTTCTTCCAGGCCAGGACATCACCTTCGAGGACGTCACCAACGCAACCGCATTGACCTATCCCGCCTGCTACCGGATGGCGATGAACGGCAAGCGGCTGAAGGAGGTGCTCGAGGACGTCGCCGACAACATCTTCAATCCCGACCCCTTCTATCAGCAGGGTGGCGACATGGTCCGCACGGGTGGCCTCGGTTACACGATCGACGTGTCGAAGCCGATCGGCCAACGCATCTCGGGGATGACGCTTCTTGGTTCCGGCAAGACGATCGAAGCGGAGAAGGACTACGTGGTCGCAGGGTGGGCCAGCATCAACCAGGGCACCGAAGGCCCGCCCATCTGGGACGTCGTCGCCAAGCATATCGAGGATGCGAAGGTGGTGGCACCCCGCGAGGCCGATGCCGTGAAGGTGCTCGGCACCTGACGTTTCAGCGTCCGCGGACAACGACGGACGCACAAGATCAACCGGGAGTGCGCTCCAATGACCAAACACGCAATTGACGGCTCGGCATCCCCAACGGGACATGCGAGCCGGCGCCGTTTCCTGACCGGCACGCTGGCCGGCGGTCTCGTCGCCGCCGGCGGCAGCGAAGCCTTCGCGCAGGGCCGCAAGAAAAAGCCGATCGGCCCCAACCCCGATAACCAACCGCCAAACGTGCCGGACTGGTCGAAGACGTTGGGCGACGGCGTCGCCGATCACCCTTATGGCAAGCCCTCGAAGTACGAGGCGCACGTGGTGCGCCGCGACGTCGAATGGCTCACGGCCTCGCGCCAAAGCTCGGTGAACTTCACGCCGCTGCACGAACTCGACGGCATCATCACGCCGAACGGCCTGTGCTTCGAGCGCCACCACGGGGGTACGGCGGATATCAACCCGTTCGACCATCGGCTGATCGTGCACGGCATGGTCGACAAGCCGCTGATTTTCTCGATGGACGATATCAAGCGGTTCCCGCGCTATAATCGCGTCTACTTTCTCGAATGCGCGGCGAACTCGGGGATGGAGTGGCGCGGCGCGCAGCTCAACGGCTGCCAGTTCACGCACGGCATGGTGCACAACGTCATGTACACCGGCGTGCGCCTCAGGGACGTGCTGGAGGAGGCCGGGATCAAGGCTGGCGCCAAGTGGCTGCAGGTCGAGGGTGCCGATTCGGCGGGCATGAACCGCTCTCTGCCAATGCAGAAAGCGCTCGATGATTGCTTGCTCGCCTTCAAGATGAACGGCGAGGCCCTGCGCACCGAGCAGGGCTATCCTCTGCGCCTCGTCGTGCCCGGCTGGGAAGGCAATCTCTGGGTCAAGTGGATACGCCGCATCGAAGTCGGCGACATGCCCTGGCAGGCGCGCGAAGAGACCTCGAAATATACCGACCTCATGGCCGACGGGCGCTCTCGCCGCTTCACGTTCGCCATGGACGCCAAGTCGGTCGTGACGAACCCGTCACCCGAAGCGCCGCTGAAGGTCAAGGGGCGCAACATCATCACTGGGCTCGCCTGGTCGGGACGCGGCAAGGTCACTCGAGTCGACGTGACCCTCGACGGCGGACGCAACTGGCAGGAAGCCCGCATCGACGGGCCCGTCTTCGATCGCTCGTTGACCCGCTTCTACGTCGACTTCGACTGGCAGGGCCAGGAGTTGCTGGTGCAGTCCCGGGCCCACGACGAGACCGGTTACGTGCAGCCATCCAAGGTCGAGCTGCGCAAGGTCCGTGGCGTCAACAGCATCTATCACAACAACGGCATACAGACGTGGCTGGTGCGCGCCAACGGGGAGACCGAGAATGTCGAGATATCCTAGGCTTGCACTCGCCGCTGCCCTGATCTGCATCTGCCTGCCACTGGCGAATGCCGGTGCAGGAAAGCTCGGCCTAGGTCGCGAGGCCAAGCCCGAGGAGATCAAGGCCTGGGACATCGACGTGCGTCCCGATGGGCAGGGCCTGCCGCCGGGCAAAGGCACGGTTGCCCAGGGCGAGCCGATCTTCCAGGAGCAGTGCGCCTCGTGCCACGGCGAGTTCGGCGAGGGCAAGGATCGCTGGCCGGTGCTCGCAGGTGGGCACGGCAGCCTCACGCACGACCGGCCCGAGAAGACGGTCGGCTCGTTCTGGCCGGACGCCTCGACAGTGTTCGACTACGTCAAGCGGGCGATGCCCTTCGGCAATGCCCAGTCGCTCACGGACGATCAGCTCTACGCCGTGACGGCCTATATTCTGAACCTGAACGATATCATCAAGGACACCACCTTCGAACTCAATCAGTCGAACCTCGCGTCCATCAAGATGCCGAACAAAGGGGGCTTCTATGATGACGACCGCGAGCAGACGGAGAAGCACTTCTGGGGTGCCAAGGCCTGCATGAAGGACTGCAAGGCCGAGACCAAGGTGCTCAATCGCGCCCGCATGCTCGATGTCACGCCAGATGCGAAGACCGGACCCAGGGTGGATTGAGATGGCGAACCGCGGTGCACGGGCCAGAATGGCGGTTGCGCTGGGCGCTGGGCTCACCATGCTCACTTTGTCGCCGTCTGCAGCTCCGGCCGCAGACCCTGCCTACGGCGAGTATCTCTCGTCCGAATGCGTGGCGTGCCATCGCCGTGACGGTCAGGACAAGGGCATTCCGCCGATCATAGGCTGGCCGCGAGACCAGTTCATCGCCGTGTTGCAATCATACAAGACCAAGGACCGGCAGAATCAGGTGATGCAGACGATCACGGGTCGCCTGTCCGACGACGACATGGCGGCGCTCGCCGCGTTTTATGGAAGCCTGAAGCCGGCGAACTGAGCGAAGATCTCGGCCATGGATCGGTATTCCCATCCGCGACGGAACACAGTTTCGCAGAACGGTTTCGTTTGATCGGACGCAAGATGAGATCGCCATACCTGTTTAGGCAGTCTGCACACGACAGCACGACCTGATAATCAGAAAAAAGAAGCGAACGACGGAGGAGGCAACATGAAAGCTGACAGGCGGACATTTCTCAAGGGCGCTGCCGCGACAACCGGCGTGGTAGCCCTCGGGGCACCGGCCGTGCTCGGGCAGGCAAAGCCCAAGGTCGTCGTGATCGGCGGCGGACCCGGCGGCGCGACAGCAGCGAAGTACATCGCTCGCGACGCCAAGGGCGCCGTCGAGGTAGTTATGGTCGAGCCGCTGAAGGAATTCGTCACCTGCTTCCACTCGAACCTCTATCTCGGCGGGTTCAGGAAGTTCGAGGAGATCACGCACACCTACGACAAGCTGGCGGGCTACGGCGTGACCCTCGCCCACCAGATGGCGAGCGCCATTGATCGAGACAAAAAGCAGGTTCGCCTCGCCGATGGCGTGACGCTGGCCTATGACCGGCTCGTGGTCTCGCCCGGTATCGACCTGAAGTACGACAGCGTGCCGGGCTGGGGGAAAGAGCACGAAGAGACCATGCCTCACGCCTGGAAACCGGGCGCGCAGACGAAGTTGCTCAAGACGAGGCTCGATGCGGTTCCGGATGGCGGCGTGATCGTCATGATCGCGCCGGACAACCCCTATCGCTGCCCACCAGGTCCTTACGAGCGCGTGTCCATGATGGCGCACGTCCTGAAAACAGCCGGCAAGACGAAAGCGAAGATCGTCATCATCGATCCGAAAAAGACCTTCTCCAAGCAAGGCGTCTTTCAGGAGGGGTGGGAGAAGCACTTCCCCGGCATGGTCGAGTGGCTGGCGCCGGACATCCATTCCGGCTTGAAAGGCGTGGACCCCAAGACCAATACGGTCGAGACCGGCTTCGAGACATACAAGAATTGCGCCCTAGTCAATGTCATCCCGAACCAGACAGCGGGCAAGATCGCACTCGATGCTGGCCTCGCCAACGAGTCGGGCTTCTGTCCCATCAAGCCCGAGACCATGCAGTCGGCAAAAGATGACAGCATCTACGTGTTGGGCGACGCGGCGATCGCCGGTGATATGCCCAAGTCGGCTTTCTCGGCAAACAGCCAGGCCAAGGTCGCCGCGCTGATGATCCGGGGCGAGCTGACCAAGTCGCCGACGTTCCCGGCGCGCTATGCCAACACCTGCTGGTCGCTCATCACCACGGACGACACCATCAAGGTGGGGGGCAGCTACGCGGCGAAAGACGGCAAGATCTCGACGGTGGATTCGTTCGTGTCCAAGGCTGGCGAGACGGCTGCGACGCGCAAGGAAAACCAGGCCGAGAACATGGGTTGGTATTCGGGCATCACGTCCGACATGTTCGGTTGAGGCCGACGGTAGCGCGGTCGCATTGAGCGAGGAGAACGGCATGGTGTCCGAACTGACGGCGAGCCGTCTCCTGTCGCGCCGCGGCGTCCTTTGGGGCGCCTCGGCGGCCCTTGCCGGCGGGCTTTTCGCAGGGAGCCCGCGCCGGGTGCTCGCCGCCTCGGCCACCCACAAGGCCAAGCTCGGCGCGGCGGAGATCACCATCGTCTCGGATGGGGTGTTCACCTTGCCGCGCTCCCTCGTGCTACCGGACAAGCCCGATGCCGACATTGCCGCCCTGTTCAAGGCGCATGGGGCGGCGGTGGAAATCGTTGCCGAGACCAACGTGACGGTGGTGCGCAATGGCCCGACGCTGGCCGTGATCGACACCGGCGCGGGACCGGATTTCATGCCGACGCTGGGCAAGTTCGGAGACCGCCTCGAGGAGGCCGGAGTGAAGCCGGACGACGTCACGCACGTCATCTTCACGCACGCCCATGCCGACCATTTCTGGGGTGTGATCGACCCGCTCGGGGACGGCTCGCGCTGGCCCAAGGCCAAGCATGTCATGGCCCGCGTCGAGCGAGATTTCTGGCTGGTGGAGGGCATCGAGGACAAGGTGCCCGCCTTTCAGAAGAGCATGGCCACCGGCATTCAGCGACGCCTCAAGGAATTGGCAACGATGATCACGGTCGCCGAGCCGGGCGCCGAGGTAGCCCCCGGAATCGCGCTGGTCGCGACGCCGGGGCATACGCCGGGCCACGTGTCGATCGTGGTGCGCAGCGGCAGCGAGGAGCTGGTCGTCCTCGGCGATGCCCTCACGCATGCCGCCGTTTCGTTCGGCGCGCCGGACTGGCGGTGGGGCTCAGACATCGACGTTGATGTGGCGATCAAGACCCGCAAGGCGCTGCTCGATGATCTTGCGGCCAGGAAGGTTGCCATTATCGGCTATCATCTGCCGTGGCCCGGGCTGGGACGCGTCGAGCGGCAGGGCAACGCCTATCGTTTCGTCGCCAGCTGATCGATGCGCCGGCGCATACAGCGGAGGCAACAATGATCATGCCGAGCACGTCTGTGGTTACGGCAATGGCCCTCCTCCTCGGTGCGGTCGTCGCACCGGCGCATGCCCAGGTGCCGAGCGTGGGATTGCCGAAAGAGAAGCAGACGAAGCTCGGCAAGTACCTGTCAGCGCATGACGCGGCGGCACTCCTGCGATTGGATCGGGAGAGGATCGCCTTCATCGACGTGCGCACGCGCGGCGAGGTGCAGTACGTCGGCGTGGCTGAGGGGATCGACGCGCACGTGCCCTACGCAGACCTCAATGAGTTCGGCGATTGGGACGCCACGGCCGGTCGCTACAAGCTCGACCTGAACTCGAATTTCGGCCCGCACATCGGTGCCGCCGCCACCCGGAAGGGCCTCGGCAAGGCCGGTCGGATCATCCTCATCTGCCGATCGGGTGATCGCTCGGCGCGCGCCGCAAATCTCCTCGCCGATCTTGGCTACACGAACGTCTACTCGGTCATCGACGGCTTCGAGGGCGATCTCGGCAAGGATGGCCGGCGAACAGTCAACGGATGGAAGAACGCCGGCCTGCCCTGGAGCTACAAGCTCGACAAGGCTCAGGCCTATCTCCCGGAGCGGTAGGCGCGCGTGCAGGTTGATCAACCGGCACGCGCGTCGAGCATCAACTCGCGAGCGTGCATTTGCCGTTGTTGATGACGGTGACGTCGCGCTCCTTGAGGCGGCAGCGGAACGAGACGACGGTACCGTCGACCCACATGTCTGTAAGGATCGTCTCGCCGGGATAGACGGGCGAGGAAAACCGCACATCGAAGCCCAGAATGCGGGTGTGGTCGTACTTGGCCACCTCGCGCAGGATCGTCCTGCAGGCGGTGCCATACGTGCACAATCCATGCAGGATAGGGACGGGAAAGCCGACGCGCTTGGCAAGCTCAGGGTCGGCGTGCAGCGGGTTTCGGTCGCCATTGAGGCGGTAGAGCAGCGCCTGATCGAGACGCGTCTCGGCAGCAGCCGTCAGGTCGGGCTTGCGGTCTGGCAACTTGTGCGCCTCGAGGCCTGAGCCACTTGGCCCGCCGAAGCCACCATCGCCGCGCGCGAACGTCGTCGAGACGAGCGTATAGAGCTTCTCGCCCGTTTTTGCGTCCTTGGCCACGGCTTCGGTGTTGATGATGGCGCCCTTGCCGGCACCCTTGTCGAAGGCGGAGAGGACGCGGCTGTCGACGCTGATCTCGCCCTCCGGCTCCAGCGGCTTCTCCAGCAACAGGCGCTGCTCGCCGTGCACGACCTTCGTGTAGTCGTAGCCGCAATCCTTGAGCAGAGACACCCGCTGGAGCACCGTCGCCATCGACGCGACCGTCCGCAACTTCTGGCGCTCGAACGTGTAGGCAAGCTCGCTCTCGTCGTAGGGATCGCGGCTCATGCCGACGCCGATGGCATAGAGCATGGTCTCGCGGTCGGTGTAGCTGAAGCGGTCACCGGTGCGCTTCAGGCTCATCAGACGGTCGTAGTTGAGGGCCATTAGTGGTGCTCCGTCGCGTCCCGTCTATGGGCACTCTGCACGCGTGCGGAGAGACGGTTCTGGTGAGGATCAGACACGGGCTCGGAGCGAGAGGCCGCCCCTTACCCCGACCCTCGCCCCGTTCGAGTGCAGAGAACAGGGAGAGGGGGAAGCGGGGACATGCAATTCAATCCAGGTCGAGGCCGTCCATGCCGACGTTCTTCTTGACCTTGGACAGCATCTCGCGGAACAGGCGGCCCGCTTCGCGCGGATCCTCGACCTGTCCGACCTCCGCGCCCCGACGCCAGCCTTCGAGAACGGCAATGCGGCTGAATCCGGCCTGGAACACGCGCCCGGTGATGTCGGAGGCTTCCTCGCTGGCCAGGTAGACGACGGTCGGCGAGACCCACTTGGGATCGCGCTCGGCCCGCTGCTCCGGGGTCAACTCGCGCAAGCCCTCGGTCATGCGTGTCTGGGCGGACGGTGACAGCGCATTCACGGTGACACCGAAGCGTTTCAACTCGCGCGCAGCAATAATCGAGAAGGCAGCAATGCCGGCCTTCGCAGCGCCGTAGTTGGTCTGGCCGACGTTGCCGTAAAGCCCGGAGGTCGAGCTGGTATTGATGACAGCTGCCTTGACCGGCCCGCCGATCTCCTTCGAGCGCTCACGCCAATACGCGGCGGCATGACGCGTGGGCGCAAACGTCCCCTTGAGATGCACCTGGATCACCGCATCCCACTCGTCCTCGGCCATGTTGACGAGCATGCGGTCGCGCAGGATGCCAGCGTTGTTGATCAGCACGTCGAGCTTGCCGAAATGCTTGACCGTCTGGTCGATCATGTTCTTGGCGCCCGTCCAGCTCGAGACGTCGTCGCCGTTGATGATGGCCTCGCCACCCATCGCCCTGATCTCGGCCACCACCTTGCTGGCAGGCCCCTCGTCACGACCGGTGCCGTCGATCTTGGCGCCGATGTCGTTGATGACGACCTTCGCACCCTCTTTGGCGAGCAACAGCGCATGCTGGCGGCCGAGACCGCCACCTGCGCCCGTCACGATTGCCACTCGCCCTTCACATAGGCGCGCCATGTCGCTCTCCTTCTCATTTCGTTGGGATCAGGAGATCAGTGTGCGCTGGCGCAACGGGAACCGCAACAGGGTGCAGGATGCGGTGCGGTCGGCTCGGGCGTTTCGATTGATCAGTTGGAGACGATGCGTGCCGTACCGGTGCGGCCATCCTCACGGCGCCACTGCACCATCTTGCCGCGCACACGCATCTGGTAGCAGTGTTTACGACCTTCGAGCCACGTCGACCACTGCTGGCAGACAGTGCCGGCCGCGATCCACCAGCGGCCGTGGTCCTGGCTCGGACCCTGCATGAGATGCGCCGGCATACCTTTCGCCGTGCCGCTCAGCGCGCCGCTCAATTGGTAGACGATCGGAATGCCGCCGACGGGAGTGTCGAGGACGATCGTCCTCCCAGCGACAGTGCGGCGCAGGTCATCGCCAGCGAGCGCCGCGTCCTCCGCGCTAGCCGGGCTGGTGAGCGCAACGACGGTGGCGCACACCAGCGCCGACAGCAAAGACAACTTCATACCCCGTCCCTTCAAGGCCCCACGATTCGTCATCGCGTTGTCTTGAACCCCAAACGCGCCCCGCATGGGGCAAAGAAGGCTGAGCGTGGTAAATGCTTTGCTGGGCGATGCGTCACCGCGCGCTCATGCGGCTGGCCCCCTACCCCGGAGGGCCGGCCAAACGAGGGCCATCACAACGAAATAGAGGCTAGCTGCAGCGAGGACGAGGCTCGGTGCGAAAGCGCCCGGAAAACCGGTCGCCAAGACCCATACCCCGGCCAAGAGCCCGGCTGCAGCCATGGCACCGTTGGCCCAGAAGTACCGGGCGACACGCATCGGATGCACCCAGTGCATGGGCAGGAACGCCAGCACGACCAGAGCAAGCGAGATCGCTACTGCACCCCACCCCGGAACGCCCCATGCGAAAATGCAGAATGCGACGATGTTCCAGACGGCGGGGAAGCCCACGAAGCAATTGTCGTCCGCCTTACTCTCCGTATCAGCGAAATGATAGAGCGAGCTGAGCAGGATGAGCGAGGCCGTCACACCACCTGCCATCCCGGATAAAAACCCACCGTGCATCAGCGCAATCACCGGCACAAACACATACGTCACATAGTCGATGACAAGATCGAGCCTCTCGCCGGAAAACCGCGGGACGTGCACCTGAATATCAACCGCCCGCGCCAGCGTGCCGTCAACCGTATCGATGACTAGGGCGACGAACAGCCAGGCGAACGCGAGTTCGTAGGCTCTCTCGAAGATGGCGAGCATGGCGAAAAGAGCGCAGACGCTGCCAAGCGCCGTGAAGAGGTGGACCGCGAACCCCGCCAGTCGAGCCACGCCGTTCTCCCGTATGACGTCCTACACAGAACGCAAAAGGAGCGCCGAAGCGCTCCTCAAATACCGACGCAGCTCCCAAGCACCGCTGGGCTCAGAAACGATGCTTCAGCGAGCCGCGAATCTGCATGTCGTCGGCCGGTAGCGTCTGGCCTTGCCGCTCGGCATCCTGGGCTTTGCCCTCGTTGACGCCATAGAGCAACTCCAGTCCGAAGTCGAATTTCGGGAGAACACCAAGTTTCCCAAGGCCGGGAATGCGCACCTCGACGCCCGTGGCCGGCGCTAGCGACACACCCGTATCCTTCAAGTCGAGCTGCGGCAAACCGGACGGAGCTGTGACGCCCGCAGCCGGCCGTTGCTCCTCCGCAACGCCGCCCTTGCTCTCCTGAAACGCCAGCGCGGCCGAGCTCAAGGCTCCGATCCCACCGCACACCAGCATCCATCTCAAGCGTTGCATGATCCTCAAATCCCGCGTCTTCAACGCCTTCACGCCGATTTCCGCCAACCATTAGGCACCTACATGGCGCCAGAGTCCGGCGAACTCAAGTCATGATCCACAGCGGTAAAGGGAGGCATAACGTTTGTCGCGAAGCTGTGATCTTTGCGCCATGATGCCGAAGAGTGACACTATCAGCACTCTACTTATTAGAAAGGCCGCCTCGCGGCGGCCTTTCCAGTCTTGTGAGCCGTGCGTCCGACTTAGAAGTCGATGCGCGTGCCGATCAGGAAGGTCGAGAACTCGGCGTTCTGGCGTGTGGTGACAGCACCGGCCGTCAGGTTTCCGTCGACCTCGAAGCTCTTGTAGGTCGCGAAAATCTGCATGGCGGCTGCGTCGACGTACTGGTTGATGCCGAGACCCCAGTGCGAGAACTCAGTGTCAGACCAGTTGGCAGCGTTGCCACCCAGGAAGCGAGCCTGCTCAAGTCCACCTTCGGTCTGCGAGTACTCGGCGAAGAGTACCGTGTTGCCGATGCCGAAGAAGTTCTTGTTGAGACCACCCGAGAGGTGCCAGTTGACGACGTCAGGACCCGTGTAGGGAGAGACCACGCCGGCCGTGAGGTTGCCGTCGATCTCGCGGCTGCCATACGAACCCGTCAAGAAGAGGCCCGTCGGCACGTGCAGGATAGAGGCCGAACCCTTGATCTCTAGCGCAGACGATGGTGTTCAGACCAACCACCGGAGCTCCGCCCGGATTGTTGAACTCCGAGTCCTCCAGGTAACCGATACCGAAGGCGACGCGGACGCCGTTGAACTCACCGGCATAGCGCAGAGCGATATCCCAGAGGTTATCCTCGGCAACCGCGGCCTGCACCGTGAAGCCGGCAAGAGACGGCGTCTCGTAGAGGACGTGGTTGACACGGAAGGTGTCAAACGACGTGTGGCCACGAGCGGCCTGGCCCCAGTTGCCCGGCAGGAACACGCCGGCGTCGTTACGGAGCGCGAACGCACCGTTGTAAAGCCCGACGTCCATCGTGCCAGCGGCAGAACGATTGCCGAGGTCGATCAGAACG
>LNDR01000367.1 GCA_001464755.1 Rhizobiales bacterium Ga0077524
AGGCAACGATCAGCCGGCTCATAGCGTGGACTCCCAGGATTTCGACAGGCGCATCGCGCCGTTTATGATCCCCACCATCGAATAAGTTTGCGGAAAATTCCCCCAGGCGACACCCGTGGCTGCATCGGTATCCTCCGACATCAGCCCGAGCGGGTTGCGCGATGCGAGCAGTGCCTCGAAAATCTCGCGCGCCTCGTCATGCCTTCCGATGCGCGCCAGTGCATCCACTCGCCAGAATGCACAAACGTTGAATGACGTCTCCGGTGCACCGAAGTCGTCAGCCTCCTCGTAGCGCATCATGAACGGCCCCCGGGCCAGCGTTTTTTCAAGGGCCTCGACGGTTGCGACGAAGCGCGGGTCGCTGGGCTCGATCAGCC
>LNDR01000368.1 GCA_001464755.1 Rhizobiales bacterium Ga0077524
ACTCTCGACGAAGGCTTTTCGTTCCTCGGACCACGACCGGCGTAGCACCGCCGCCTTCACTGTATCCGCCCGCTCGCGCCAGAGCATTGCCCGGTCGGGGAGGCCGAGATGGGCCGCCACTTTCGCGAGCCTGTCACAGCCTGCCCAGCTCATGATCGCCGACGACGTATGCGGGCGCATCCGTGTGCGCAATTCCCAGATGCCGGCGTCCGGCTTGTCATGTAGCAGCCAGGCCTGTTCGCCTACGACCTCGAGCCGTTTGAACTCCTCCACGCCGGCACTCATGTAGAGCCGCTTGTCGAAGAATGCGGGTGCTGCGCCGAGGATGATGTTGCCGTAGGTGTCGTGCTGCATCTGCAGATAGGCTTGATTGCCGATGCGTACCGGACCATTGCCGCGGTATCCGGGCAACTCCGCGATGATCCTCTCTTCCAGCCGCGTCTCGAGGCCGATGCCATAGACCGGCTGGATGAGACCGTTCTTGCTGCTGGCGACGACGTTCATCATCCAGCGGAAATAAAGCTCCATTGTGCGGACTGCCGCGAGCGAGTTGAGGGCCCGGACGACGAAGAACGCATCCCGGATCCAGCAGAAGCGATAGTCCCAGTTCCGACCGGAACCAGGCGCCTCAGGAATCGACGTCGTCACCGCTGCGACGATGGCCCCCGTCGCTTCGTAGCTGCACAGTTTCAGCGTAATCGCCGCGCGGATCACCGCATCCTGCCACTCGAGCGGCAGGGCGAGGCGGTGAACCCAGGTGCGCCAGTAGTCGAGCGTCCGCTCCTCGAAGTCGCGCGCTGTCTCCGCGACTCCCCCTTCGAGCGTCTCGTCCGGTCCGAGGATCATGCTCAATGGCTCGTCGAGGATGAATGGCGTGCCGCTGGCGAGATAGTCGACCGGGCCGTCCGTCGTCAGGCGCAGAGTCGTATCTGGCCCGGAAAACCGAAGATGGTTCGAGCCCTGCACCATCGCGCGTGGCGCACGTCCGCAATCGAAACCCGGTCGGATCGCGACGCGGATGCGGGGGCTACCGCTGAGCGGCCTGATGCGGCGCACGAGCGTTTGTGGTCGGAACGACCGCTCGCGCCATTTGAACCGGGGCGCGAAATCGGTGATCTCGATCGATCCTTCAGGACTTTCGAGGACCGTGCGCAGGATGGCCGAGTTTGGTACGTAGGCTTGCCTAGAGGCGACGAGGCCCTCGAGCGCGATCTCGAAAACGCCGCTTTCCGGGTCACCGTCGGGCGCGCCGAGCAGGCCGTGAAATACGGGGTCTCCGTCGAAGCGCGGGAAGCAGCCCCAAACGATCCTGCCCCGCGCGTCGATCAGCGCGCTGATGGCACAATTGCCGATCATGCCGAGATCCAGCGACGGTCCCGGTCCGGATGTAGCGCTGCGCTCAACCAATGGTGCGTCCTTTCTCCAGGGTGTCGGCAATGTCGTCGAGCCATGCGAGGAACGCGGCTGTGTCTGCCACCCTGTGCTGCGCGTGTGTCTTGCCAGGCCCGATTTTCAGCGTAAGGCCGCCGAGTCGGTTGACGACCTCAAAGGCGTCCTCGTCCGTCACGTCGTCGCCGACAAACAGCGGCCGGCGACCGGCGAATGGCGCTTCCGTCATGAATTCGGCCACGGCGGTACCTTTGTCCCCGCCCGAGGGCCGTGCCTCGACGACCATCTTACCTCGCACGAGGCGCACGCGGTCGTCGAGCTGGGCAATCGCTTCCATCGCCTCGATGCACGCGTGCTCGAGATCCGGCCTGCCGCGATAGTGGATCGCGATGGCATGCGATTTCCGCTCCACGAGAAGCCCGGCTTCAGGGCGGGCCAGTTGCTCCAGGCGCCGCTCGGCCTGGTCGAGAAATGCCGTATCCACCGCCGTCGCATGGGCGCGCCCCACGGCATCTCGCCGCGTCAGGCCGTGCACGCCAGCGACCGGGCAACGGAACGGAGACAGCATCGCGTCGATCACCTCGATCTCGCGCCCGGTGATAATAGCCAGTGCGCCATCGAGGGTGCGCTGCAGCCGCGCAAGTGTGACGCGCGTCGTTTCAGCGAGCCGCACGGCGTCTGGCTTCTCGGCGATCTCGACCAATGTGCCGTCGAAATCGAGGAAGAGGGCGAGCCGATGCGGGTGTGTCAGTTCGAGAAGGGTCATGCTGGGTGGGAAACTCGCGATACGTGGCACAAATGCGTTCATTGCTTCGGTACTGAAGCCGCGGGAGCCCGACGGGCCGCTGCGGCAACGCTGCAAGAGGGCAGATTGATCCGTATCAGCCGTCGACGTGCCGCCGGAGCCAAACTCGGCTAAGCTGATGCCCGACGCGCCTTGATGATCGCGTGTCGTCGCATACTAGGAGCCTCGATCAGAGAGTTCATGCAACGACCGCTGTCAGAATCGAGACCGCCTGAGATGGCCGATCGCGCACCGGAGCGCGGTGCTTCCAACCATAGCACAGGAAGCGCTGTCGTCGCGCTCGGTCGGCGGCGCTGGCTCGCCGCGATACTGGCGCTGGCTCTCGTCGCGACTGCCGCGTTCTGGTTCCTCGGCCGCGGTCCGGAAATTCGCGCCGTGGCGCCGGTCCGAGGCGACGCAGCCGAGGTCGTCTATGCGACCGGCACTATCGAGCCCGTCCATTGGGCCAAGGTTGCGGCGCTGCAAAGGAAGCGCATCGTCGAAATCTGCCGCTGCGAGGGCCGGACGGTCGCGAAAGGCGAGGTGCTGGTGCGCCTCGACGACGACGAGGAACGGGCGCTCCTGAGCGAACTCGAGGCGCGCCTGCATCGCTACCGGGAGGACGCGGAGCGCCTGCGTGGGCTCGCCGATCGCAACATCACGCCGCGTACCGCGTACGACGAGAAGCTGACCCAGGTTCGAGAGTACGAGGCCCGTGTTGCCGCACAGAAGGATCGTATCGATCTCCTGCTCCTGAAAGCGCCGATGGACGGGGTCGTCCTGCGTCGCGATGGCGAGGTCGGCGAGATTGCGGGCACCGGGGCCAACGATGTCCTGTTGTGGGTGGGCCAGCCGAGCCCGCTCCGGGTGGTGGCCGAGGTCAACGAGGACGACATCGCCCGGGTCAAGCTCGGCCAGCGTGCCCTCCTCCGCCATGAAGGCCACAGCGGCGCCCCTCTCGGCGCCACCGTCGAAAGCGTCACCCCGAAGGGCGACCCGCAGACCAAGACGTTCCGGGTCTACCTTGCGCTTCCGGGGGACACCCCGCTGAAGATCGGCATGAGCGTCGAGGCCAACATTGTTGTCGCGGAAGTGAAGAATGTCCTTCTGATCCCGACCGAGGCCGTCTCGGACAAGCTCGTCCAGGTGGTCGTCAATGGCCGCCTCGTGCGAAGACCGGTCGAGACCGGGATCCGCGGCACGCGGATGACCGAGATCCGCAGCGGCCTTGCCAATTCCGATCGCGTCGCCGCGCCGTTTCGCGCCGACGTGGCGGACGGTCGCGCGGTGAGGCGTATACCAGCGAGTGCCAAATGAGGCTCGTGCTCGACATCGCCGTGACGCACGTTCTGGCACGCGTCCGCCAGACGTTGGTCGGCATGCTCGGCGTCGCGATGGGGGTTGGGTTCTCCGTCATGATGGCCGCCCTGATGGAGGGCTCGCAGCGCGATTTCGTCACCCAGCTCGTCGACAGCCTGCCGCATATCACCATCAACGACGAGCGTCGTGATCCGCCGCGTCAGCCGGCCGAGGACGCCTACGCCGCGGTTCAGTTCTCGGGCCTCCGTACGCCCGTTACGCGCCCCGGCATACGCAATCCCTACGCGATCATGGCGTCGATCGAGACGTGGCTCGACGGCGCCGTCGCGCCGTCCGTCGCCTCACGCGCCGTGATCCGCTATGCTGGCCGCGATACCGCTGCCAACGTCACCGGCATCGATCCGCGCCGCGAGGTGCACGTCTCCAAGCTGGCCGGCCATATCCGCCAGGGTTCCCTCGACAGCCTCTACAAGTCCTCGAACGCCGTGATCCTCGGTGACAGGCTCGCGGCCAAGATCGGTGCCCGCGTCGGCAACACCATCGCGCTCGCCTCGGGCACCGGCCAGATTCTCACCTGCACGGTGGTGGCGCTCCTTCATACGGGCATCAGCCAGACCGACGAGACCCAGGCCTACACACTGATCAAGACCGCGCAGATCCTGGCCGGCCAGACCGCGCTCGTGAACGCCATTCGCATCCGCGTAGTGGACATCCTGGCCGCCCGCGGCGTGGCCACACGGATCGAGGCACAAACAGGCTACAAGTCGGTTTCGTGGCAAGAAGCGAATGAAGATCTGCTGTCCGCCTTCCAGATCCGCAATTTCATCATGTACACCGTCGTCGGCGCCATTCTTCTGGTTGCCTCTTTCGGCACCTACAACATCATCTCAACTATTACGCACGAGAAGACCCGCGACATCGCCATTCTGAAATCGCTGGGCTTCACTGAGAGCACGGTTCGCTCGATCTTCTTCATCGAGGCCGTCATCATCGGTCTTGCTGGTACGGTGCTCGGCTGGCTACTCGGCTACATCCTTTGTCTTGCGCTGGGCTCGGTCGAGTTCAAGAGCCCGTTCATGGACGCGACTACCCTGCCCCTTTACTACACGCCCGTGCACTACCTGATGGCCGCCGCTGTCGCCATGACCGCGTCCGGCATCGCCGGCTATCTGCCCGCCCGCAAGGCCGCCAGCGTGCACCCGGTCGAGATCATCCGCGGTGCCTCGTGATGGCCGCGCCGACCGATCCGCCTGGGCCGCGTCCGTTGATCGAGCTCCGCCGTGTCACCAAGACGATCGGCGACGGCGTAGCCACTACGCTCGTTGCGGACATCGACCTGGTGGTTCGCTCGGGTGAGTTCGTGGCCGTCACCGGCCCTTCGGGCTCCGGCAAGAGTTCACTGCTCTACCTGCTTGGTCTGCTAGACGTGCCGACCTCGGGCGAGGTGCTCGTCGAGGGCCGGCCCGCAAGCCGTCTCGACGAGGCGGCTCGCGCCCACCTGCGCCTCTCTCTCCTCGGCTTCGTATTCCAGTTCCACTTCCTGCTGCCCGAATTCTCGGCGCTCTCGAACATCATGCTGCCCATGCGCGCGCTGGGTCGACTCGATGATGCGGCGATGCGGCGTCGCGCCCTGGAGTTGCTCGCCTCCCTCGGACTCGAGGATCATGCGCACAAGCTCCCCGGTCAGATGTCGGGGGGCCAGCGTCAGCGCGTCGCGATCGCGCGAGCGCTTGCCAATGAGCCGCTCGTCATCCTCGCCGACGAGCCGACCGGCAATCTCGACACGCACGCGAGCGAGCAGGTGCTCGCCATTTTCCGCCACCTTGTCGACGAGACCGGCCGCGCCATCGTCATGGTCACCCACGACCTGGATCTCGCCGCCCGTGCCGACCGCCAGATCCGCATCGTCGACGGCCGCCGGGTGACTTGAAGGGGGCGTCTGGGGACGCCGCAGAACACGTCCCCGTGGGCTGCCGCAACAGCCCGTTCACTCACGATCTGCCAGTGGGCGGAGCGAGCTAATTGTTCTTGCGCGGCCATTCCCGGTTCGCGGCAGCGACCATCATGTACTCGGCAATATTCTCGAGAGTGATGATGCCGACCACGCGCGCCTCGTCATCGACAATTCCGACGAGGGGGCGGCCGCTGGTCTGGAGTGCTGCAACCGCCTCCGAAAGCGGAGCGTGGCGATTGATCGTCACGACGTCGCGCTCCATCACGTCCAGGACGGGGGTATCCGGTCCGCTTGCCGCGAGGGCGCGGATCATGCCGTCCCGGGTCAGGACTCCACGCAGCCTCCCGGCGCCATCGGTAATCGGGAACTCTCGCTGTGTTGTCGACAGCAGCGCATCGACCGCTTGTCCAACGGAAGCCTGGGTGTCGAGCGTGGCGAAGGACGTGATCGTGGCCGTGCGCGTGGCGACGCCCTTGGTCGCCTCCCCGAGCTCGACCGCGTAGGATTCGTGACTGGCGGCCAGAAACACGAACAACGCAATGAAGAGCAACATCGGGTTCCCGAATAAGCCCAGGAATCCCAGGCCGAACGCGACGGCTTGCCCGATGGAGGCAGCGATGCGGGTCGCACGCGCGCGATCGAGCCGATAGGACAGCAGAGCGCGCAGCACCCGGCCGCCATCCATGGGAAACGCCGGGATCATGTTAAAGGCCACCAGCATCACATTGACGAGCGCGAGCCGCGTGACGAGGTCGATCCCCTGATTCTCGACGGCGGTCGTCATTTTCTCAGTATCGATGCGCGCACCGAAGACGGTGAAGAGCAATAGCGCAATGACGACGTTGACTGCTGGACCGGCGAGTGCGATCGCCAGCTCCTGGCCGGGCTTCTCCGGCATCCGCTCGATGCTTGCGACGCCGCCGATCGGAAGCAGCGTGATGTCGCGTGTTCCGATGCCGAAGCGCCGCGCCATCAGCACATGACCGTACTCGTGGGCCAGAACGCACGCGAAAACCGCCAGAACGAACACGACAGCCTCGACTGCCGCGCCCTGGCCGCCGCGCGATCCGGCGGAAACGGCAAACCATGCGACGAGCAGGAAGAAGGTGAGGTGAATGCGCACCTCGGTACCGGCAATTCGACCCAGCGATATGGACCAACCCATCATACGACTTCCTTCTGCCCGGTGGATTCCCGAGGGCGAACGATGGGAGGAGCCAGCGACAGGCGGATGCACTTCTCGATCTCGAGAACGAGCAGGAGCGCGAGGCCGGCGCCAATGACGATCGCCCCGTCCGTCATCGCGATGCTGCGGGTCTGGAAGAGGCCTTGCATCATCGGCATGTAGGCGAAGGCGAGCTGAAGCGCAACGATGCCGCCAACTCCGAAGGTCCGCGTCAGCTTTGTAAGTGCGATCCTGCTCAGAGCCGTTGACGTCGCTCAATGGCCGACTGAGAGGAATGCAATCAGTCCCGTTCCACCCGCCTGATGTGCAGGTAGGCCTTGGCGAGAAGGTGCGCAGATATTGGGGCCGTGATGAACAGAAAGAACACGATCAGAAACTCATGGAAGCTCAACTTGCCGTGGCCCAGGTACTGGTAAAGCATCGAGGCCACGAGAATGGCACTGATGCCGAGCGTCGTCGCCTTCGTTGGTCCGTGAAGACGCTGCAGCGGATCAGCCAACCTTGCGAGGCCGAGCGAGCCGACGAGCATGAAGGCCGCGCCGATGAGCAGCAGTGCCGAGATCAAAAGTTCAGAGAAGACGCTCATAGCAGCCTCACTCGATCACGTTGCCGCGCAGCAGGTACTTGCAGAAAGAGATCGTCGCGACGAACGCGACCATCGCGAACAGCAGAGCCGCCTCGAAGTAGATGAATGTCGCATAGCTCATGCCGAACAGCACGATCAGTGCAATCGAGTTGATCACCATCGTATCCAGCGCCAGCAACCGGTCAGTCGAGGTCGGACCGATCAGCAAGCGCCATAGGTTGAGCACGATCGAGAGGGAGATTGCGGCGGCGGTCACTGCAATGGCATAGGCGATCATGTCAATATCCTCATCAGCCGCTGCTCGTAGCGTTGCTTGATGTCCCCGATCGCTGCAGCGGGGTCGGCCACGTCGAGACAATGGACCGAGAGTGAGCGCATGTCCTCGGACACATCGACCGACAGCGTACCCGGTGTGAGCGTGATGGTGCCTGCGAGTGCGACGATAGCCTCGGGCGTTCGTGCATCAAGCGGCACCGTGATGAACTGGGAGCGCAAGGTGTGCGGGTTGCGGAAAAGCACGAGGTAGGCGACCTGCAGGCTGGATACGACAATGTCGTAGAGAACGACGCCGAGATATTCCGCCACCAGTAGTGGCCGGCCGATCTTCGCGCGCTCAGGCCAATAGATGCTCGTCAGCTTCGAGACAACGGTGGCGACGATGATGCCCATCACCACCGAGCCTGGAGTCAATGCGTTCACGAGCATGATCCAGACGACGACCAGAACGGCGGCGAGAACAGGGTGGGGCAGAATACGCTCGATCATGTCATGGCACCTGCGAGACCGTTTTGCGGAGGACGGCGTCGATGTAGGCCGAGGGCGTCGCCATCTCGCGCGCCGTCGCCTCGAGCACCGTCATCGCGCCACCGCCGAAGACGCTGAGCGCGGCGGTCAGCCCAATCAAGACAGCGACGATGGCCACGGGGGCGAGGGGTGGGCGAGCCGACACCGCATCCACGGCCGCCTTGGCTTCGTCGTTCGTGGCCCAGAAGAGAGTGCTCCCTGCACGGGCGTAGCCGGCGATCATCAAAAGGCTGCTCGTCAAGATGACTGTCCAGGCGATCGTAGCCATGCTTGTCGACCTGAGGCTGTCGAGGATGGCGAGCTTGCCGATGAAGCCGGACAGCGGTGGCAGACCGGCACTTGCGACGGCAGCGAGCAAGAAAAGCAGTCCCATGGCTCCCGCGTAAGGCATGCGACGGGCCGGAGTCAGACGATCGCCGGCCCGGCCGCGGCCGGCCGCCGTAACGTCGACGAGAAGAAACAGGGCCGCGCCGATGAGTGTGCTGTGCAGCATGTAGTAGAGCGCCGCTGCAAGCTGGCGAGGCTCGAGGCCGGCGCCCGCCAACAACAAGGTGCCCATCGAGGCGATCACAGAGTAGGCCGCGAGCTCGAGCATGGAGCGGCTGGCAAGCACGCCGATGGCGCCGACCGCAAGCGTGATCACCGCCGCAGGCATCAATAGCGTCGAGAGCGCCGTCGAAACTCCGGCCGCATCGTCGCTGAAAGCAACAGAGTGCAGGCGCAAGATCGAGTAGGCTCCGACCTTGGTGAGTAGCGCGAACAACGCGGCGACAGGAGCAGATGCCGCGCCGTAGGTGCCCGGTAGCCACCAATGCAGCGGTACGATAGCGCTCTTGATCGCGAACACGGCGAACAGCAGCAGAGCTCCCGTGCGCAGGAGTGCTACGTCGCCCGGAGCAAGAACGGCCAAGCGCGCGGCGAGATGAGCCAGATTGAGCGTCCCCGTCGCGGCGTAGATCAGCCCGACCGCGATCAGGAACAACGACGATCCGATGAGATTGAGTGTGACGTACTGGAAGCCAGCCTTCAGCCGCCAAGCTCCGTCGCCGTGCAACATCAGCCCGTAGGAGGCGATCAGCATCACCTCGAAGCAGACGAACAGATTGAAAATATCGCCGGTGAGGAACGCGCCGTTGATGCCGACCAGCTGGAACTGGAACAGCACGTGGAAATGTTTGCCGCGCGCGTCCCACCCATTGATGGCGTAGAGGACCGCCGCGAGCGCGATACAACTCGTCAGCGCCACCATCATGGCGGACAGCCGGTCGAGGACCAGCACGATGCCGAAAGGCGCCGGCCAGTTGCCGATCGCATAGGAACTCGGCCCATCGGACGCCCGTACGAGGAGAACGATGCTGGTCACGAGCAGCGCCAAAACGGTGACTACGCCGACGCTACGCTGGCGTGAGAGATTGTCGCGCGCGCCGATCAGCAGCGCGGTCGCGGCAAAGGCGGGCAGGATGATCGGGACGACGAGCCAGTGGTTCATCTGCTGTCTCTATGGGCTCCGGCGCCGAACTCGCGGACCATGTCCGTACGCTCCACGTCGGCGGCATCGGAGCCGGTCTCGAGGTAGGCGCGTAGGCCGAGCACGACGATCAGAGCCGTCATGCCGAATGCGATCACGATCGCGGTCAGGACGAGAGCCTGGGGCAGGGGATCGGTGTAGTCGGTGACACCGGGCCTGATAATCGGCGGTTTGTCGATGGCCAGCCGCCCCATCGCGAGCAGGAACAGGTTCACCGCATACGATATGAAGGATAACCCGACGATGACCGGCAGCATGCGCCGCTCGAGAAGGAGATAGATGCCGACCGCCATCAGGATGCCGATCGCGCTCGCAAGCAGGAACTCCATCAGCATACCTCCTGTGGGGCCGGGTCTCGCGGTGATTGCGGAACGGGCGTCCCGTTCGGCGATCCAGTGCCTTCGACACCGTCGGCGGACTTACCTTCGACGCGTGCCAGATTGGCCAGCGAGATGAGCACAATGCCGACGACCGTCAAAAAGACGCCGATGTCGAACACGATAACGGAGGCGATCTCCACGGGGCCGATGAAGGGGATCGGCACGTAGCCAAAGGTACTGGTGAGGTAAGGGTAGCCGAAGATCCATGACGGAAGGCCGCTTGCCGCCGCGATGGTGATGCCTGCGCCGATCATCAAGTGTGGATCGATGCGGGCGCGCTCCTGGCTCCAGCTGTAACCGCTCGCCACGTACTGCATGATATAGGCGATGCCGACCAGAACGCCGGCGATGAAGCCGCCGCCGGGTTCGTTGTGGCCGCGCAGGAAGATGAAGACGCCGGATGTGATGATGAGCGGCAGCAGCAGTCGCGTGCCGACGGTGACGATGAGCGAGTGGGGGCTGCCGCTCTGCTTCTCGGGCTGTACGTGCTCGAGGCGCTGGCCGGCGCGCCCTCGCCGTGCCGAGTCGAGCAGCGCGTAGATGGCGATGCCGGCGATGCCGAGCACCATGATTTCGCCGAGCGTATCGAACGCGCGGAAGTCGACCAGAATCACGTTGACGACGTTGGTACCGCCGCCACCTGGCTTGGACTGTGCCAAGTGATATTCGGAGATCGACTGATAGCTGCGCGACATCACGGCAAAGGCCAGACCGCCGACGGCGGCTCCCGATGCGATGGCGATGGCGCCGTTCAAAACCTTTCGAGAGGTACGCTTCACGTCGGTGCCGAACTTGGGCATCAAGTTCAGCGCGAGCAGCATGAGGATCGTGGTCACCACCTCGATCGAGATCTGGGTCAGCGCCAGGTCAGGGGCCGAGAACTGGAGGAAGGCGAGCGAGACGATGAAACCCACCGATGCCGTCATGATGATCAGCAACAAGCGGTCCTGCGATTTGAGAATGGCGACGACGGATGCTGCGAGAAGCACGAGCCATCCGACAGCCGCAGGAAGTTCCGGAGCGAGCAGGGCTCTGTCTCCCGACCCGTGCTTGCCACCCAAGAAGGCGTAACTCCCGAGCGCGAGAACGGCGATCAACGACACAGCCACATAGCGAGGCAAGCTGCGCGAATCGAGCCGATCGATAAATGTCCGTGCGACGGCCTCGATACCGCCGAGCGTCTCGTTGAAGATTCTCGTCGCGTTCGGACGCCAGACCGCGACCTGCAAAGCCTCCAGCCGGTGGATGAAGCGCACGAGCAGCACGCCGCACACGAGGGCGATCATGCTTGCGGCCAGCGCCATGGTGAAGCCGTGCCACAAGTAGAGTTGGACCCGCTTCAGCGCCCCGCCGGTCACTGCGCGCGCCGTCATGTCGACGATTGGCGCGGCCAGCGAAGGCAGCAGGCCGATGGCGACAACCGGGACAACGAGGATCGCCACTGGCAGCCACATGCCGAGGCGCGGGTCGTGCGGATGCGCGCTTTCGGGATGGCGTGTCTCGCCCATGAAGGTGCCGTAGATCAGACGGGCGGAATATCCGACTGAAAGACATGCGGCGAGTGTTGCGATCAGACCGAACAGCCATGGCATGCCCGCGTAAGTCGTCCCGAAGGCCTGCTCGAGCATCATCTCCTTGGAGACGAAGCCGTTCAGAAGCGGCACGCCCGCCATGGACAGGGCAGCGACCGTCGCAAGCGCTGCAGTAATCGGCATGAGGTGCGCGAGTCCGGCGATGCGGTCGAGGTTGCGCGAGCCGGCTTCGTGGTCGACGATGCCGGCACTCATGAACAGAGCGGCTTTGAACAGGGCATGGTTGAGTATGTGGAACATGGCAGCGACGGCTGCAGCCTGAGTGCCCAGGCCGAGAAGCATGACGATCAGGCCGAGATGACTGACCGTGGAGTAGGCGAGCAGCTGCTTGAGGTCCCGCTTGAACAGAGCGACCAAAGCCGCAATCAGCATCGTGACGAGGCCGACGGCCGGCACGATGGCCAGCCACATCTCCATCGGCGAGAATACTGGCCATAGGCGCGCAAGAAGGAAGATGCCGGCCTTCACCATGGTGGCCGAATGCAGATATGCGGAAACCGGCGTCGGCGCCGCCATGGCGTTCGGCAGCCAGAAATGGAACGGGAACTGGGCCGATTTCGTGAAGGCTCCGATGAGGATCAGCGCGAGGGCCGCTGGTGCGTGCGGGTGAGCCCGGATTTCGGCGCCGCGCTTAATGATCTCGCTCACCTCGTAGCTGCCTGCGGCGTTGCCGAGGATCAGCATGCCGCCGATCAGCGCAAGGCCGCCGCCGCCCGTCACGATCAGAGCCATCCTGGCACCCTGCCGCGACTCGGGCCGGTGCGACCAGTGGCCGATCAGCAGGAAGGAGCTGAGGCTCGTCAGCTCCCAAAAAACCAGCATGACGAGGATGTTGTCGCTCAGCGTGATGCCGAGCATGGCTCCCTGGAAGACAAGCAGGACGGCGTAGAACCGCCCAAGAGGCTCGCTATCGTCGAGGTAGTTTCGCGCATAGAGGATGATCAGCAACCCCATGCCGAGGATCAGAGTCGCGAAGAATAGACCGAGGCCATCGATGAAGAACGAGAACGAGAGGCCCAGCTGCGGCACCCAATCGATGCGTGATCCGACCGGCTCACCCAACCAAACCGCGGGAGCATAAGACAGGAGAATCACAAGGGCCGTCAGCGTGACCGCGGCGGCGCCACTCGCGCAGGCCGCATGACCTGATCGGCGAAGCAGGAATGGGATGATGGCCCCCACCACCGGAACCAGAACGACAGCGCTGGTCAACATGGCGTCCCGATCGTCGGTGATGGTGACGTTGCGCTAAGTGCCGACGTCACAGATGGCCTACCTTCGCGATTCGGATCTGTCCAAAGATCCGACCGCGGCTCAGCCGATGCTCAAGCGAGGACAAGGGACTGACATGGGCGCCCTGCTCGGGAGCCAGCGCACACTCAATGGCACCCTTGAGTTCTACGGTAAAAATTCGAGCCTCCCAAACGAAAACGGGTACTGCCCGAACCTCCCGCGACCCCTGAGAGCGCTTCAACGATCATGTCGGTCTGGTTCAGCGAAGCCTCCCGAGAATCGCGGTGTCGGTTGCGATTGACAATTGGTGTTTTTACCGTGGGGTATTCCCTTGATAAACGATCGTGCAGCGATCGATTTGTCGACGCAACGGGATGCGCGGCAGAGGTGTTGGCGAGGCGCCTGCGCTCTGTCGGGGGAAGCATGATGATTGGTGAGCCGATCACCTACCCCACGTAGCTCCCGCCTTTGCAGTCGAGGATGGCGCCCGACACGTACGACGCCGCCGGGGTCAGGAGCATCATGATCATCCAGGCGATCTCCTCGGGCTGACCGATCTTCCCACGCGGCAGCGTCGAGTAGTCGGTTGTATTGCCGGTCGTCATCGCCGTCTTCACCGGGCCCGGCGCCACGCCGTTGACCAGCACGCCACGGCCCACCGCATTGCGCGACAGCCAACGCACCACGACATGCACGGCGCCCTTCGAGGCCGAATAGTCGAGCGGCGTCGAGAGCGACGTGCCGCCCGTGCGTCCTGCCACCGAGCCGATCATCACGATCGAGCCGCCGCCGCGCGCCGCCATATGCTCGATCATCGCCGAGCCGAGCAGGATCGGGACCATCACGTTGACGTCCATCGTCTGCATGAAGCGCTGGCGCGGGTTCTCGGCCTTGAGAAGCGGCGTGCGCCCCAGGATGCCCGCACAATGGGCAAGCCCATCCACCGGTCCACGCGCGATCAGCTTTTCGGCAAACCCGTCCTCGGTCAGATCGCCTTCCAGCGTGTCGACGGTGGCGCCGAGGGCCTCGACCTCGGCCGTCACCTCGGCGAGCGGCGCCCGGTCGGTGAGCAGCAGCGTGGCGCCGAGCTCGGCGGCGGCCTTGGCGGTCGCGCGGCCGATGCCGTTGGCGGCGCCCGTCACGACGATACGTTTGCCGACGAGGCTCAAGGCTTTGGGCAGGGGAATGGTGCGTGCTGTGTCGGCCATGGGGGCGTCCTCCGTTTTTCGTTCGTCCCACATGATCGGCCCGCCTCACAGGCTTCTGTCAATCGCAAGCGATCACGCGCCCCGCCGGCCGCCCCCGATCACCAGCGCGACGCCCAGAATCACGCCCACCATCGCCGGCACCACGTGCCAGTCGATGGCAATCGGTGCCAGCAGCCCCGCCGCCACGGCAAGCTGCTGCACGCCGAGCGTCGTTACGGGGATCAGCGCCGTCGTCGCGACGAAATTTTCCGCGCCGAGCTTCACCACCACCGAAAACCCGAGATACTGCATTGCCGTCAGCACCAGCGCCCCGACGAAGACGCCCAGAACGATGGCCGGGGGATAGACCAAGTGATGCAGCTGCGGCAGCCAACTCGGCCCGGAGAAGAGGCCGTGCGCGGTCCCTGCCATCGCCGTGAACAGGACGAGCATCCCCACTCCAGACGCGAGCAACAGCACGAGGCCAGTGACGCGCATTTTCTCGCGGATCGTGTGCGCTGCGCGATTCCACGGATGCTTCTCCGCCGCGAACGAGCGCGCGCTCATGATGAAGCCGCAGGCCGAACCGAGCATGAATGCACCGAGCGGCCACGCCGTCTCCATGCGCGGCAGGTACCAGAGAATGGCCCCGATGATGACGAGGCCGCCGAGCATGCCGAGGCGGCTCGGCCGCCGTCCCGCAAGCACGAATCCCAAGACCATCGCGATAGGCACGCCGATTCGTACCAGCACGCTGCCATCCGTCGGCGTGACGAGCCCGAGCAGCACGTAGTAGACGGCCTCCATCGCGATGATGCCGCCGCCCACCACCAGGCTCAGCGGGTGCGAGATGACCGCCCGCCAGTTCGACCCGAGCCCGCTCGCGAGCAGCAGCGCGATGGCTCCCACCGGCATCGCCCAGAAGAGCAGCGCGATCGGGTTGACGCCCAGTTGCTGGCCGAGGCCGTAGGAGACGTTGAGCACCGCCAGGGCGATCGAAAACACCCCCGCCTCGATCCAGCCGTCGACGCGCGGAGGGCGCGCTTGGCCTGCCGCACGCGGCTCGTCCTTCGACCAGTCGTTCATTTGGAGGCGCCGTGCCAGCGGGCGAAATGTACGGTCGTATCGCCCCACGTCCGGTCGTCGAACGGCTCGAAACCGTCGGGCCACGCGATCGCGACGTCGGCCCTCTCCTCCAGCACCGCCACTGCGCCAGCCTCCAGCCATCCGCCCTCGGCTGCCGCGGTCATGGCCCGCTCGCCGAGGCCTTTTCCGTAGGGCGGGTCGGCGACCACCAGCCCGAACCGCTCGCGTGGCAGCGCCGGCCCGAGGCTCGTTGCATCGCGCCGGTAGATCCGCGTCTGCCCGGTCAATCCGAAAGCCTCGATATTGCGCCGGATGAGCCCGCGTGCCGCCGCGTCCTCCTCGACGAAGAGACAGAAAACAGCGCCTCGCGAGATCGCCTCGACCCCGAGAGCGCCGGTGCCCGCGAAGAGATCCAGGACCCGGCAGCCCTCCAGATCGAAGCCGTCGATGCCGTGCGCCAGGATATTGAATACCGCCTCGCGCACCCGGTCGGACGTTGGCCGGATGGCGCCGTCGTCCGGCGTCGCGAGCGCCCGCCCGCGCAGCTTGCCTGCGACGACCCTCACGCGTCGTCGTCCTGGTCTCGCCTTTTTCCGTCGTTGGCGCGGCTCTGCACGCCATCACGTGAACGCTCATGACGAGCAGCATCCCGCGCCTTCGTCCGGCGCTCCCGATCGGCGTCCGCCGCCTCCATCAGGCCAAGCTCGCGCGCGAGGCTCGGACCGAGCTGCTCCGCCAGAACACGCCGCTTCACCGCCTCCACCTCCCCGGGCGGCAGGTCGAGCAGCTGGAACGGTCCGTAGGAGATCCGGATCAGCCGGTTCACGTCCAGGCCGAGCGCGCCCAGCACCTTGCGCACCTCGCGATTCTTGCCCTCGCGCAAGCCGATGGTCAGCCACACGTTGGCGCCCTGCTCCTTGTCGAGCGTCGCCTCGATCGGCCCGTACTTGATGCCATCGACCTCGATGCCGTCCTTCAGCTTCTCCAGCGCCGCCGGTGTGATGCGGCCATGCGCCCGCACCCGATAGCGCCTAAGCCAGCCGGTGGCCGGCAGCTCCATATGCCGGGCGAGCGCGCCGTCGTTGGTCACCAGCAGCAAGCCTTCCGATGTGACATCGAGGCGCCCGACAGAAATCACGCGCCCGAGTTCCGCCGGCAGCTTGTCGAACACGGTCTCGCGGCCTTCCGGGTCGCGATGCGTCGTCACCAGGCCCTTCGGCTTGTGGTAGCGCCAGAGCTTCGGTGGCTCGGCGCCGGGGAGCGGCTGGCCGTCGACCATCACCCGGTCCTCGGGCTTCACGTCGAGCGCGGGCGACCGGATGACATGGCCGTTCACTGCCACCCGCCCATCCGCGATCCAGCGTTCCGCATCCCGCCGCGAGCATAATCCGGCGCGTGCCATGGCCTTGGCGATCCGCATCGGCTCTGCCGCCGCGCCAGACGGCGCTACCTCGGTCTCGGGCCGTCGTCGCGTGGGGCGTGGCTTGGCGCGAGGTGGCGTTGCCGCCCTCGGCTCGTGCCGAGCGGTTCGGGACGCTCCCTGCGGGCGCTCGTCGCCACTTCGAGGGCCGCGCCGTGGCTTGTCATTGCTGCTCATGGATACCGGCTTTGCTGTAATGGCCCAAGGTCGAGGCCCGGGTGGGGCCGCTACCATCACGCATGGCGTCGTGTCGATGGAGGCATGCCCCGACTTGGTGAACCACGAAGCGGACACACGCCACAAGTGGCAACTGCGACCTGCATCGTCATGAAGGGCGACAGGGAGCGGCCACGGACGACAGCGCCGCGCGGGGGTGGGCGGTAGTCGGCCCGCAATCGATCATTTCCAAGGGCTTGCAATCACGGAACTATCCGGCCGTCCAAGGTGTTGCTGGGGAGCACAGGAGGACATCGACGATGCTCAGAAACCGGATGACGACACTCTTCGCTGCAGCGGCGCTCGTCGTTGCAACTTCGGTCATCGCGCCTCAGGCGGAGGCGGGTCGGAGGCATCACCATGGTGGCGCAATCGCAGCTGGGATCATCGGAGGTCTCGTGCTCGGGACGCTGGCACACGCCGGGCACCGGCACTCCTACCGCCGGCCCTACTACCATAGCGGTTATTCCTACTACAGCGGACCTCGCTACTACACGTCACGTAGCTACTACGTGCCTCGCCGCTACTACGCACCACGGCACTATTACACGGCACGCAGCTACTATGCGCCGCGGTACAACCGGTCTCGGCACTCTTACAGGGTGCGGCATTATAATCATCGTGGCTACCATCACCGGCAACGGCACCACCGTTGGTGATGCGATTCGCGGCTGATGAGGCTGTGCGATCAGGGAGCGCCAGCAGGCGCCTGGCCCTCATGTCTCGGGCGTGCCCTCCGACCTGATATTCATCACGCGCCCGCAATGCTTGCAATGGACGGCGTCGGAATCGTGCCTGACAAGACCGCAGTCGGGGCAGGGCTGGCGAACCGTGGTCGGCCGGAAAATGGCCTGAATCAGGCGCAGGAACAGCCCGAGGCCGAAGATCATGATGGCGATGGCCAGAAGGCGACCTGGCACGTCCCTCATCACGATATCGCCGAAGCCGGTCGTCGTCAGCGTCGTGACCGTGAAATAGAGAGCATCGATGTAGTTGTTGATTCCGGGATTGGTTCGGACCTGAGCCACGTGCACGATCGCTGACATAACGAAGATGAACACGGTCAGATTGATCGTGGCGTCGATGACGTCCTCGTTCTTGCGGAAGAAGGGCCACACCTCACGCAAGTCGCGCAGCGTGTGGTACGAATGTAATAGCCGCATGAACCGGAGCACGCGCAGGAACAGGAGGCTCTCGTTCAGCATGGGGGCCAGCAACGATAGGATCACCAACACGTCAGCCCATGTCGAGATCTGCTTAAAGAGCTTGAGCCTCAAATCGTAGATCCACAACCTCACCAGCCATTCCAGTACGAGTAGCGTGGCAATGACGAGATCGACTTTGATGTGCCACGGCGCCTGATGGTGGAACGACGCCGCGATGAAATAGACCAAGAGCGCCACGTCGACCGCGAGCATGATCAACCGAAAGGCGCGAGCCCCGGGATCGGAGCTGAAGTACAATCGGCGCAGTTGCGATCTCAGGCGCCGGATACGGCTGGGCCGCGGTGCCGCATTGAGTGTTTCTGCCATGAGGCGCCGCATGCTCCGCTCTGGTGGCCCGGCACCCGATGCACCATCGCGGGGCCAAGCCAACCAAATCATCCAAGCGAGCTATATAGATCCGCTGACGAGTCGCAGGAAGCCGCCGTGATCGATGGTGTGAACGCCGCAAAGCCGCCGATGGCGCCAGCCGAGACCCCGATGCAGCGCGCCCTGGCCGAGGCTCGGGCTGCGGCGGCTCGGGGCGAGGTGCCCGTCGGTGCGGTTCTGTTGGCGGCCGACGGAACGCTGCTCGCAGCAGACGGAAATCGAACGCGTGAGCTTGCCGATCCCACTGCGCACGCCGAAATGCTGGTTATTCGCGCTGCTTGCCGGGCAGCCGGTGAGCAGCGTCTCGTCGGTGCGAGCCTTTATGTGACGCTCGAGCCCTGCCCGATGTGCGCTGCCGCCATATCGCTGGCGCGCGTGCGGCGCCTCTACTGGGGCGCCAGCGACCCCAAGGGGGGCGGCGTCGAGCACGGCGCGCGCGTGTTCAGCCACCCGACCTGCCACCACGTCCCCGAGCTTTACGGGGGGATTTGCGAGAGCGAGGCGGCGGCTCTGCTGGTGTCTTTCTTCTCTGATCGGCGTTGACGGGCATTCGTTTGCGCTGCCGATCCTCCTTGTCGAACTCGTCGGGCGTGCGCATCGGCAGAATGCCATGCGCCTCGAGGAGCGCGCCGATCGCGTCCCAGTCGTCGAGCACGGTCCGGTAGATCCACCGATAGCCCCATGGTGCATGGGCGATGGCTGCAGCTCGCTCCCGCCCGATCAGCTCGGTCGCGGCCGCGACCTCGAGCCAGCAAACCACGAGATGCAGGTAGGTCTGCTCGTAGCTGCGCGCGCCTTCGGGCAGCCGCGTCGGCGCCTTTGGGTATCGCCTGACGAGCTCGTCGAAGAACGGTGCGACGGGATCGTGGTCCGGGCCGCCGAGGCGCCAGAGGTACCAATGCATCTGCTCGTGCAGATAGGTCGACAGCAACAGGTCCTCGGTCTCGGCGAAACGCGTTCCGAGCGTCAGGATGGGATGGCTGTGTGTGGCGCCGGCCGGCTGCACACGAACCAGCCTCGTGAACTCGTAGCGCGAAAGATCATGCCGCTTTCGCAGCGCGCTGAGCAGATCCGCCACGCGCTGCGCCTCGCGCTCGGCGTGATCCAGATCGATGACAATGCGCAGATCCTCGCCGTCGGCCATGCTCTGTTTGATAGGCAACCAGCATGGCCTGCCAAGGGTGAAATGATGACGATCCCCCGCTGGGTGGGAGGGCTTGTGGATAAGTCGACTTATCTGTGCCGAGAGGCGAAGTCGGCCCCGTTGCGAGGTCGCGTCTCCATTATTCCGCCGCCTCCGGCCTGACCGGAGGCCGCCACCTGAGCCTCGGCTCGCGGGCGGCTTTCGTCTCGTCCAGCCTGCGGCGCGGCGCGAGCCTGGGCGCATCCTTGAACCGGCGCTTGTCGTTGCCGGTGGTCGCGTCCTTGGCGAGGTCGCGCAGCGTTGCGATGAACAGGTCGAGTGACTGCTTGGATTCCGACTCGGTCGGCTCGATCAGCATGGCGCCATGCACCACCAGCGGGAAATACATGGTCATTGGGTGGTAGCCCTCGTCGATCATCGCCTTGGCGAAGTCGAGCGTGGTCACGCCGCTGTCCTTCAGCCATGCGTCGTCGAACAGTACCTCGTGCATGCACGGCTGGTCGCCGAACGGCTGGCTCATCACATCGCGCAGCGAGGCGCGGACGTAATTCGCCGCCAGCACAGCGTCCTCCGACGCTTGCCGCATGCCGTCCGATCCGTGGCTCAGCATGTAGGCCAGCGCGCGGACGAACATGCCCATCTGCCCGTGGAAGGCCGTCAGACGCCCGAGCGGGTGCATGCCGTCCTGCGCCTCGGCCTCGTGCTCGATGAGCTTGTAGGCCGTTCCGTCGCGGACAACGAAGGGCACCGGTGCGTAAGGCGCCAGCGCCGCCGACAGTACCACCGGTCCCGAGCCCGGTCCGCCGCCGCCATGCGGAGTGGAGAACGTCTTGTGCAGATTGATGTGCATGGCATCGATGCCAAGGTCGCCGGGACGAACCTTGCCGACGATGGCGTTGAAGTTAGCGCCGTCGCAGTAGAAGTAGCCGCCGGCGTCGTGGACGACGCGCGCGATCTCGGCCACCTCGGGCTCGAATAGGCCGCATGTGTTCGGGTTGGTCAGCATGATGGCAGCGACTTCGGGTGTGAGCGCGGCTTTGACAGCGTCCGCCGAGACTGTGCCGTCGGCGCGCGCCGGTATCGACTTGACGTGGTAGCCCATGAAGGCTGCTGTCGCCGGATTGGTGCCGTGCGCGGAATCCGGCACCAGCACGATGTTGCGCTTCGAGCCTTTCGCGTCGTGCGCGGCCTTGATCGCGAGCATGCCGCAAAGCTCGCCATGTGCGCCCGCCTTAGGCGACAGCGCCACCGATTGCATGCCCGTGAGCTCCAGCAGATACCCCGCGAGCGCCTGCATCAGCCCCAGCGCTCCCTGCACTGTGCTTTGCGGCGCCAACGGATGCACATCGCCGAAGCCCGCGAGCCGCGCCATTTTTTCGTTGAGACGGGGATTGTGCTTCATGGTGCAGGAGCCGAGCGGATAGAGCCCGGAATCGATCGCATAGTTCTTGCGTGAGAGCCGCACGTAGTGGCGCATCGTCTCCGGCTCGGTCAGTCCCGGCAGGCCGATCGGTTGCCGGCGCTGGAGGCCGCCGAGACGAGCCTTGACCGACTTCGGTTGCGGAAGATCGACGCCCGTCGTTTCCGCACGGCCGATTTCGAAGATCAGCGCCTCCTCGTGGTCGAGGCCTCGGTTGCCGGTGAACGTGCCGACTTCACTTCTCTCGGCGCTGCCGGGACCGGTCGGACGGCCTTGCGTGTTCATTGCCATCTGTGGTGTCCGTTCCTCAAAGATAATGGCGTCTGATGCTGTCGCGGATCTCGTCCTCGAGCCGGTCGTTCTCGGCCTTCTCGAGCAGGGCGTGGAGCTGGCGAATGTGGTTGAAAAGCTCTCCGATGCGTACGGCCGGCCACGACTTGATGGCCGCGACCGCTCGCTCGGGGATTGGCTTTTCGGCAGGCGACCTCAGCAGCCTCGCGACATCGCGCCAGTGCGGCTGGGCGTTGGCAGGAAGCGCGTCGGCCGTGAGGTGGGAAAGATGATGCGCAAAAGCCGTCGCAACCACCTCGGCGCTCGCGTCCGTGCCTATGGCTTCGATGAAGCGGGAAATGGCGGGGAAGCTCATGTCGCTGCCCCCGATGCCTGAGATGAGAATGACATGCCGTGCGTCGATCCATGGGTCATGAGTACGTCCTCGAGATCTCGGCGTAGATCACCTCGTGCTCGGCGTCGTTCTCTGCATCGATCACCAGCGCTTCGATCTCGCTCAAAGCCTGGACGATTTGGCCGACCCGCGCCGACGGCCAGGATCGGATCGATGCGACAGCTCGGGCCGCCAGCGGCTTTGCCATGTCGGCCTTCAGCGGGCGCGCGATCCGCTCCGTCCAGACCACCTGGGCCGCGGCCGGGAGTTCGCCTGGATCGAGTCTCGCGAGATGCTCCCCAATCGCTGAAGCCAGAGCATCGGCATCGTTGCCTTTCTCAGCGGCCATCGCGCGGCAAGCCTCGAGCCTGGCGCGGATCGCGCCAAACTGCTGAGCCAGCTGCTCGTGCTCTGTCTGCACCTTGGTCATTTCAAGCCTCTCGCATACTCGCCGTGCGGGATGCCAGCGTGGCCACGCGAGCCCTTCTGCTCAGTCAAGTCGCGACCGCGGCTGCCAACGCCTTTGCGAAGGTTGCCCGGTCGTCGTCCGTGTTGATCTCCGTCGAGGCGACGACGATGAGGTCGGAGCACTCGGGCGTTCCCGGCAGCAGCCGCGATACCGGCACGCCCGCGAGCACGCCTTTCTGTGCCAGCTTGTCCACGATCCCGGCAGCATTTCCCGCCACGCGCAACGTGAACTCGTTGAAGAACGCGGGTGTGATGACTTCCACACCGTCCAAACGCGCCAGCCGGTCGGCGAGATCGCAGGCGTTGGCGTGATTGATCTCGGCGAGTTGCTTCAGGCCGGCCTCGCCGAGCAGCGTCATGTGGATCGTGAAGGCGAGCGCGCACAGCCCCGAGTTCGTGCAGATGTTGCTCGTCGCCTTCTCGCGCCGGATGTGCTGCTCGCGTGTCGAGAGTGTGAGGACGAACCCGCGCCGCCCTTCGGCATCCACAGTTTCGCCCGCGAGCCGACCCGGCATCTGGCGCACGTACTTGTCGCGCGTCGCGAAGAGCCCGACGTAGGGTCCGCCGAAATTGAGGCCATTGCCGATCGACTGGCCTTCGGCTGCGACGATGTCAGCGCCCATCTCGCCGGGCGATTTGAGAAGGCCGAGCGCGACCACTTCTGTAACGACGACGATGAGCAGGGCGCCCTTGGCGTGCGCTGCCTTCGCGACCGACTCGAGATCGCGGATGGTCCCGAAAAAGCTCGGATACTGCACCACGATGCAGCTCGTTTCGCCATCGATGCGTTGTGCAATGTCCTCGGATCCTGCGGGATCGGGAGGGAGCGTGTCCACTGCCGAGCCGCCATGGTGCGCCAGCGTGCGGATCACATCGCCGTACTGCGGGTGGAGCCCGCCCGACAGCACGGCCTTCTTGCGCCGCGTGATACGGTGCGCCATCAACACAGCCTCGGCCGCGGCGGTGGAGCCATCGTACATCGAGGCATTGGCGACATCCATGCCCGTCAGGTTCGCCACCTGCGTCTGGAACTCGAAGAGATATTGCAGCGTGCCTTGGGTGATCTCCGGCTGGTAGGGCGTGTAGCTCGTCAGAAATTCCGAGCGTTGGATCAGATGGTCGACGGTCGCCGGCACATGGTGGCGATAGGCGCCGGCTCCGATGAAGAACGGGACCGAGCCTGCAGAGGTGTTCAAGCCGGCGAGCTTCGCCATCTCGCGCTCGACCTCGAGCTCCGACATGGTTCTTGGCAGCGCCGGCAGATCGCGCATCAGCTTGTCGCGCGGCACGGCCACAAAGAGATCGTCGACGCCGCCGACGCCGATTTTCGCCAGCATCTCGCGGCGGTCGTCATCAGTGAGAGGGAGGTAGCGCATCAGGCGTTGTCCTTGACGAACTGGTCGTAAGCGGCGCGGTCCATCAGTCCGGATAGCTCGCTCGCATTCGAGAGCTTGAGCTTGAAGAACCAGCCCTCGCCTTCGGGGCCCTCGTTGACGGCCGCTGGTCGACCTGCCAGCTCGGCATTGGCCTCGATGACCGCGCCAGAAATCGGCGCATAGACGTCGCTCGCGGCTTTCACGCTCTCCACGACAGCGCATGCCTCGCCCGCTGTCACGGCGCGTCCGACTTCCGGCACCTCGACGAAGACGACGTCGCCGAGTTGCTTGGCGGCGTGTGCCGTGATGCCGATCGTGGCGACATCGCCGTCGACGCTGATCCACTCGTGCTCTTTGGTGAATTTGATGGTGGGCATTGGCAGTGTTCCTCGGTGTGGTGCCGATTGGGCGCGGTGTTCTCGGTGTTGGGTTACGCGCGGTTCCGTCGGTGCAGCCTTTGGCTTGTCATCCGGTGGCCGCGCTAACCCAACCTACGTGCTACGTGCCCAATCTCCTGAAATACCGATGCGGCACGAACGGGAGCGTGACGACTTCGGCTGGCAGCGGCTTACCCCGCACCACCAGCTGCACTTTGGTGCCCGGCGAGGCGTGGGACGCCGTGACGAAGCCCATAGCGACGGGACCATTGACGCTCGGCCCGAAGCCGCCGGAGGTTACTTTCCCGATCGGTTCACCTCCGGACGACACAATCTCGGTGCCTTCGCGTGCCGGTGCGCGGCCCTCCGGCTTGATCCCGACACGTTTGCGGGCCGGTCCGTCCGCCAACTCGCGCTGGATGCGCGCTGCTCCGGGAAAACCACCATCGGTGCGCCGTCGCTTCTGGATCGACCATTGCAAATTGGCCTCGATGGGGGACGTCGTCGTGTCGATGTCGTGGCCGTAGAGGCAGAGCCCCGCCTCCAGGCGGAGCGAGTCGCGCGCGCCGAGCCCAATGGCCTCGACGTCGGGCTCGGCCACCAACTTCTGCCAGATCGCGGCGGCGTCGGAATCCGGCACCGCGATCTCGAAGCCGTCTTCGCCAGTGTAGCCTGAACGGGTGACGAAAATCGTCTGGCTGAGCAGAGTGGAGAAGGTGCCGGTCATGAAACCAAGCCCATCGATGCCAGGAACATGCCGGGCCAGTACCGCTGCTGCTGCCGGCCCTTGCAGGGCAAGCAAAGTGCGCCGGTCGGTGACGAAGAGCTTCACGTTGCCGGGCAACCGCGCGCGGATGTGGGCGTAGTCGGCGTCCTTGCACCCGGCATTGACGACCAGAACGAGATTGCCGTCCTCGACGGGGCCAGGCGAGCGCGTCACCATCAGGTCATCGAGAATGCCGCCTGTCTCGTCGACAAGCTGCGTATAGCGTTGCTGGCCTGGTTTCAGCGCCACGATGTCGGCGGGCACGAGGGCCTCGAGCGCGCGCGCCGTCGTCTCGTGATCGGGGCCCTGCAGAAAGCACAGCCCCATGTGCGCCACGTCGAACAGCCCCGCCTTCTCCCGCGTCCAGAGATGCTCCTTCAGGACGCCCATGGGGTACTGTACAGGCATCTCGTAGCCGGCGAACGGCACCAACTTGGCGCCGGCGGCGGCGTGGAGGTCGTAGAGCGGTGTTCGCTTCAGGGGCTCTGGCGTGGCGGCAGATGGCTCGGCCATGGTCGCATCCCGTGACGGCTCCACGATCGCGCGCCTGATTGCGCACGAGCGGAAGCCCCCTCTGTCACGGAACCTGAGAGAATTGAGTGCACACCCGGTCTGCGCTTTGCGTGGCAGCGCGGCACGCTTGCGCTGCCGGCTCCACGGCGCGGTTGCCGAGTGGGCAACCGAAGCGCCAACCAAGTATCCACCTTACCCCTTCGGTGAGCGGCTAATGACGGATGCCGCTGCTTTCCAGAGTGCCATCGGCCGGCGGTCCTTTTGCCTGAGAGTTTCCGGGGCGGTTGCTCCTTCGGCGCCGATCGAGTTCGGGGCAAGCTCCGATATCGAGCGGTCTCTTCCGCCGGCCTGTAACGGCGGTTCGTGCAGGATAGAGACGGCCGCAGAAGTGTCAATCGGCGGTCAGCGGCCGATCTATGCTCACTGCGCCAAGTGAGCGGTGGAGGGCGCCTGTGCTAGCCGCCCTTCGGCGGTCCTGGTTGGCCCGCGGCCTTGCTGGATACTGGTACCGGGGGTGGCGGCGCACCTGTCCACGCGACCCGATAGAGATCGAAGCGCCGGTCGCGGAAGTTGCGAACGCTGCCTTCCCGGCGCGCGACCTCGAGATCGGTGAGGCTGAGGTCGGCGATGGCGATGGTCTCCGTGTTGGCAGCCGTGTCGGCGGCCACGCCATCTCGGGCGAAGGGGATGTCGCACGGTGTCAGAATCGCGCTTTCGGCGTAGTGCACATCCATGTTCTCGACGTTCGGCAGATTGCCGCAAACCCCGGCCATCACGACGTAAATCTGGTTTTCGATGGCGCGCGCATGACAGCAGTAGCGCACGCGGAGGAAGCCGCGCCGGTCGTCCGTGCAGAACGGAACGAACAGCAGCATCGCGCCCTGGTCTGCGATGTGGCGAGCAAGCTCGGGGAACTCGGCATCGTAGCAGACCAGCACGCCGATCGGCCCGCAATCGGTATCGATGACGTTGACCGTATCGCCGCCCTTGATGTTCCACCAGTACGCCTCGCTCGGCGTCGGGTGGATCTTGTCCTGCCCGTAGACGGCGCCGTCGCGCAGGAACACGTAGGCGACGTTGCGTATGGTGCCGTTCTCGTGCCGCGTCGGCTGTGTGCCACCGATGATGTTGATGTTGTGCTCGACGGCGAGGTCGCGCATGAAGCCGATGAACCATTCCGTATAGCTCGTTATGCGCTCGATGCCCTGCATTGGTGGCAGCGGCGTTTTCTCGAGAGATAGGAGCTGCAGCGTGAAGAGCTCTGGCAGCACGACGAAATCGGCCTTGTAGTCGGCCGCCACGTCGACGAAATAGGCGACCTGCCGCTTGAAGTCGTCGCGATCCGTGATCCCGCGCATTTGATACTGTACGGCCGCCACACGAACCTTGCTGGGTCGCGCCAGGCTCGAGGCGGTCCGGTTTCGCCCTTCCACATACTCGGGATTGCGCCAGACCATCAGGCTCGCCGTGCCGAGCGACTCCCTGTCTCCCGGCTCGTAGCCCTCGAGGACGCCTTCGGCCGCGAAGCCCTGTGCGATGTGGAAATTCACCACGGGATCCGTGAATTTCCGCTCCTTGATCGCCTCGAGATAACCCGCGGCCGAGCCGGCGTCGCGCAGCCGTCGAGCGAGCCCCGGCATCCGCCCACCGAACACGATGCCCTTGAGCCCGAGTCGCTTGGCGAGCGCCTTTCGTGCGTTATACAGCCGCTGACCGATGCGCAGCCGGCGATGCCCCGGATCGACCGAGACGTCCATGCCGTAGAGCCAGTCGCCCTTCGGATCGTGTCGTGCGGCAAAGCCACCACCCGTGATGCCGGTCCAGGTGTGCGCCCCGAGCGCGGTCGCCTCGTCGATCACGAACGTCGCGCAATAGCCGACGATCAGCCCTTCATGCTCGGCGACGAACTGGCCGTCGGGGAAGTTGTTCAGATGGCCCCGGATCATCTGGGACGTCAGCGCCGGCTGCGGATGATAGATGCGCCGGCTCAGGGCCGCGATCGCGGGGATGTCGACGGGCTCGGCTCGCCGCACGACGAGACGCGCATGCCTCAGCTCGCCGCTGTCCGGTTTTACGCTATGGGTTTTTTCCTGCATGGCATGCTTATCGCACGCTGAGATGGAGGCTGTCACATCCCCCGATCCAGCCGCCCAGGCGCTCAGCTCGCGATGTACTGACCGCCGTTGGCATCCAGGCAGGCACCCGTGATGAAGCCCGCATCGTCTGCCGCGAGGAACACGACGCAGCGCGCGATTTCCTCCGCCGTGCCGAGCCGCCCGACCGGAATGAACGGCAGTATCTTCGACTCGAGCACATCCTTCGGCACCGCTGCCACCATCTCGGTGTTGATGTAACCCGGTGCGATGACATTGCATGTGATGTTCTTGGCGGCACCCTCGAGGGCCAGGGCCTTCGTGAAACCGAGCAGGCCGGCTTTCGCGGCGGCGTAGTTGGACTGTCCGAACTGGCCCTTGCGCCCGTTGATCGACGAGATGTTGACGATGCGGCCGAAATTGCGCCCGCGCATGCTGTCGATGACGAGCCGGGTCATGTTGAACGCGCTGTCGAGGTTGGTGCGGATGACATCGCCCCAATAGGCCCTGGTCATGCGATGGAGTGGTGCATCGCGCGTGATGCCGGCGTTGTTGACGAGAACGTCGACCGGGCCGAGGTCGTGGGTGATCTGCGCCACGGCTTTCTCGCAGGCGTCGTAGTCGCCGACATCGAATTTATAGACGGGGATTCCGTTCGCGGCGGAGAAGCGCTGCGCGGCCTCGTCGTTACCGGCATAGGTCGCCGCGACGCGATAGCCCTTGCGGCCGAGAGCGATCGAGATCGCCTCTCCGATGCCGCGGGTTCCTCCGGTGACGACTGCGACGCGGGCCATGGGGCTCATCCCTCCGGGGTTGTTTGTTGGGGCCGGCTATTTCGGTGTGCGCGAGAACGTCAATCTATAGCCACCAGCAACTGTCCGGGGGCGATTGGAGATCGCCCCGGTAGAAATCATGATGTTGGTCAATCGCGGAACCCATTGTCCAGGATTCCGCCGCAAGACTGCTGTCAGTCGCGCTGGACGCACATGGCTATGCCCATACCGCCACCGATGCAGAGCGTGGCGAGGCCCTTCTTCGCATCGCGGCGCTGCATTTCGTAAAGCAGGGTCGTGAGGACCCGTGCACCGGACGCGCCAATCGGATGTCCGATTGCGATCGCACCGCCGTTGACGTTGACCTTCGACGTATCCCAACCGAGGCCCTTGTTCACCGCGCAGGCCTGCGCCGCGAAGGCCTCGTTGGCTTCGATCAGGTCGAGGTCGTTGACGGTCCAGCCGGCCTTCTCCAGCGCCTTCTTCGAGGCCGGAATCGGGCCGGTTCCCATGATCGAGGGATCGACGCCGGCATTGGCCCAGGAAACGATGCGGGCCAGCGGCTTGATGCCCCGGCGCTTTGCTTCGGACTCGGTCATCAGCACCACGGCTGCGGCGCCGTCGTTGATGCCGGAGGCATTCGCCGCTGTCACCGAGCCCTCTTTCGAGTCGAATGCCGGACGGAGCTTCGAAATGGCCTCGAGGGTCACGCCATCCTTGATGTACTCGTCTTCGGCCACGACCGTCTCGCCCTTGCGCGTCTTGATCACAACGGGCGCGATCTCGTCTTTGAAACGGCCGGCCTTCTTTGCGGCCTCGGCCTTGTTCTGCGAGGCGACGGCAAACTTGTCCTGCTCGTCGCGCGTGATCTGCCACTGGCGCGCCACGTTCTCGGCGGTGGTGCCCATGTGGTAGCCGTTGAAAGCGTCCCAGAGGCCGTCCTTGATCATGGTATCGATCATTTTCGTGTCGCCCATCTTCGTGCCGTCACGAAGGTACATGGCGTGGGGCGCCTGGCTCATGCTCTCCTGGCCGCCTGCGACGACGATCGTGGCGCCGTCGAGCACCTGCTGCGCACCGAGCGCGACTGCCCGCAACCCCGAGCCGCACAGCTGGTTCATACCCCACGCCGGAGCATCGACGGGAATGCCTGCCGCGATCGAAGCCTGGCGGGCTGGATTCTGGCCGGCGGCTGCCGTCAGGATCTGGCCCATGATGACCTCGTTCACGTCTCCGACCTCGACATTGGCGCGCTGCAACGCAGCCTCGATCGCGACCTTGCCGAGTTCGTGCGCCGGCACCGATGCCAGGGATCCATTGAACGAGCCGACCGGGGTGCGCGCTGCGCTGGCGATGACGATGGTGGTGTCGGGGTTCATGAGATTTGCTCCTTGATGCCCGAAAGGTCGGGACATGCTCGAGGTCAGACCGTGCATGATGCGCGCGCCGCCAACTGTGCGGCCAGGAGAATGCCAGAAAGAGCCTGCGAAGAAGCGCGCACCTCAAGGCTATCGATAGTGACTTACTTGCTCGGCCGCAATCGGTGTGCAGTGCGCAATTGCTACCCAACGTCGAGGCAGATGACGTCGAGAAGCCCGATTTACCCGCGTGGCAGGCGGTCAGGGAGGTGTCGACGATTGCTTTGCCACGACGCGTCCATGTGGTATTGTTTCGCAGGTGCAGCAGAGACGCGGTCGAACACATGCTGAGCAAAGCAGATCCTTCCGGCGACAAAAAGGAGCCGGTCGTCGTCAAGAAGTACGCGAATCGCCGCCTCTACAACACGGAGACCAGCACCTACGTCACGCTGGATGATCTCGCGGCCATGGTGCGGGCCGAGCGGGATTTCGTGGTGTTCGATGCCAAGTCCGGCGATGACTTGACGCATACGGTGCTCACCCAGATCATCGTCGAGCAGGAAAGCCGTGCCGGCACACAGACTTTGCTGCCCGTGCCTTTCCTGCGCCAACTCATACGCTTCTACGGCGACACCATGGAGCGGATGGTGCCGAGCTACCTGCAGGTCAGCCTCGAGACTCTTGCCAAGGAGCAGGACCGCTTCCGCAAGCAGTTCACCACCGCATTCACCCCGCATGGCGCGTTCGAGGCCTATCAGGAGCAGGCCCGCAAGAACCTCGCCATGTTCGAACAAGCCATCACCATGTTCGCACCCTTCTCCGGTGGGAAGACCGGCGTTCCTGGTATGCCCGGGATGCTGGGAATGCCCGGTATGGAAACGCCTCGCCCGGAGAGCGATCGGGCGGACGCGAGCCGGGCAGAGGGCGGCAAATCAGCGCCTATTGCTGCGGCGCCGCAGAAGGCATCGTCGTCTCAGGCCGATAAGCGCAAGCCGAGCGAACTCGACGAACTCAAAGCACAGCTTGCCGCGATGCAGGCAAAGCTCGAGAAGATGTCCCCGAAAGATTAGCGTTGAGGCCGACTGCCGCCGTCGACCATCAGCAGCGGCCTTGTTTCCGATTGACCGTTGCGGACAACCGAGCCGATCCTGTTGCGTTAACAAAAAACAGGAGTGCTTGGGATGAAACGCCGCGACTTCCTGCGGGTCACCGCCGGAGCGACTGCCTTCAGTATCGTCGGACGAGCAACCGCCTACGCGCAGGCTTGGCCGAGCCGTCCCGTCAAGTTCATCGTGTCTTTTGCCGCCGGTGGCGCCACCGATCTCGTGGCGAGACCGTGGGCCGATGCCCTGACCAAGTCCTTCGGC
>LNDR01000369.1 GCA_001464755.1 Rhizobiales bacterium Ga0077524
GATCAAGGGACCTTATGGAGTCGATCTCCTCATTCCCGCACGCATGGAGGACAAATCGGGTGAGCTGACGGCAGAGGAGCTGGCTAGCCGCGTTCCCGAGGGGCACAAGCGGCATGTCGCGAGCCTGCTCGAGCAGCACGGCATCGATGCATCCGACCTGTGGACGTCGAACTGGGCGCACGACTACTCTGCGAACATGCGGGAGGACGGGGCGCAGCGGTTGCTCGACGTCGCGTTCGCGCATCCGATCAAGTTGTTCGTCAACGCGCTCGGGCCGCCGCCCAAGTCGGTGGTGGATCGCTGCCGGGCCAGGGGCATCGCGGTCGGTGCGCTGACGGGCGCGCGGCAGCATGCGTTGAAGAACATCGAGGCCGGTGTCGAGATCCTGGTGGTGTCTGGCACGGAGGCCGGTGGCCACTGCGGCGAGATCTCGACTGCTGGATGCGATCAAGGATCATCCGGAGGTGCAGGTGCTGGCGGCTGGGGGCATCGCCACAGGACGGCAGATGGCAGCGGTGATGGCGATGGGCGCGGCAGGCGCCTGGACCGGATCCGTTTGGCTGACGACGGTCGAGGCCGAGACCATCCCGACGGTGAAGGCGAAGATGCTGGCGGCAACGTCGCGCGACACGGTGCGGTCGCGTAGCCGTACGGGAAAGCCGACGCGGCAATTGAAGTCGCCGTGGACGGAGGCGTGGAGCGCACCCGGAAAGCTGGAGCCGCTTGAGATGCCGCTGCAGGGCCTGGTCAGTCGGCCGGCACTGGCGAAGGTGGATAAGCTCGCCGAAGCCGGGCACAAGGGCGCGAAGGAACTGGCGACGTATTATGTGGGGCAGGCTGTCGGGCTGATGCAGTACGAACTACGCGCGCGCGACGTGGTGTTCGAGTTCAAGAAGGATTTCGCTGAGGCGGTGGAGCGATTGAGCGCCACGATGGAGTGAGCCCAGCCCAGCCGCGCCGCAGTTAAGATCTCGTTAAGCCAAATCACGCCTAGCCTTGGTGGACGGGCGGCCGCGTGGGTCGTCGTGCAGGCGGGAGCGGCGACATGGCGCTGGATGGGCTCGACCGTGCGAGGGTTCTCGATCGAGACGAGCCGATCGAGCGTGCGGATGCTGGCAGGCTCTGGGCTGAGATCAATGCCGACATCGCGCAAACTGCCGAGACGGCGGGGCTAGCGGCTGGACTGCATTTTCATGCCGCAGCGATGATCGGCGAGATCGAGGCCGAGGTGGCTGCGATCTCCGCGCTGCTCGGGCGGTATCGGTAGGCCAACCGGCCCGGCCATTCGCCGACGTGAAGCATTAGCTTCGCCGGGATGACACAGGCGCGGGACGTGCGCGCTTACTGCGGAATGACGATGCCCTGTTGCGCCAGAAGTGCCAGGGCGACGGTGACGGTCACGACAGAGAGCACCGTCGAGACAGCGACGGCGGCCGAGATGGAGCCGACGGCGCGCTCGTAGCGGGCCGCGAATATGAAGGCGTTGGCTCCGATCGGCATCGCGACATAGATGACCAGGGCGCCCGCCCAGATACGCGGCAATTCGAATACCTCAGTCGCCAGCCAGAAGGCGAGCGCTGGATAGATCACCAGCTTCAAGACGCAAAGCGTTGCGACGCTCGATGCCTGTCCGCGGAACTCGTAGGCGGCGAGCGACATGCCGAGCGCGAACAGCGATACGGGAATGGCAGCGCCAGCCAGCAAATCGATCAGGCGGGCGGCGACGGGTGGCGTCGCGAGGCCTGTCGCGTTCCAGGCGAGGCCGGCGGCGAGCGCGAGAATGAGCGGGTTCCGGGCGACGTCGAGCAGGACGGCGCCGAGTGCGCGCAATCCGATCCGGGACTTGTCCTGGGCGACGAGACCCATGTGCAGCGTGCCGAATAGCCAGAGCAGGACGGTCTCGCAGGTGGCGAGGAAGGCCATCGGGGTCGCGGCTTCGGGGCCGAGTGCGAGCAGTATGACGGGAAAGCCCAACATAACCCCGTTCGAGAAGCAGGCGCCCATGGCGAAGGCCGGGGCATCCTCGGCAGGGCGGCGCAAGAGGAGACGCGTGGCGAGGACGGCGAGAGCCCAGGTCACAGCGATGCCGGTGACGTAGGTGAGGGCGAGCCACAGGGGCGAGACGGGCACCTCGCCGACACCCGCCATGGCACGAAAGAGCAGCGCCGGCATGGCGACCTTGTAGCCGAACATGGCGAGCACGCGCGGCGCGGCTGGGTCGAGTATCCGGCCTTTCGCGGCCAAGAAGCCGAGCCCGATGAGCCCGAAGACGGGCGCGATCAGGGCGATGATGTCGAGCATGGGCGGGATCGATCTCGCGGAGGGCGGATCCTTCTAATATGCGATCCTTGCAATGTCTCGACTCGCGGATCGCCCCCTCAGCCTAACCCTCTCCCCGAGGGGAGAGCGACTGTCTTGGCTGTCAAGCGGTTTGCCATGGTTTTTGATCTCTGACGATGGCGTTGAGGATGACGAGAAGCTTTCGGGCGACTGCGATGAGAGCGACCATCTTGGCTTTGCCGCTGGCAACGAGGCGGTCGAAGAAGGCCTTCAAGACGGGATTGTGGCGCTTGGCGACCATGGCGCCCATGAACAACGCGCAGCGAACGGCCGTGCGTCCGCCGCCGATGAAGCTACGCCCTCGCCATTGGCCGGACTGGCGGGTGAACGGAGCGAGACCCACCAGAGCTGCGATCTGCTTGCGGTCGAGACGGCCGAGTTCAGGCAGGTCGGCGATCAAGGTCCGCGTGATCACCCGCCCGACGCCGGGCACCGATCTGAGCAGATCTTCCTTGTCGCGCCAGGCGGGCGAGTTGCGGACGGCGTCGTCGATGTCACCATCGACGCTGGTCAGCTCCTTTTCCAGCGCCTTGACCAGACGATCGATGCTCTTGACCAGACGTACCGGAACACGCTTGCGGCGCTGGTTTTCGGCCCCGATCATTTCGATGATCTGGCGTCGGCGTTGCACCAAATCGGCCAGAAACTGCGTCTGCTCGTCGCGCAGAGGCCGTACCGGCGGCTTGGTCGCCTCTGCGAAATGGGCGATCACACGCGCGTCGATCGGATCGGTCTTGGCGCGTTGCCCGATGGCTTTGGCGAAGGCACGCACCTGTGCCGGGTTGACAACCACGACCGGCAATCCGGCTGACGCGAGTGCTGCCGTGACGACCGTCTCGAACCCACCCGTTGCCTCGAGCGCGACGAGCTGCGGCGCCAGAGCTTTCAGGTGGCCGACAAGATCATCGATGCCTTGTGCGCCACGTACGACACGAAACGCTTCACCACCCGGCCGCACCGCCACGTCGAGATGGTCCTTGCTGACATCGATACCAACGGTGACTTCCATGACGACCCGTCCTTGCCTAATCGAGCTTCGCGAGGCGCGGCCCAGGCGACTGTTCGGGTTCACAGGAACGACAAGCGGGGCCCCTCGCTCTCCCACGGTCTTCAAAGACCCAAGGGATGTCGAGCACCCGCCTGTCACCGCAACCCGTCTCATAGGCGAGTCGCTGAGTTGAGAGTTACAAGGGGACGCGCATGTGGTGGTGGGGGCATCCTTGCGGAAAAGCGTGTGACGCGTGATCCGGGAATACACCGGACGTCAGAAGTTGCGCGTCTTTCGCTGCTTATCAACTCTCCGCCGAGGGCCTCTACTCCGCGGCTTTGATTTGGGCGGGAGTTTCGGTGTCGGGTTTCGAGGTGGCGCGCTCGCGGGCGAGGGTGGTTGCGGCCTGGTAGTCGGGCTTGCCGGAGCCGAGCAGCGGGATGCGGTCGACGATCAGGATGTCGGCGGGTACCGACAGCTCGGTGGTGCCCTTGAGGCGCGCGTGGCGCAGGAAGGCGGCTCGGTCGGCGCCGCTTTGCTGAGTGAGAAGGACCAGACGCTCGCCCTTGCGGGGGTCGGGAAGCGAGACGACAACCGAGAGCGCCTGCGGCCAGAGTTCGGCGGCGAGTACCTCAACGGCGGAGAGCGAGACCATCTCGCCCGCGATCTTGGCGAAGCGCTTGGCGCGCCCGCGGATGCGGATGTAGCCGTCGGCGTCGATGGTGACGATGTCGCCGGTGTCGTGCCAGCCGTCGGCCGGGGGCTCGAGCACGCCGGGGTTCTCGGCGCGGTAGTAGCCGAGCATGACGTTGGGTCCGGCGACCGACAGGCGGCCGCCTTCCTCGATGCCGGGGACAGGATCGAGCTTCGCCTTCATGAGCGGCGAAAGGCGGCCGACTGTGCCGGGGCGGTTGGCGAGCGGAGTGTTGATGGCGAGGACGGGCGCCGTCTCGGTGACGCCGTAACCCTCGAGGATGCGGACGCCGAAGCGCTCCATGTAGGCTTGCCGTGTGCGGTCCTTTACGGCCTCGGCACCGGCCATGATCATGCGGACGTTGTGGAAGTCGTAGGGGTGAGCGGTGCGGGCATAGCCGGACAGGAAGGTGTCGGTGCCGAACAGGATGGTGGCGTTGGTCTGGTAGACCAGCTCCGGCACGATGCGGTAGTGCAGCGGCGAGGGGTAGAGATAGACCGGGATGCCGCCCATCAACGGCATGATCATGCCGCCTGTCAGGCCGAACGAGTGGAAGACGGGCAGCACGTTGAAGACCTTGTCCTCGCCGTCGGCGGCGATGCGCGCGAGGCACTGGGCGGCGTTGGCGAGCAGGTTGCGGTGCGAGAGGACGACGCCCTTCGGCGTACCCTCGGAGCCCGAGGTGAAGAGGACGACGGTCGGGTCGTTGGGCTGGCGCTCGACGAGCGGGCGGGAGCCGCGCAGAAGGGCACGCAGCTTGTCGACGATGCCGATCGATGCGCGGATGTCCTCGAGGTAGTGGATCGCAATGCCCTCGGTCTCGAGCCGGGCGATCAGGTCGCCGAGGCGGCCCTTCTCGACGAAGGCACGCGAGGTGAGCACGACCTTGGCCTCGGCCGCACGGCAGGCAGCGGCGACGTTCTGGGGACCGGCGGTGAAGTTGATCATGGCCGGGACACGGCCGATCGCCTGCAGCGCGAAGAACGTGACGGCAACGCCGGCCGAGTTCGGCAGCAGAACGCCGACGGCTTGCCCTTCCTTGGAAAGCGGCGCGAGCTTGCCGGCGAGCACCTGCGCGCCGAGGATCAGCTTGCCGTAGGACAGGCGCGTGCCGAGCGGGTCCTCGACGGCGGGCGTCTTGCCGGTGGCCTTGGTGCGCTTGGCCTCGACAAGGGCCGAGAACAAGGTCTGGTCGATGCGGGCCGTCTCGACGGCGGTGTCGACCATGATGTCTTGCAGGCGGGCGCCGGCTGTCTGGCGGCGGGCCTTGCCTTTCAGCTCGGGGGGTAGGGAGAGCTTACGTGGCGCGAGGATGGTGACAGTGGTCTTGGGAAACCAGGCTTTCAAGATCTGGGTCGGGCGCAAGTAGCTGAAGCCGGAGCGCTCGGGCCCTTCGATGCGGACGGGAACAATCCAGGCTTCGGCCTTGTCGGCGATCATGGCGGTGCCGTCGTAGACCTTCATGAGGCCGCCGGTGACGGTGAGACGTCCCTCGGGGAAGATGACGACGGTCTGTCCGCCCTTGACGAGGTTGACGAGCGAGCGGGTAGCGAGCGGCTTGGTCGGATCGAGAGTGAAGGCGTTGATGACCTTGAGGAAGGGCTTCACCCAGGACTTCTCGGCCATGCCGGTGTCGATGGCGAAGGCGGCGTGGCCGGGCAGGATCGCATGCATGATCGGCCCGTCGAGAAGGCTGACGTGGTTCGGCGCGATGATGGTTCGCTCGCCGGGCTTGGGCAGGTTCTCGAGGCCCTTCACCTCGAGGCGCAGGAAGACCTGGAAGATGAAGCGGCCGACGTCCTGGACGCCGTCGCGGCCCCAGGCCCACATGACGAGACCGGCAACGACGAGGCTGGCGAGGCTGAGGACCAGGAACAGCACGCCGAGGCCGACGCCGTGCGCCTGCAGGACGGCGACGGCGAGACCTGCAAGCGTCATGTAGAGCGCGTTCAGGATGTTGACCGCAGCGACCGAGCGGGCGCGGCGCTCGGGCGCGGCCCAGGCCTGGACGGCGGCGAATGCCGGGACGATGTAAAGGCCGCCGGCGAAGGCGAGGCCGGTGAGTGCGAGCAGGAGGGGCCAACCAGAGACGTCGGCGAGGAAGGCTGCAGGACCGATGACGGTGGTCGCGGGGGTCGCGGTCGAGGCAAGGTAGGCCAGCTTCATCGCGAAGACCGACATCAGGACGGCGCCGACAGGCACCAGCGCCAAGTTCGGTCGATGGTGGCTGGCACGGGCCGCGACGAGCGAGCCCAAGGCGATGCCGATGGTGAAGGCGACCATGGCGAGCGTGACGACACCCTCGGAGCCGCCGAGGTTGACCTTGATGAGCGTGGGCAGCAGCGAGAGTGCCACCGCGCCGACCAGCCAGAACCAGCTGACGATATGGCCGCCGATCCACAGGCGGTGATCGGACTTGAGTTCGCCGAGCAGGCGGAAGGTCGAGACGAGCGGGTTGCGGGTGATGGCAAGGTCCGGGGCGCCGGCTCGCGTGGCAGGGATCATGCGAGCGGATAGCCAGCAGGCGAGCGCCAGCGCAATGATCAGGCCGGAAATCGCGACGCCGCTCAACTCCTCGCCGATGACATAGCCGGCGGCCACGGCGCCACCGAGAATGGCCAGGAATGTACCGCCTTCGACCAGCGCGTTGCCGGCAGTCAACTCCTCGGTGGTCAGGTGATCCGGGAGGATGCCGTATTTGATGGGGCCGAAGAGAGCGCCGATGACTCCGTAGAGACCGAGAGCAAGAAACAAGATGGGCACGGAGCTGAGGATGAAACCCAGTGAGGCGATCAAAGCGACGCCCAACTCGGCCAGCTTGACGCGCTCGGCGATGCGCGCCTTGTCGTGCTTGTCGGCGATCTCGCCGCCGAGGGCAGAGAGCACGAAGAACGGGGCCATGAAGACGGCGGTGGCGAGCGTGACGAGGGCTGCACCGTGCTCGGCGCCGAGCTTGTAGAGCACGAGCAGGCCGAGCGCCGTCTTGAGAAAGTTGTCGTTCAAGGCCGAGAAGAACTGGCACCAGAAGAGCGGTGCGAACCGCCGCGACGTCATCAGCGACTGGAACATGGTCTGTCCTCGTTGAGGAGCCGGTGCGCGGCGCCGGAAAATCGTGTTTTTCTCGTGGTGTAATGCAACACGGTTAAGATTTCAGCTGCCCGCCCCGCTGCGCCTGGCCGTCCGGCAGAGGGGCACGGGACCGCCGAGGGGACCCTCCGCGCCGGGCGAGTGGGAGCCACGCCCACCTTCGTAGACGAGAAAGGCGCCGACGCGGCGGGGTGGTGGCAGGCTCTCTTCCTGACTGCGCTGTGCGTACAACTCAGTTTCCAGCGTTCGTGGGGTCATGGCAAGGCGCGCGTCCTGGTCGAGCTGCTGGCGTGGGGCCGATGCGGCCGAGCCGAGCAGCAGGCGTGAGACGAGGCGGGCAAGGGCACGCAGCATGTGATCATCCGATCTCGAAGCGGTGAAACGCACCGGTGGCGATGATGGATAGCATAGAACTGAACAATGGTCAATTTATGGCCTGGGATGTTGTGCCGGTTTGGTGAAGCGTTCGTTCATGGCTGCTCCGGGCCGCGATCGCCCGCCGGAGGATCGACTGCGACGAGGAGCACGGTGGCGTTGGCAGCAGCGATGCGGACAACCGTGCCGGCCGGGATGTCAGGTCCTTCGGCCGCCCACAGCGTGTCGCCGATGCGGACCTTGCCCCGACCGCCCGATATCGGCTCGGCCACGATGGCCATGCGGCCGGCGAGTTGATCGGTGCGTCGGTTGAGGTGGGGTTGATCACTCGCGGAGACGCCCGGGTGGGCCCAGGCGAAATCAATGAGGATGTCGAGCGCGATGGCGGCGACGCCGATGCCGATCCAGGTCCAGCCGTCGGCATCGCCGTGGATGGCTCTCACGCCGCCGACCAAGCAGAGGACGAGGCCGACAACAGGGAGGACCAGGCTGATGGAAGCGACGATCCAGCCGAGCGGGGACGGATCGCCGTTACGAAGCCAAAGACGCTGTCGAAAGCGGTTCCTCACAGGCCGGCTCGCCTCCTTTTGGTGGCGGTCCCGTCAGAAGCACCAGACCCTTCCGGCAAGCGTCGACAAGTCCACGATCATGGCCTCGCCGCGGGCCCAGATCAGGTACGCCGCGCCAAGCAGTGCCACAGCGAGCAGCGCCAATCCGGTGCGGCGGACAAGGCGCGGCACACTGCTCTCGGCGGGGGCGATCCGTTCGGACGTCGACGACATCATGTGAGGCTCACCATAGGTCTCCGTCAGGCGGCCAAGGGCTTCTGGGCGCGGGCGACCGGAGCCTCGCGGATGGGAAGGTGCACGAGCGCCGCAAACAGGGCGAGCGCGATCGAGATCCACCACATCATATCGTAGGACTTGGTCTGGTCATAGAGGACGCCGGCGAGCCAAAGGCCCGAGAACGAGCCGAGCTGGTGCGACAGGAAGACGAAGCCGAACAGCATGCTCATCCACTGGGGGCCAAAGAAGGTGGCCACCATGGCGCTGGTCAGCGGCACGGTCGAGAGCCAGAACAGGCCAAGCACGATGCTGATGCCGATCACCGTGGTGGCGTTGATCGGCAGGTAGAGCAGGCCAAGGAAGGCGAAGACGCGCATGAAGTAGATGATCGACAGGCTGTAGCGCTTCGGGATCCACTTGGCGGACTGGCCCGCGGCATAAGTGCCGATGATGTTGGCGATGCCAACCGCGGTGAGCGCCGCGACGGCCACGGTGCTGTCGAGCCCTTTGTCGGTGACAAATGCGGGGAGATGGACCGCATAGAATGCGACGTGGAAACCACACACGAAGAAGCCGAGAATGAGCAGCCAGAAGCTCGGATGGGAGAACGCCTCGCCGAAGGCCTCAGCCAGGGATTGGTTATGGGTCATTCCCGCCGCAGCACGCGGCTTGCCGGCGAGGACGATGGCGAGGGGGATGATGAGGGACAGCGAGGCGATGATGACGAGGAGGCTCGACTTCCAGCCGATGGCCTCCATGAAAAAGTGCACGTAGGGAAAGGCGATGAATCCACCGATCCCGGCGGCCATGCCGAGCGAGGCGAGAGCCTGGGGGCGTTTCTCGGGCGGTGCTGCACGGCCAACGGCGCCGACGAGGGCCGTGATGCCAGTGCCGCCGATGCCGATGCCGAGCAGGATGCCGCTGATAATGAGATCGTGGCCGGACTGAGCGGAATACATGAGAAAAATGCCGGCCATCGTGAACAGAGCACCGGCGGCGAGGACGCGACCGGCGCCGTAGCGGTCGGAGATGGCGCCGAGAGGAACCGCGGCGAAGCCCCAGACGAGATTGGCGATGGCCATGGCGAGGGAGAACGGCTCGCGGCCGATGTTCAGCTCGGTCGTCATGGGTTTCATGTAGAGCCCCATGACCTGACGAAGGCCCATGGCGAGGCCAACGATCAGGCCGGCGGCGAGGATTACCAGCCACAACGGGCGCACCTGGACCGGCTCTGGCGAGCCGGCTCCGAGCTTCTGCTGCATGTCATCTCTCCGATAGGCTTTTTTTGCTTATGGCACGGTTCGAAGACCGCCGCGCACTGAGAAAATCATATGCCGCGCATTCGATTTCCTCATGTGGCAGTGACCTGCCCGGCGATCAGGCAGCGGCGAGCGATCTCGACGACAGGGCCGCCGGGAAGAGCAATGCCGCGCTCGACAATCTCGATGGGGGTGTCGGGCCGAGGGGAGATCGACAAGAGATTGTAACGGGCAAGCGACTGTCGGCCATGGGCGAGGCCGATCGATGCCGAAGGAACGCCAATAACGGGAATGGGGCGGGCGGGTCCTTCCGCGAACGAGAGCATGGCGCGATGGTTGTGGCCGTGAAGGACGAGTTCGGCGCCGCTGCGGCGGAGCACGTCGGCGAGGGCAGCGGCGTCCTGGAGGGCGCTGCGGTGGTGGGCCAGTCCGGGAAGCGGGGGATGGTGGATGAGCACGATGCGGACCAGCCCCTCGGCGCCGAGACGCGTGAGGATGGGCCCGAGCCGGTCGAGCTGGTCGCGACCGAGACGGCCGTAGGCGTTAAAGATGGGCGTCGGCAGGGCCGAGTTGAGGCCCACCAGGGCGACGTGACCGAGGCGGCGGACGAACGGAAACGGCTCCTTGGGCGAGCCCTGCCCGTCGCCGGCCATGAAGGCCTGCCAGTGGCCGATGCCTCGGGCCACGGCCATATGGACATAGATGTCGTGATTGCCGGGGACGGCGGTGACCCGCTCCGGAGGCCCCAGCGTGCCGAGCCAGCGGTTGGCCGCCTCGTGCTCGGAGGCAAGGCCGACGTTGACGAGGTCGCCGGTGACGGCAATGTGGTCGGGTGCTTCGCGCAGGAGATCGGCGACGATTGCGGCGAGCGTGGAGGCGAGATGCTGGCGGCGACGACCGCGATGCCAGTTGAGCATGCCGAGCACGCGTTTGGCGTGGTAGTGCCCGAGATAGGGACGCGCGGGCGGCAGATGGATGTCCGACAGGTGGGCGAGCGTGAAGGTGCCATCCATATCGCGCAGGTCCGCCGTCTTTTGCCTTGCACGCCCGGTCGCCTCTATCCGCGAGGACAAGGCTCGGGCCGCGTCGCGGCTCCCCGCTTGCCACGGCCGGAGCAAGAATGCAAAGGGGCGCGGGGCGGGGCGAGGATTGCCATGGCCCGGAGTGGAGAACGCGATGCGGCGCGAGTGGATGGTGAGGGGGGCGCTGCAGCGGTACTGGCGCTGGCAACGCGGGCTGACGCTCGGCGCGCGGGGCATGGTGATCGACGGCGCGGGCCAGGTTCTGCTCATCCGGCACACGTACACGCCGGGATGGACGTTTCCGGGAGGCGGGGTGGAGCGCGGCGAGACGATGCTCGAGGCATTGCGGCGCGAGCTCGCGGAGGAGGCAAACGTGGAAATCACGGCAGCGCCGCAGCTTTTCGGGATCTACTCCAACGAGCGGGTGTTCCCTGGCGATCACGTGGCGCTCTACGTGGTGCGGGAATGGCGACAGAATCGCATGCCGGATCCCAACCGTGAAATCGCCGAGACCGGATTTTTTGCACTCGAGAAGCTTCCCGCCGAGACGACCGCGGGAGCGAGGCGGCGGCTCGACGAGGTCAGCCGCGGACTGCCGCCCGGCGAGTTGTGGTGAGAAGGCTCCGCGCGGGCCAACTCGACGGGGTGGGACACGCATGATAATCCGGCCCGTCCTGCCGGCCGCCCCCACGCCGCAGGCGGCGGGACCTTTTGACCGGAGCCACCGATGACTGCAGCGCCTGAAGCCATCACGACACGGCCTGCGACATCGGCCGATATGCCGGCGATCTCGGGACTGAGCGCGCGCGTGTTCGGGCCGGGTCGCTTCGTGCGGACCGCCTATCGGGTACGCGAGGGGACGCCCGATGTCTCGGCGTTCTGCCGTGTGGCCGTGCTCGGCGACCGGCTGGTGGCTGCCATCCGCATGACAGAGATCGCGATCGGGGGCAGGGGGGGCGCACTGCTGTTAGGGCCGCTGGCGGTCGATCCCGATTTCGCGAACCAGGGCCACGGCCGGCGGCTGATCGCGGAAAGCATTGCGGCGGCACGGGAGCACGGGCGCGAGTTGGTGCTGCTGGTTGGCGACATGCCGTACTACGGACGGCTGGGGTTCTCCCCGGTGCCAAAGGGGCAGATCCAGATGCCGGGTCCGGTCGATTTGGCCAGGCTGCTTGCGCTCGAGCTACAGACCGCCGCGATCGAGCGGTTCCGGGGGGGCGTCGCGGCTGCTGCTGCGCCGAACGAGGAAGCCCCCCGGTCGTAAGACCGAGGGGCTCTCGAGTTGGCCAGACGCGGAAAGCGGGGAGGTTTCAACCTCGTCCGGCCGCGTCGATTACCACAGGCACTTCAGCACCTTGTAGCCGTGACGGTACGTCCAGCCGTAGTGCGAGCATGCCGGCTTGTAGTAGTGGCGGTAGCTGTAGACCGGCTTGTAGTGGCGATAGACCGGCTTGTAGTAGCTGTGGCCGTGGAAGTGCTTGTGGCCCCAGCCGTGACCGCGGTGGCCGTACCCGGCGCTGGCCGAGGTGGTGATACCGGCTGTGGCGACAACCAGTGCGACGGCGATGGCGAGCTTCTTCATCATGGTCGTTACTCCGTTTTCGGTTTCGATGGGCTTTTGTGGGTCTGTGCTCAGATCCGGGGCGCCGTCGCTTGATCTCGTCTCGCCGCCACCGCCGTTTCTGATCTGTGTTCAATATACATGAATTCGAGCCGGTGTGTATCGGTTTGTTTTCACATGTTTGTGATCGATGTTCAGTATCGCCGCGACCGGTCGGCGAGACGAAGCGGCGCCGCGCTCGCGGGGAGAGACATCGCGGCGGCAGAGCGGCCACTGAGGCAGACTTGCTCGGTGATCGCGTTCAGACGCAGCAGCCTGCCCTGGCTGACTGCCATAGGGCCGTGCCTCTGGCATACTCTGCTCGAAACACAACGAACGAGGTCAAGCACATGGCAACTCGGGACATGATGAGCTGGGAGACGGCTATCGCCAAGGTGGTCAGCGAGGGCGACACCGAGGAAATCATCGTCCGGGGGCACCGGATGAGTGATCTCATCGGGCGGCTCACTTTCGCGGAGATGATGTTCCTGATGCTGCAAGGGCGGCTGCCGACGAAGCCGCAGGCGCGTGTGCTCGATGCGCTGCTGGTCGCCTCGATCGAGCATGGCATCGCGCCGCCGTCGATGATCGCGCGGTGCTATGCGTCCTATGGGACGACGATCCAGGCTGCAGTGGGTGCGGGCATCACCGCGTTCGGCGATCGGATGGGTGGGCTCGGCGAACAACTGGCTGAGCTGCTGGTCGCGCGACTCGGGCCGCGACTTGCGTCCGGCGCGCCGACCGAGGCCGAGTTGAGAACGATCGCCGAGGCCATCGTCGCGGAGGCGATCGCAGCGAAGACCAGGGTGCCCGGCTACGGCATTCCCTTGCATGCCATGGATCCGAGGTCACCGCAGGTGCTGGAGATTGCTCGGCAGGAAGGCGTTCTCGGGCCGTACTGCCGGTTGGGACTGGAGATCGAAGCTGCGATCGCGCGGGCAAGGTCGGGCCGGGGCGTGCCGATGAATTTGGATGGGGTCAGCGCCGTGGTCGCGCTCGATCTCGGATTCGACTGGCGGGCGACACGGCTGTTCCTGCTCACCCCGCGCACGGTGAGTTTTGCCGCGCACTATCTCGAGGAGCAGGATCAGGACACCACGTGGCGGCATCTGCCCGCTGAGCAGATCAAGTACATTGGGCGGGACTTCGGCGAATAGGGCGCCCCGGGCGAGGCGTCACGCAGGCTCGCGGAAGGTCACGGCGGCGGCATCCCTGGTCACTGTTCATCACCCGTCCGTGAGGGGCTCTGGTCATCGGTGGGCCGGCTCACATATCAAGCTCACAGCAGTGACGGCGAACGGGTCGTCAACTCAACAAACTGCTCGCAACATGATATAAAAACCAGTCTGGAGCCATGCCATGAAGATCCTTGCAGCCAGCCTTCTCGCCCTCGGTCTCCTCGCCGGTGCCGCCCAAGCGGCGAGCCCCTCGGTGTTCGCCGATCTCGGTGCGTCAGCGCCACGCGGCGCCTTCGGTGATCTGTCGGACAGCGCTCCCCGCGCGCCCTTCGACCAGATCCGGGACAGCGCCCCCCGCTCGCCGTTCGACGACATCCAGACGAGCGCGCCGCGCTCGACCAGCACGGGTGGCTACTTCACCCGTCTCGGCCATACGTCGCCTTGAACGTACCCGTGACGTAGATCGATTGGTGATGTGGCCCGGTTGCCTCGGCGACCGGGTCTCGTCGTACCCGGCAGGCTTCATCCTCGCCCGCTGCCTTGCGGATCAGGCGGGCCTCGTGCACGGTCGCCGCGACGTCACACGGTGCGGATGACCCATGACCGCCGGACTCCAGGCGCAGAACTGGCAAGACATCTATTACACCGCGCAAGACGGGCTAAGACTCTATGCGCGCTACTATCCGGCCCCGGCCTCGCGCCGCAGGGCGGTGCTCTGCCTGCCGGGCCTGACACGCAACAGCCGTGATTTCCACGTTCTCGCGAGCTTTCTCTGCGACCCTCACAATCCGCAGGCGCGTGACGTGATCGCGGTCGACTACCGGGGCCGGGGGCGTTCGCAGTGGGATCCGAACCCCCGCAACTACACCCTGGAAATCGAGATGCGGGACGTGCTCGACCTGCTCACCATCGGTGGGCTTGCGGACGTCGCAGTGATCGGGACGTCGCGTGGCGGTCTTATCGCGATGATGATGGCCTGTGTCAGGCCGACGGCGCTCGGGTGCGTGGCGCTGTGCGATATCGGTCCCGTGATCGAGCGGGAAGGCCTGGTCCGGCTGATCGCGCACGTCGGGAGGGTACCGCTGCCACCCACCTGGGAGGCGGCCGGCGAACTCGTCCACGGTATCAGCGCCAAGTCGTTTCCAGCAGTGCCCGAGCGGGACTGGCACGACATCGCGCGGCAGTGGTTCAACGACGACCATGGGCTGCCGACGCGGGGCTACGATCCGCGGCTCAGCGAAGCGCTGACGCTGATCGATGGTCCAGCGCCTGAGCTTTGGCCGCAATTCCAGGCGCTCGCGGGGATGCCGACGATGGCGATTCGAGGGGAACTCTCTGATCTCCTCGCTGAATCGACGGTGAACGAGATGCGACAGAGGCACCCTCGTCTCACGACGTTGACGGTGCGCGGGCAGGGGCACGCGCCGCTGTTGCGCGACAGGTCGACGCTGGTCGCCATCGACGAGTTCATCGCGCGCGGGGATCGCATCGAGGCGCGGGGGCCGGACAAGAGCCGCCTCATCGCCTGATCGTCACTCTGGTGGAGGGGCGGTGTTTTGGGCGGATCTTCATCAAGTGGTTGGCAAAGCGGTTTCGGGGCCTTGCCACATGCCATCGCGAGGACTATGAGCACGGCTTTAATGAACATGATCGAACCAGAGCCGTTTTTCTTCTCCCGCCGCCACCTCCTCACCTGTGAGGGGCTATCGGCCGCAGAGATCGAATCCCTCCTCGACCTCGCTGACAAGGCGGCGGACCTCAATCGCCAGGTCAACAAGAAGCGGGACGTGTTGCGGGGGCGAACCCTGATCAACCTGTTCTTCGAGGCGTCGACGCGCACACAGGCCTCGTTCGAGCTCGCCGGCAAGCGGCTCGGTGCCGACGTGATGAACATGAACGTCTCGACCTCGTCCGTGCAGAAGGGCGAGTCGCTGATCGACACGGCAATGACGCTCAATGCGATGCGCCCGGACATGATCGTGGTGCGCCACTACGCGGCGGGTGCGGTCGAGTTGCTGTCACAAAAAGTGGACTGCTCGGTGATCAATGCCGGCGACGGGGCGCACGAGCACCCGACCCAGGCGCTGCTCGATGCACTGACGATCCGCCGGGCGAAGGGCCGGGTCGGCGGCCTCACTGTGGCGATCTGCGGCGACATCCTGCACAGCCGCGTGGCGCGGTCGAACATCCATGTGCTCAATGCTCTGGGCGCGCGGGTGCGGCTGGTGGCGCCCTCGACGCTGCTGCCACCCGGCATCGAGCGGCTCGGCGCCGAGGTTTACACCGACATGTGGAAGGGGCTGGCGGATGCGGACATCGTGATGATGCTGCGTCTTCAGCGTGAGCGCATGCAAGGGAACTACGTGCCGTCGACGCGCGAATACTACCACTTCTTCGGGCTCGACCAGGAGAAGCTGGCACTGGCCAAAGCCGACGCGCTGATCATGCATCCGGGGCCGATGAACCGTGGCGTCGAGATCGCCTCGGCCATAGCCGACCACTCGCGCAGTGTGATCCGCGACCAGGTCGAGATGGGCGTTGCCGTGCGGATGGCTGTGCTCGAGGCGCTGGCGCGCAAACTGCCGAACCATTGAGGCGGCCATGAAGCGATCGTTGCAACCGACCGAGGCACCAGGGGCCACGGCCTTCATCAACGCGCGGCTGGTGGACCCTGCCAGCGGGCGGGACGAGCCGGGCGGGCTCGTCGTGACCGGCGCCGAGATCGCCGATCTCGGACCGCATCTGAGGCGCAATGCGCCGCAAGGGGCGGCGGTGGTCGATTGCGACGGGCATGTGCTCTGCCCCGGGCTGATCGATGCGCAAGTCTATACGGGCGATCCCGGACAGGAGCACCGCGAGACGCTGAAGACGGCGAGCTTCGCGGCAGCGGCGGGCGGTGTCACAACCATCGTGTGCATGCCGGACACCGAGCCTGTGATCGATCAGGTGGCGCTGGTCGACTACGTGCAGCGGCGGGCGCGCGAGCGCGCCATCGTGCACGTGCACATCATGGCCGCCGTGACACGCGGGCTCAAAGGCGAGGAGATGGCCGAGATCGGCCTGCTGCAGCGGGCCGGCGCGATCGCGTTCACCAACGGAAAGTCGTCAATCGCGAGCACACGCGTGATGCGCAACGCGCTGCTCTATGCGCGCGATTTCGATGCGCTGCTGGTGCATCACACCGAGGACCCGTATCTGTCCAACGGGGCGGCGATGAACTCGGGCGAGCCCGCGACCCGGCTGGGGCTCCCTGGCGTGCATCGGTTCGCCGAGGTGATCGTGCTCGAGCGGGACGTGCGCCTCGTGGAGATGACCGGTGGGCGGTATCATGCTGCCACCATTTCGTGCCGCGAAAGCCTCGACGTGGTGCGCCGGGCCAAGGGTAAGAAACTCCCGGTGACGTGCGGCGTGTCGATCAACCACTTGACGCTTAACGAGAACGACATCGGGCCCTATCGCACGCGCTCCGAGGAGGACAGGGTGGCGATGGTGCGGGGGCTCGCAGTCGGTGACATCGATCTCATCGTGTCGAGCCACGATCCGCAGGACGCGGACGTGAAGCGGCGACCATTCGCCGAGGCGGCAGACGGAGCCGTGGGGCTCGAGACACTCGTGCCGGCAGCCCTGCGCCTCTACCATGCGGGCGAGGTTGGGTTGCTGCCGCTCCTCAAGGCGATGACCATCAATCCAGCGCGGCTCCTGGGGCTCGATAGCGGTCGGCTCGAGAAAGGGGCTCCTGCAGATCTGGTGATGATCGATCTCAACACGCCCTGGGTGGTTGACCGAGACCATTTGCGCGCCAGGTCGACGAACTCGCCGTTCGACGAGCAGAAGATGCAGGGTCGCGTGCTGCGCACCATGGTTGCCGGCCGAACGGTCTACCAATACGGTGTTTCGGATCGCTCGTAGGGTGGGGCGCGGCTGCCGGCCCCGCAGGCCGGCACCCAAGGGGGAAACGTGCTCTCAAATCCGATCCTGCTGGCGGCGACGATGCTGGGGCTCGGCTATCTGCTGGGCTCGATCCCGTTCGGCCTGCTGCTGACACGAGCCGCGGGGCTCGGCGATGTGCGCAATATCGGCTCGGGTAACATCGGCGCGACGAACGTCCTGCGGACGGGAAACAAGAAGCTCGCGGCGCTGACGCTGGCCCTCGACGTGCTGAAGGGTACGGTGGCGGTCCTGCTGGGCGTATGGCTCGCAGCGGGGCTCGCAGCCGAGGCGCATCTGGCGGCGGCACCGCTCGGATCGGCGGCAGGAGGTCTCGGGGCGGATCTCGTGGTTGCCAAGGCACGGGCGCAGCCATTGGTTGTCTCGGCCGGCCTGATGGCGGGGCTCGGGGCGTTCCTCGGACACATCTTTCCTGTGTGGCTCGGCTTCAAGGGTGGCAAGGGTGTTGCAACCTACATCGGCGTTTTGATCGCCTTCTCGTGGCAGGCCGCACTGGTGTTTGCCGGGGTCTGGCTCGCCGTCGCCGTTGCCATGCGCTACTCGTCACTGGCCGCGCTCGTCGCGACGACAGTGGTGTTTCTCTATCTGTCCGCGACCGGCGGTCCGTTCGTGACGCCGACGATCGCGGTCATCTCGGCCTTGCTCTTCTGGAAGCACCGGGAGAACATCAGGCGGCTGATGGCGGGGACGGAGTCGAAGATTGGCGCCAAGGGATAGGACGGAGGATCTGTTCACACCGGCGCCGCTGCCCGTGGCGGCCCTGAACGATGCCGAGCGGCTGGCTTGCCTGCGCCTGATCCGCACGGAAAGTGTGGGACCGGTCACATTTCGCGAGCTCATCAATCACTACGGCGGGGCGGGCAACGCGCTCGAAGCACTGCCGGATATCGCGCGCCGGGCCGGACGGGCGCGACCCATCACGGTCTGTCCGAAACCGCGGGCCGAAGCGGAACTCGCGGCGGCTAGCAAGCATGGCGCGCGGCCTCTATTCACGATCGAGCCCGGCTATCCGGCGGCGCTGGTGCATCTGCCGGTGCCGCCGCCGTTGCTTTATGTGAAGGGCCGGCTCGAGCTGTTGCAGCGGGATGCGGCTGCGATCGTCGGGGCACGAAACGCCTCGGCGGCCGGCATGGCGATGGCACGCCTGATCGCGGGCCGGGTCGGTGAGGCGGGTTATGTGATCGTCTCGGGACTGGCGCGGGGGATCGACGGCGTGGCGCACGAGGCGGCGCTTTCGACGGGCACGATCGCAGTGCTGGCCGGGGGAATCGACTTCGTCTATCCCCCGGAGAATGCGGCCCTGCAGGCGCGGCTCGCCGAGGAAGGCTGCCTCGTGACCGAGATGCCGCCCGGTTTTCAGCCGAGGGGGCAGGACTTCCCGCGGCGCAACCGGATCATCAGCGGGCTATCGCTGGGGGTTGTGGTCATCGAGGCGGCACGGAAATCGGGCAGCCTGATCACGGCGCATGCGGCCACCGAGCAGGGTCGTGAGGTGATGGCGGTGCCGGGGCATCCTCTCGATCCGCGCTCGGAAGGACCGAACTCGCTGTTGAAGATGCCGGGCGTCACCATGGTCACGTCGCCCGCGGACGTGCTCGAAGTGTTGGCGCCGATGCGGGGAAAGGGTCCGCGAAGCGCGGCGCGGGTAGCGCTCGAGGAAGCGACGCAAGCGTTCTCGCCGGTGGAGCCGGCAATGGCGCCTCCGCGCAGAGGCGTGCCGGCCGAGCCAGTGAAGGCCGCCATGGGCAACGGGGAGGCTGCGCCGGCAAGCGCGATCGAGGCTGTCATCGCCGTGCTTGGGCCAGCGCCAGCGACGATCGACGATGTGGCGCGGGCAGCGGGTCTCAGCCCGCAGGCCGCGCGTGTTGCGATCCTGGAACTCGCATTGGCCGGCCAGGTCGAGAGGCATGGCTCACAGCTGGTCTCGCTACGCATGGACACCAACCAGCCGTGAGCGACCTGGAGGGAAGAACGGTGAGGTCTGTCAGGTCCGCGATCTCTCGAGATCGGCCTCGCGTTTGGCCAGATCCAGGATTCCGGCCAATGTCGGGCATCCTATGCGATCGGCCATCGTACCAAGCTCGTCGATCATGTCCGAGAGATAGGAAAGCTGGTCGCGTTTGGTGGTCTGGGCTGCTGTCGACTTATGCACGTCTGCGGCCGGGGACGGTTGCGCTACCGGATTGGCCTGACGGAGCAACGCCGGTTGACCGGCAACACTTTCCCGCTTTTGCATTTTTTCGGATTTCCTTCGATTTGCGACCAAATCGCCATCGTCAGCGAACGTAATGTGCCTTAGCTGACAATGCAACTTAAGGTATAGTTGAAATAAATTCACACGCATATGCGGGTTTGACAGGGCGTCCGGCGTCAACCATATGCTGGTTCGCATTTTGATCGGACGCCCCCCAACGTGCCGACCGCAGGCGCAGCGGCTGTGGGCAACCAAACCGAACGGACGTCAATGAACGTTGTCATCGTCGAATCTGCCGCCAAAGCAAAAGCCATCAACAAGTACCTGGGCTCGGGCTTCAAGGTGATCGCCAGCTACGGTCACGTGCGCGACCTGCCGTCGAAAGACGGCTCGGTGGAGCCTGACAACGACTTCGCGATGCACTGGGCATCCGACGACGACCGCTCGCGCAAGGTGATGCGCGAGATCACGGAGGCGGTGCGCAAGGCCGACAAGCTGATCCTGGCGACCGACCCTGACCGGGAAGGTGAGGCCATATCTTGGCACATCCTGGAGTTGTTGAACGAGAAGAAGGCCATCAAGAAGGGCGTTCCGGTCGAGCGGGTGACGTTCAACGCGGTGACCAAGCAGTCCGTTCTCGACGCGATGAAGGCGCCACGGCAAATCGATGCGCCGCTGGTGGAAGCCTATCTGGCGCGCCGCGCCCTCGACTATCTCGTGGGCTTTACCTTGTCGCCGGTGCTGTGGCGCAAGCTGCCGGGTGCGCGCTCGGCGGGCAGGGTGCAGTCGGTGGCGCTGCGGCTGGTGTGTGATCGCGAGCTCGAAATCGAACGGTTCAGGACCGACGAATACTGGACGATCGTGGCGCGCCTTGCGACGCAGAAGAGCGAGGACTTCGAGGCCCGCCTGCAGGCGATCGACGGCAAGCGGCTCGAGCGACTGTCGATACAGGCCGAGGCATCTGCCGGTGCCATCAAAGCCGCAGTTCAGGGCGGCAGCTTCACGGTCCGCTCCGTCGAGAAGCAGGCGCGCAAGCGCAATCCCTATCCGCCATTCTCCACGTCGACGCTGCAGATGGATGCTTCGCGGAAGCTCGGCTTCTCGGCCAAGCAGACGATGAACGTCGCACAGCGGCTCTACGAGGGCATCGATCTCGACGGTGAGACGGTGGGCCTCATCACCTACATGCGAACCGACGGCGTGACGATCATACCGGAGGCCGTGACTGCCATCCGGCGGCAGATCGAGACCGATTTCGGCAAGCGCTATGTCGCGCCGTTCATTCGCGAATACAAGGCGAAGGCCAAGAATGCCCAGGAAGCTCACGAGGCTGTGCGGCCAACGGATGTGGGTCGCCGGCCGCAGGACGTCGCCCGTTTCGTAGACCGCGATCAGTTGCGGCTCTACGAGCTGATCTGGAAGCGGTCGGTGGCGAGCCAGATGGCCTCGGCGGACGTGGAGCAGACGACGGCTGACATCGACGTCAAGGGGCGAGACGGCAAGGCTTACGGCTTCCGCGCGACGGGCTCGGTCATCCAGTTCGACGGCTTTCTCAAGCTCTACGAGGAAGGCCGCGACGACCGGCAGCGAGCTATCGATAAGGGCAAGGAGGACAAAAGCGCCGAGGAGGACGACGCGCGGCGCCTGCCGCCGCTCGCAACCGGCGACAGAGTTACCGAGCGCGGCATCGAAACCAACCAGCATTTCACGCAGCCGCCACCACGCTTCACGGAATCGTCCCTGGTCAAGCGCATGGAGGAGCTCGGCATCGGGCGCCCCTCGACCTATGCCTCGACCATGGCGACGCTAGTCGAGCGCGACTATGTCCGCATGGACAAGAAGCAGCTTGTCCCCGAAGACAAGGGGCGGCTCGTGACGGCGTTCCTGGAGAGCTTTTTCAAGCGCTACGTCGAGTACGACTTCACGGCCGGCCTCGAGGAGCAGCTCGATCTGATCTCCGACCACAAGCTCGCGTGGAAGGACGTGCTGCGCGAGTTCTGGCGCGAGTTCATGGGCTCGGTGACGGAGACGAAGGAGCTTAAGGTCTCCGACGTGCTGGATGCGCTCAACGAGCTGCTGGGGCCGCACATTTTTCCGGACAAGGGCGACGGATCGAGCCCGCGTGCCTGTCCGAAGTGCGGCACGGGGCAACTCTCGCTCAAGATCTCGGGCAAGAACGGTGCGTTCGTCGGTTGCGGCAACTATCCGGAGTGCCGGTACACGCGACAGCTCAGTCAGACGGGCGAGGGCGGCGACGGTGGGCTCGTCGATGGCAAGGTGCTGGGTCTCGATCCGGAGTCGGGCGAGGAGGTGACGCTGAAGAGCGGCCGTTTCGGCACGTATCTGCAGCTGGGCGAGGCGAAATCGAAGGACGAGAAGCCCAAACGCTCGTCGTTGCCGAAGGGGGTCGACCCGAACGATGTCGATCTCGTCTATGCGCTGAAATTGTTGGCACTGCCGCGCGAGGTGGGCTCTCATCCGGAGACGGGCGACATGATTCTCGCCGGGCTCGGTCGCTACGGACCCTACGTGCAGCATGGCAAAACGTACGCCAACGTCGAATCGATCGAGGATGTGTTCTCGATCGGCCTCAACAGGGCGGTGACGGTGCTCGCCGAGAAGGCCGCCGGCAAGGGCAGCCGCTTCGGCCGGGGCGCACAGCAGCGGGACGTGCTCAAGGACCTCGGAGCCCACCCGAGCGGCGAGGGCAAGATCGAGATCCTGAACGGCCGCTATGGCCCTTACATCACGCATGGTGGCGTCAATGCCAACGTGCCGCGCGGCAAGGAACCGACCGACGTGACGGTCGAGGAGGCCGTGATGCTGCTCGCCGAGAGGGCGGCCAAGGGCGGGGGCGGCAAATCGCGATTCGGCAAGGGCAAGGCCAAGAAGGCGGCCGCGCCCAAAGCTGCGAACGACGAAGATGGCGCGGCAAAGAAGAAGCCTGCGAAGGCGAAGAAGCCGGCATCGAAGGCGGTCCGCAAGGACGCTGCCGAATAGCCCGCCGCGGGTGTGCCGAGAAGAATGCACAGCCTCACGGGGCTGGCGGCAGCTGCCTTCACGCGGCCGCGTTCACCAAGATTTGACGGCAGAGTATCCGATAGCCTCTAATCGTCCCAAAACGATACAAGACAAGCAATCCGCGTGAACTTCTCGCGGAAAGGCGACATTGCGCGGGTGCGATCACGCGGTCCGCTGCGGCGTTGCCTTGCAGGAAGCCACGTATGAAGAAGCTGGTTCGGTCGGTCGAATTGCTGATGCCGCACGTAGCGGACAAGCGCTACGATTTTCATCAGCGTGTGCTGCGCCGCATGGGCAAGCCCTGGAGGCCGGATGTCCTGGGGCTCCAACACCTCGTCATGGCCTCGCCGCTGATCCTCGATATCGGTGCCAATCGTGGATTCTTCATCTCGGCGATGGAGACGCTCGTGCCGCAAGGGCGG
>LNDR01000370.1 GCA_001464755.1 Rhizobiales bacterium Ga0077524
GCAAGCGCACGGAGGCTCGGGACGTGCGTGTGGAGCCGGTGGGGCTTGGCGCCGAGCGCGGCCAGCTGCCGCTTTATGTGCCCGTCTATCGCGGCATGCCGCTCGATACGCTCGCCTCCATGCACTACGAGGAGGCGGCCGGTTGGCTGACGGCGGAGCGAATCCACTGGTTCGATGCGAGCAAGCTCTCGGTCCAGAAATTCATCGTCGATGTACGTCCCCTCGACGATTTCGGGCTCGCACCGGACGTCGTGAAAATGTATGCACAACGCTTCGAGCCGGAGATTATCGCAGGCGGTGCACGGACGCTTGCCGAGCATCAGCCGGTGGTGCTCGCGCCGTCGTATTTCCCAGCAGGCGACAAGGCCCTCCGGGCGATCGGATACGAGCGCTACGGCTACGCTGACGGGACTTTCATCCGCGAGGGCGAGGGCGACTATTTCAGCTGGTACCTGACGCCCAAGAGCTTGGGGCGGCTGAGCGCACCGGTTACGGGCGCACGCGCCGAGGTTGCGGCTTAGGGGTTTTATGCCTCCTTCTGGATCACCATCTGGGTCTGGGTGATCATGGCGAGGAGCTTGCCGTCCTTGTCGGTGAGCCGCGTCTGCCAGACCATCGTGCGGCGGCCCTTGTGGAGCGGCGTCGAGACGCCGGTGATCACGTCGCCGGAGCGGGCCGGGCGGAAGAAGTTGGTCTTCGATTCCATGGTCGTCGTCGTGGCGCCCTTGGGCAGGTTCACGACCGTGCCGATGGCGCCGAGGGATGCCGGAGCCGTTCCCCATATCCTCGCGCACGGTGAGGCGCGCCTCGATCCGGTCGAGCGTCGCCGAGACGAGCTCGACGCCGAGGAGCGTCATAAAGGGCGGGACGTGGCGGCTCAGTTTGTCGACGAGTTCTGTCACGAGGTACCTCGGGGGCGAAGAAGGTCGGCTGGGGAGATGGCGGACCTAGATACGGCATGGGGGCTTCAGGGCTCAACGATCTTCCAACTCATGCCGGTCGGCTGGCGGCAGGCGCTCGCATCATCCAGGCCAGTGGAACGGCGAGGGCAGCGGTAATCGCAAATAGGTAAAACGCGTTGATGTAGCCGATCATGGCCGATTGGCGCTGGATCTCGCCGGCGAGCGCCATCAGGCCGCGGGGCGTCGCGGTGTTCCATAGCCCCACGGCCTCGGGCAGCGCCAGGGTCTTGTTGAAATGGCTCACAACCTCGGTGAGGCCGGCATAGTTGGCGGCGCTCGAACGCACCAGCAGCAGGATCGAGAGCGAAATAAAGATCGAGGAGCCGAAGTTGCGCACGAGATGGTAGATCGCCATGCCCTCGGTCATCTGGCGGACGGGCAGCGTTGCGAACGTCAACACAGAGAGTGGCGTGAAGGCCAGCCCGAAGCCGAAGCCCTGCACGAAGTTCGTCCAGAACACGAGGCTCTGTGTCATGTTGATATCGAGCTTGGCCATGGCGAAGCCGGAGATCGCCTGGGCAGCGAGCCCGATCGCAACGGTCAGGCGGGGATAGTATTTCGTCATCGGCACGATGATCAGGAAGCAGGCCCAATTGCCGAAGCCGCGGCCTGCGAGCAGCATGCCGATCGCGGCGTCGGGATAGCCGCGCAGATCGTGCAGCAGGCCCGGGAAGAGCACCATCGGCGTGAAGCTCAGCATGCCGAGCACGAAGACGAGCACGAGGCCGATCGAGAAGTTGCGATCGAGCAGCACGCCGAGATCGAGGAACGGTCGCTCGGCGGTGAGGCTGTGGGCGATAAACACCCAGAAGGCCACGACCGCGATCACCGCCTCGATTGCGATCTCGGGGCTGTCGAACCAGTCGAGCCTGTGGCCACGATCGAGCATCAGCTGGGTGGCGCCGATGGCGAGGCTCAGCGCGACGAACCCGGTCCAGTCGAAGCTGGCGGCTGCGCGTTCGGTGTGATCGCGGAGTGCCATCCAGACCATCGCTGCGGCGACCATGCCCGGCGGCACGACCATGAAGAACGCGCCGCGCCAGTTGGTCGCCTCGCTGATGATCGAGCCGAGAACCGGGCCGCTGACGGGGCCGATCACGCCGCCGATGCCCCACATCATCATCACGAGGGGGTGGAGGTGGCGGGGGAAGGTCGCCAGCAGGATCGCCTGCCCCATCGGCATGATCGGGGCGCCGAACAGGCCCTGGCCGACGCGGAACAACACCAGCGCCTCGAGGCTCTGTGCGATGCCGCAGAGGAACGAGAACACCGTGAGGCCGATCACGGCGACGAACATCACATTGCGCCAGCCGAAGCGGCGGGCGAGCCAGCCGGTCAGCAGCGTCGCGACGGCGGTTGCGACGAGATTGAAAGTGACCACCCAGGCAATCTGCTCGGGGCTGGCCGACATCGCGCCCTTGATCTGCGGCAGCACCACGTTGGCGAGCGTGATGGTCATGCCGTTCAGCATGGTGGCGAGCTGCACCATGATCAGGATCAGCCACTGGCGGGGGCTGATTCCGCGAAAGCCCGAGGCGACGGGCGCGGGTGCGAAGCTCATCCCGAGTTTGCAGCCTGCCTCGGCCAGCCGACGGGGAAGTCCGGGCCTTGGAACAGGGCGCCGTCCTCGAAGACGAGGTCGGGGAAGGGCGGCGAGGTGCGTCCCTTGCGCTTGGCGAAGCGGGCGTCGTCGCCGACCCAACGGAACGACACGGCGCGGCGGCGGTTGGCGGTGAAATTGGCCGGCGCGCCGTGGAGCGTGCGGAAGTCGAAGGCGACGGCATCACCCGGCTGCATGGCGAAGCCGACCACCGGCCAGTCCTCGCGCTTGGCCTCGACGTCGGGCACGGCCTCGCTGTCGTCGCCCTGGTAGAGCGAGGTGCCGTCGAAGCGCTGCGGGCGGAAGTCCTTGCCCCACCGGTGCGAGCCGGTCACGTACTCGAGCGCGATCTCGCGCGAGATCGGGTCGAGCGGCACCCAGAAGCTCACCGACTGGCGGCCTTCGACGAGATAGTACGGCTGGTCCTGGTGCCAGGGCGTCGGCATGGAGTTGCCGGGCTCTTTCACCAGCACGTGCTCGTGGAAGATGCGTGCCGTGGCGGAGCGCATCAGCATGGCGGCGGCCTCGGCCATATCGGTTTCGAGCATCGCGGCGCGGTAGGCCGGGAAGCGCTGCCAGTTGCAGTAGTCCTGGAAGAATGGCGCCGAGCCGTCGGCGGGCTTGTACGACCGGTTCACACCGCTGGGCGCGGCGATATTGGCCTCGACGTCGCGCGCAAGCTCGTCGACCCGATCCGCCAGGAGCCCGGGGATCAGCACGAACCCGTCGCGGGCGTAGGTTGCGACCATCTCGTCTGTCACGAAGCGGCGGGCGGACATTGGCGGGGCTCTCTCGTGGGTTGGGCTTTGCCCGGCTGGGCCTTGGGCGCATATCATCATGTGGTCCACGGCGAGGCAATCGGCGGGCGGTTTCGTGCGTCTTTATTTCGTTTTATGTTTATGCAACTCAACGAAATCGACCTCTGCGCGACAGCGAGCCCAAGGGGCGCGGAGCGGGACGGTCTCGCTCTTTTGCAGTTTGGATTGGGATGCGACCATCCCGCTTCGCTGCGCGTGACGAGGGTGGTCCCTCTTCGGGCG
>LNDR01000371.1 GCA_001464755.1 Rhizobiales bacterium Ga0077524
GCGGCATCCATCGGAGGTGGCTGAGTACCTCCTACGTCTGCCCGACGCGCGCCCATCTCCCGCAGTCTCCCAGCTCGAGCCCGAGTGCCCTCGCGAGATGGACGAGCGGAGAATACGAGCAGCCCGAGGGGAGGGGGATAACTTTTTATCACTGTCATCCCGGTGCTTGCCTGCCCCGTGCGACGGCCGGGTCCCTCCCACTGTCATCCCGGCACTTGTTGCCGGGACCCATTCCTCCGCTTGCTCGGCGCGCGAGACATTCGCAGCAGCCGTGCAGACCCGCGATGTCGGAACCAGCCGCCCGATGGGTCCCGGCAACAAGTGCCGGGATGACAACTTGTGTGTGTGGCCATCGACGCTCCCCATCCTCCGCAGCCCGACAGTGCCCGCACTTCCCTCACCCCACCCGAGTTCCCGGACGGAGCCGCGCGACGCGCGAGCGCAGATCCGGGATCTTCGCCCGTGTCAGATGTGGAAAGGCCCC
>LNDR01000372.1 GCA_001464755.1 Rhizobiales bacterium Ga0077524
TCAGTTCGAGGTCGAGCCGTCGCCGTGCACCAGTCCGAGCCTCGATTGCCGTTGCCTTGCGGACGGCTTCGACCTTATCGTTTCAGCCAATCGCCCACGGCAGCGAGATGGAGGACTTCCATGAACGATATCGCAACAGCCCCTAAACTCGACGTGCGCCCATTGGCCGGCGCGTGCGGCGCCGAGATCCTCGGGGTCGATCTCTCCAAGCCGCAAAGCGATGCAACCATCGCCGCGATCCGCAAGGCGCTGCTCGATCACTGCGTCATCTTTTTCCGCGATCAGGAGATCGACGTCGCGCAGCACAAAGCCTTGGCGCTCCGTTTCGGAAAGATCTTCATTCACCCGAACTACAAGGGTGTCGGCGCCGACGACGAGATCGTCGTCATACGCCGTGAGCCCGGCGACAAGAAGATCGTTGGCGAGGAATGGCACGCAGACACGACGATGGCCGCCGAACCGCCGATGGGCGCGATCCTCTATGCAATCGAGGTGCCCTCGTTCGGCGGCGCCTACGACGCGCTCTCCGACGGCATGAAAAAGCTGATCGGCGGCCTCAAGGCGTATCATTCCGATCGAAAGGTGGCCGGCCCCCGCGCCAACATGAACGCGTTCCGTACCACCAAGGTGCGCGAGGACGATGCGTGGCAGGAGACGGTCTCACTGCATCCGGTCGTCGTCACCCATCCAGAGACGGGCCGCAAGCTGCTCTACGTGAACCACTCCTATACGTACGGCTTTGAAGGGATGACGGAGGAGGAATCGAAGCCGCTGCTCGATTTTCTGCTCAATCATGGTCATCGGCCCGAGTTCACCTGTCGCTTCCGTTGGCGCAAGGGATCGATTGCCTTCTGGGACAATCGGGTCTGCAAGCACTTGGCCGTGCACGATAGCCATCAGGAGCGCCGTCACATGCGCCGCATCCAGCTCGCCGGCACGAAGCCCGTGTGAGGCGAACGATGGAGAGGGCGCCCTTGGGCCAGCCCACGATGCCTGCCTCGTTTTAGTCGAGGCACGTTGAGGCATGTTTTCCGCGGCTGGAGTCCGGCGGAATGCCACCAAGGGGTGACGACATCCGCCGGGAGTTGAGGGATGACGAGTTCCGGGGCACTGGACCAGGGGCCGGGCAGGCACAGGGCAGATGCCGGTGCCCCGATCCATGTCGATGATCCGCGCCTCGAGCTGGCACTGGAGGCTGCGGGGCTCGGCACGTTCCTTGTCGATCTCGAAAGCGGTGCGGTTCAATACTCGCCCGAGCTTGCAATCCTGCTCGGTTTTCCGGGCGTGCACGCGACGACGCTCGAGGCCGCCATGCAGCGTGTCCATCGCGAGGATCATCCCCGCGTCAGAACGCTGCTCGACGCGGCGTTCGATCCGGCAGGTGATGGCCGCCTCCGAATGGAGCTGCGCTACGTGCGCCCAGGCGGCGACATCCGATGGATGATGTGGAATGGACGCGTCGAGTTCCACGACAAAAGCCACGGTCGCGTCGCCTTCCGGATCCTCGGCGCGTGTGCCGACATCACCGAACGCAAGGAAGCCGAGGCCCGTCTACGCGAGAGCGAGGCGCGCTTTCGCTCGCTGGTCGAGTTGTCGTCGGATTGGTACTGGGAGCAGGATGAGGAGTTCCGCTTCACGGAGTTCTCCGTGCGCCTCGAGAGTCTGACCAACACGCCTGCGGCCGCCCTCATCGGCAAGCGCCGCTGGGAGCTGCCGACTGTCCACGTCAGTGAGCAAACATGGGCCAGTCACCGCGCCCTGCTTGCGCGCCACGAGCCGTTCCGTGACTTCGAGTTCCAGCGGATCAACGAGATTGGGGAGGTGATCTGGGTCTCACTCAATGGCAACCCGATCTTCGATACCGCGGGCCGGTTCAAGGGCTATCGCGGCACCGGCCAAAACATCACAGAGCGCAAACGTGCAGAAGCGTTGCTGAAGGAGAGCGAGGCGCGCTTCCGTCTTCTCGCCGACAGCGCGCCGGTGTTGATCTGGGTGAGTGGTCTCAAGGGGGCAGAGTTCTTCAACAAGCCCTATCTCGAGTTCGTCGGCGAGGCCGAGGGCGAACTCGAGGGAATGGGGTGGGCGGCGTTCCTCCACCCTGAGGATCGCGCCTCCTACCTCGAGGCGTTCGCTGCGCGCGCGGCGTCGCGGTCCCAGTTCGAGGCGCAGTTCAGATTTCGCCGGGCCGATGGCGAGTACCGCTGGATGAAGTCGATCGGGGTGCCGCGTTTTTCCGCCGATGGCCGTTGCCTCGGCTATGTCGGCTCGACGCTCGACATCACCGACCTCAAGCACAACGAGGAGCGCATTGCTCTGCTTGCCCGAGAGCTCGATCATCGTGTGAAGAATATCCTTGCCCGCTTCGAGGTCGTCGTCGAGCGGACCGGCGATGCCCCGCTGGCGGCCGACGCGTTTGCGGCTGCATTGATGGACCGGATCGAATCGATGTCCCGCGCCCACGGCCTCCTCAGCCGTTCGAACTGGGCTGGAGCGCGGCTCGATATGCTGATTTCCGACCAGTTGGAGGCCTACGCGACGGACAGCAATCTGCAGGTCTGTGGTGAGCCTCTGCTCGTGACGCCCGATGCCGCGCAAGCGATATCGATGGTCGTCAACGAACTCGCGACGAACGCCGCGAAGTATGGCGCCCTCTCCACCACCACGGGGCGTGTCCGCGTCTCATGGCGGCGTGCCCGGGGCCAGGACGGCCAAGAGTTGCTCTGTCTCGAATGGCAGGAGCGTGATGGGCCGCCGGTCGCGACACCCGAGCGACAGGGTTATGGAACCAGCGTCATTCGCGAGCTGCTCGTGCATGAGTTCAGCGGTGAGGTCGAGCTTCGCATCGAGCCGCAAGGCGTGACCTGCACCATCACGTTGCCCATCGCCAGGGTCGCCAGTAGCCGCTGAAGCGTCTCCCCGGTCCTGCCTCGGGCGGGTCAGGCCATCAGACGGCGTGGTTACCTCTTGCCAGAGCGCCCCTCAGGGACGCGATCAAGGCGCGGCTGCGTACCGGCTTCGTCAGAAAGGCATCGACCTTGCCCTTGAGTTCCTCGAGCATCTCGTAGCCGGAGACCACGATCACGGGCACCCCGCGCGCATTCAAGGCATCGACGAGGCCGACCGCCAGTCTGCCGTGCAGGTTGATGTCGATGACGGCCACGTCCGGGGTGCTCTCTGCCAACAGCGCCTCGGCCGCGTCCTCCCGGGCAGCAGGACCGAGCACGATCATTCCAGCGTTCTCGAGTAGGCACTTCACGGCGAACGCGATGTGCCAGGAGTCTTCCACCACGAGGGCGCGTTTGCCTTCGAGCGAGACGTGCGAGTCCGGCACGCGAGCGCCCGCCGTCAGCGGCCTTGGTCGCGGCGTCTCCGGCAACCGCCAGCTGGCAGGGGCGCACGGCTCTGTCGAATGCGGATCGCTGCTACTCGATGTCGACATGGCTCCCTCTCATTTCTTTAGCGTAGCACGTCCTCCTGCGTCAGACCGTCCGCGACCGATGTGCGACGCACGGGCGCCAACGCCCTCGCGACATCAGCCGGGCTGGGAATGACGCGGGCACGGCGCGCGCCTCGATCGGCTGTCGTGGGCACTCGACGCCGAGACTCTCGAGGATCATTCCCAGCTCATCCGCATGGACGCGATTGAGAACACCCTTGAGCGCCGTATCCAGCTCCGCTTGCGTCTCGAAACGCAATCGGTCGATGGCGAGAACCACACTGTCGCGCGTGGCGTGACAGTCGGCGACGTGGCTGCCGTCGCAGTCGAAGATGAGCAGAGCGCCATGCTCCGCGAGCCGGATGGCGGGATCGCCATGGCGTGGGTGACGATGCAGAAGCAACTGGCCACTTTCGACGAGGTAGTAATTGGTAGCCTTGTCGCCGACCGAGAACAGGCACGTCTGCGCTCCGATGCGTCGCTTGACGCCGAACGGCGCAAGCAGCAAGCCCAGCCAATCGTGGCGGGCCTCGTTGCGTGCGTGCTCGCCCTCGACCAGACGCAGCATTGCGCCTCGGCGCGTGGGGTCGCTTGGTGTCAGCTCGATGACGGTGCG
>LNDR01000373.1 GCA_001464755.1 Rhizobiales bacterium Ga0077524
GGAACCGAGATGCCCGGCAGTCCCGCCATGTTTACCGTCACCGTGAAGATGTCCTCGAGATACATCGCCAACGGATCGCCAGACTTTTCGCCCTGCGCAAACGCGGGCGACGGCGTCGTCGGCGTCAGGACGACGTCCACCTTCTCCCACGCCACGTCGAAATCGCGCTTGATGAGCGTGCGCACCTTCTGGGCCTTGAGATAGTAGGCATCGTAGTATCCAGCGGACAGTACGTAGGTGCCGATCAGCACGCGGCGACGCACCTCCTTGCCGAAGCCGGCGGCCCGGGTGTTCTCGTAGGTCTCGATCAGGTCCTTGCCGGGAACTCTGAGCCCGTAGCGCACACCGTCGTAACGGGCGAGGTTCGACGAGCACTCGGCCGGTGCCACAATGTAGTAGGCCGGCAGCGCATATTTCGTATGCGGCAACGAGATGTCGTGGATGGTCGCGCCAGCGGCCTTCAGCCAGTCAATGCCGCGCTGCCAAAGCTGATCGGCCTCCGCCGACATGCCCTCGACGCGGTACTCTCTGGGAATGCCGACACGAAGCCCCTTTACACTTTGGCCGACAGCGACCGCGTAATCCGGGACGGGGGCGTCGACGCTGGTCGAATCCTTCGGGTCGTGGCTCGCCATCTGCTGCAACAGGATTGCAGCATCGCGCACCGTCTTGGCGATCGGCCCCGCCTGGTCGAGCGATGAGGCGAACGCGACAATCCCCCAACGCGAGCAGCGGCCGTAAGTGGGCTTGATGCCGACCGTTCCGGTGATCGCCGCGGGCTGGCGGATCGAGCCGCCCGTGTCGGTGGCTGTCGCCGCGAGGCAGAGATTGGCCGAGACCGCCGCCGACGAGCCGCCCGACGATCCGCCCGGCACGAGCTTGGCGTTGTCACGATGGCCGTTCCGCATCCGCCGCCATGGCGAGACGACCGGGCCGAAGCAGCTCGTCTCGTTCGACGAGCCCATGGCGAACTCGTCGTTGTTGAGCTTGCCCAGCATCACCGCGCCGGCGTCCCAGAGGTTCTGGCCGACGGTCGATTCGTAGGGCGGAATGAAGTCGTCGAGGATGCGGGAGCAGGCTGTTGTCCGGATACCCTTGGTGCAGAAGAGATCCTTGTGGCCGAGCGGCAATCCCTCGAGAGGGCGGGCGGAGCCGGCGGCGAGGCGCTTATCGCTCTCGCCGGCTTGGGCAAGCGCATGCTCGGGCGTCGGCAGGACGAAGGCGTTGAGATGCGGGTTGGCGGCCTCGATCGCGGCGAGAAATGCCGTGGTCAGCTCGACGGCCGAGAACTGTTTCGCCCTGAGCCCGTCGCGGGCCTCGGCAAGAGTGAGCTTCGTGAGGTCGGTCATGGTCGCGCTTTTCATTCTCGATCGATCGTGCAGGAGCGTCCGCCGCGCCGCTTCTACTCCACCACCTTCGGCACCACGTAGAAGTGGTCCTCGGAGAGGGGCGCATTCTTCGTCACGTCGTCGGCGATCTCGCCGTCCGCCACGATGTCCTCGCGCATCTTGAGCCTGATCGGCACCACACGGGTCATGGGCTCCACACCCTCCACGTCGACCTCGTCGAGTTGCTCCACCCAGTTCAGGATGCCCGAGATTTCGGCTTCAAGGCCCTTGGCCTCGTCCTCTGTAATCCTGATCCGCGCCAATCGCGCGATACGCTTGACGGTTGCCTCATCGACCTGCATGTGGAGTCCCGAGTGGAAGGTCTCTTAAGGGGTCCGTGATACCGGCAGGGCTCGGGTCTGTCCATGTCGGACGCTGCGCAGGACCGCCTGACGTGTCGAAGGCTGGACGAACCATGCTCACGCGACGGGCAATTCTGAAGAGCATCGCGGCTCTTGGTCTCTCCGGGGTCGGTCTCGGAGCCTATGCGTTTGGCATCGAGCCGCGCTTCCGCCTGGAGGTCCGGAGGTATCAGCTGACCCCGGTTGGCTGGCCTGTTGACCTTCGATTACGCTTGGCGGTCGTTGCCGATTTGCACGCGGGCGAGCCCTACATGCCGCCTGAGCGCATCTCCGAGATCGTCGACCTGACCAACGCGATCGGCGCCGATGCCATTCTGCTTCTCGGTGACTACGCCGCCGGCCACCGGTGGCAGACGCGCATGGTGCCGGCGCGCGAGTGGGCCAGCCTCCTCGCCGGCCTCAAGGCACCTCTGGGCGTGCATGCAGTCCTCGGCAATCACGATTGGTGGGACGACAGGGGCGCCCAGAGGCGTGGCCACGGGCCCGTGATCGGTCGTATCGAACTCGAGCGTGCGGGCATTCCCGTCTACGAGAACCATACCGTTCGTCTGACGAAAGCGGGACGTGCCTTCTGGATCGCCGGCCTCGGTGATCAAATCGCGATCACCACCGGCCGCAAAGGGAGAGCGAGACAATTTCGCGGTGTCGACGATTTGGCCGGCACACTCGCGCAAGTGACCGACGATGCACCGGTCGTTCTGCTGGCGCATGAGCCCGATGTGTTCCCGAGGGTCCCCGATCGTGTCGCGTTGACCATCTCGGGCCATACGCACGGGGGGCAGGTGCGTCTCGCCGGTTTCTCGCCCGTTGTGCCGAGCAAGTTCGGCAACCGTTACGCTTACGGGCATGTCGTCGAGGGCGACCGTCACCTTATCGTCTCCGGCGGGCTAGGCTGCTCGATCCTGCCCGTGCGCTTCGGTGTCCCGCCGGAGGTTGTCCTCGTCGAACTCGGCGGCAATCCGGCCGTTGCCTCAATCGGCGGAATCACCCGCGTTTGATGGTCACCGATCGGCGCGCGATTCCTTTCACCGTTTTCTGCGTCCGCAGGTACTGGGCGAGCACGTTCCACACCGGCGGACCCTCGACGCCCTCGTTCAACGTACCCCAGCCCGTCACCACATAGCTGCGACCAGCATCGATAGGCTCGCCCGTCCGACTGAGCGTGAGATCGGAGATGCGCTCACCCATGCCGGCATCGGGCCGTATGACAAAGCTCATGCCTCCCACACGCACCATGTCGCCGCCCTGTTGATAGTAGGGATCCGGATTGAACAGGTTGTCCGCCACGTCCTCCAGGATTGATTTCAGGAAGGCGCCGCGGATCGCGGTCCGGTAGGCGGTCGGATAAGTGATCGCGGTGGCATTGTAGATGTCCTCCCATGTGATCGCCTGACCCGGCAGCAGCGAACCGCCCCAGCGGAAGCCCGGCGACAATGAGATCTCGGCATCCCGCTCAGCGATCAGAGCATCACAGATGAGGTGGTCGAACGTGCCGCCGAAGTTGCCGCGTCGCCAAAGCGTCGTCTCCGTACGCGCCAGCTCTGTCGACAGGAACTCGGCGTGGGGCGCGCGGATCTGCTCGACCAGCCGGCTCATCGCGGGATCGGGGGGGATCGCATCGGCGAGAACCGGGATCAGCGTATAGCGCCAGTCCGCGATCTGGCCGGCACGCATCTCGATGTCGAGCCGTGACAAGAATTTTCCGTGCGATCCGGAGGCTACGACCAGCGTGCGCCCGACGCGCGTGGGCTGCGGCAGCGCATCGTGGGTGTGCCCGGACAGGATCACGTCGATGCCGTCGACGCGGCCCGCGAGCTTGCGATCCACGTCAAAGCCGTTGTGCGACAGCAGCACGACGACGTCGGCACCTGCCCGGCGCACATGGGCGACGAGGCGCATGATCGCGGCCTCGCGGATGCCGAACCACCATTTCGGCACCATACGGCGGGGGTGGGCCACTGCAGTGTACGGGAACGACTGGCCGATTACGGCGATCAGCAGTCCGCCCTTCTCGAACATCTGCCAGCCCTTGAAGACCGGTTCCTCGAACTCGATGTCACGCACGTTGGAGGCGAGAAACGAAGCCTTCGAGAGCCCCCGCTGGTCCTTGTTGCCGTAGAGCTGCTGGATGCGCTCCGCGCCGAGGGTGAACTCCCAGTGCCCCGTCGTCGCCTCGACGCCGAGCTCATCGAGGACGCGGACCATGTCGGCGCCTGCCGATTCTAGTGCCGTATAGGAGCCTTGGAGCGCATCGCCGCCATCGAGCAGGAGGCAGCGCTCGACGCCGCGCTCGGCCCTGATCGCCCGGACCAGCGTCGCGAGCCGGTCCATCCCGCCGACGCGTCCGTAGGTTCGCGCCAGCGCCTCGAAATCCTCCGATGCAAGCGCGTAGGCTTCTGGCGACCCCGGCACCAGACCGTACGCCCTCACCGCATCGGCGCCGGTGATATGAGGTGGCAACCCTGCCATCTCGCCGACGCCGATGTTCGCCGAAGGCTCGCGATAATAGAGGGGCCGTAGCTGCGCGTGGCAGTCGGTCATGTGGAGGAGGGTGATTTGGCCTGTCGGCTCAAAGCGGAGCAAGCGGTCGAGGCCGAGCTTTTGCTGAGCCACAGCCCTCTGACCGCCGTCGCCAAAGCCGAGCGTGGCCATGGTCGCGGCGGCGACGGAGACAAACTCGCGGCGCGTCAGCATCTTCGACTTCGTTCCTGGCCTGATCCCGCCGGCACGGGCCTGTCACTTCCCCCGGGGCACATCGCAGTTGGCGTGTGCGCGCGTCACGGCCGCTTGGCGGCATCGCCGCCGGCGTCCTCTTTGCTGTCTGCCTTGCCCTTCTGACCGGCAGCGGCAGGCTTGTTGATCGGGCTTTCCGGATCCATCAACAAGGCGACCAGATCCTTGATCTGGTCGATCGAGAGTATCCCATTGGCACCAAATCGAGGCATCGTCGAGCAGGTGACGGCAGCTTGGCTATTATAGATCTTCTCGTAGACGACGCGGGCGTGCTGCGGGTCGAATTTGTGCGTTCGGCCGTAGGCTTTGAGGCTCACGCCCAAGGTGCCGAAGCTCACCTCGTCGGGCGAGAGTTCATGGCAGGCGTAGCAGTTGCCGCCGTTTGGTCGCTGGGCCTCTGCGTCGGTGAATCGCAACCCATAGCCCGATTGTGCGAGCTTCTCACCACGCCGCCAGTCTCCCATGAAATTGCCGTCGTCGGGGAGGCGGATCGCAGCAGCCTCGCGCCTCTTGATCGCATCGGCGATTTCTTTCGGCGGCTGATTGCCCCACTGGGCGCATGTCGCCATGGTCGCATCCGGTGTAAGCCGGGATCGCCAATCGGGCGGTGTCGAGGGAAAGGCCTGGCGCAGGACCCGGCTCATCTGGCGCTCGCTGATGGCGTGGCGGTCGTCGGCGAGAGCGAGGCTCGCTGCCAAGCCGAGGCTGATCAGGGTCACGATCAGGACGCTCCGCATGCCGCACCTCTCATCGCTTGAGCCCCGGTGCTGCGATCGTGCCGCCTTCGGCCTGCTTCACCAGATACGCAGTGAGTGCCACGCTGGCCTCGGATCCTAGCTTCAGCTCGGGTAGCCGCATCTGCCAGAAGCAGTCGTAAAGCCGGTGCTGCAGCGTCATGACGTGCGCGGTCGATACGCGGTAGGCCGGCCACTCGCCGACGACCTGGCGCGCCTCGTCCGGGTTGACCAGATGCGCAAGCCCCTGGCGGCGAATTCGTTTACCTGGGCTCGCATGACAGCTCGCGCACGAGAAGTCGAATGGCCCCATCCGCCGATGGAACATCGTCTTGCCCAGTCGGAGGGTGGCTTTCTCGCGCGGATGCGAGACAGGCGCGTTGAACGTGCGCCCCTGTGATCGCGATGCGATCCATGTGGCGATGGCGCCTGGATCCTTGACCGGCTCGTTGGCGGCTGGGTGCGGCTTGTCGGTGAGGCCTGCCGGTTCGATTCCCTGCAGCGTCTCCATGCACCACAGAATGCGCGTCTCCAGGTCCATCACGCGGCCAGCATCGCGGAAATAGCGCGGCAGCTCCGCGAATGCCCCCTCAACGACGCCGGGGCCTTTGCCGAGATCACACCGCTCGAGCGACACGTTCCGCGGGCCCCGCCGCTCCTTCCATAGCGCCTGTCCGCGATCGGCATCCAGCATTGCCGGATTGGACCAGGGATCGGCCTTGAGCATCGAACGGAAAGCCTCGAGGCCTCGGTCAATCACATCCGGCTCGGCAGCACGCAGATCCCCCGCCACCGCCGCGAACCCGAGACCGGCGAGAAGTGCCGATCGCATCGCGAGTCGCCGGTAACGCTTCATCCGGTCCGTCCTTGCTCTCGTCCTCGCCAATGGTCAGGTTTGACGTGGATCGCGGGAGTCGCTACCGCGTTGCGCGACGTGCAATGCAGGGCTCCGGCGACCATTCGTTGACAAACGCGCGCCGTGCTCGGAACTATTCGAGGAACTGCGGTCTGCGGTCAACCCGCTCCGTCCCCCGCCGAGACCGGGCGTGCATGCAACCTTGAGAGCGATCGTGCAGCAGAAGATCACCATTGCGGGCGAGGCCCGGACCCCGCTCGCGGAGCCCCATGTGCCTCTCTCGACGCCGGTCGGCGACGATGTGAAAACAACGACCTGCTACATGTGCGCCTGCCGTTGTGGCATCAAGGTGCACCTCAAGGACGGCCGGATCCGCTATATCGAAGGCAACCGTGACCATCCGGTGAACCGCGGCGTCATCTGCGGCAAGGGTGCCGCAGGCATCATGCAGCACTACGCGCCGTCCCGCCTCCGCGCGCCGCTGCTCCGAGTCGGTCCGCGCGGGTCGGGCGAGTACAAGGAGATCGGCTGGGAGGAGGCGCTGGGCATCGCCACCGGCTGGCTCAGCCGTATCCGCGCCACCGATCCGAAAAGGCTCGCGTTCTTCACCGGTCGTGATCAGTCGCAATCGCTGACGGGCTGGTGGGCAATGCAGTTCGGAACGCCCAATTTCGCGGCGCACGGCGGTTTCTGCTCGGTCAACATGGCGGCCGCCGGTCTCTACTCGTTCGGTGGCTCGTTCTGGGAGTTCGGCGAGCCCGACTGGGATCATGCCAAGTATTTTATCATGTTCGGCGTCGCCGAGGATCACGCCTCGAACCCGATTAAGATCGGCCTCGGCAAACTGAAGGCACGCGGCGCCAAGGTTGTGGTCGTCAATCCCGTGCGCACGGGCTATGGCGCCATCGCCGATGAGTGGGTCGGCATTCGCCCGGGCACTGACGGGCTGCTCGTCGGGGCGCTCATCCACGAGCTGCTTGTCGCCCAGAAGATCGATCTCGACTATCTCGTCCGCTACACCAACGCCCCGGCACTCGTGATCGACAGCCCCGGCAGCGCCGACCACGGCCTCCTCGCACGCGGCGAGAAAGGCGAGGTGCTCATCAAGGACCGCAACACGGGCAGCTTTGTCGGCATCGACACGCCCGACCTCGCGCCCGTGCTGCAGGGCGAGGTGACGCTCGCCGACGGTCGCAAGGCGCGCCCCGCATTCGAGCTTCTCGTCCGCCGCTTCCTGGCGCCCGAGCACGCGCCCGAGGCCGTCGCCGCCCGGACCGGCCTTCCGGCGGAGCAGATCCGGAGCATCGCCGCAGAGCTTGCCCGCGCGGCTTTCGACCAGCCCGTCGTACTCGATCAGCCATGGACCGACTGGCACGGACGCCGGCACGATAAGCTCGTTGGCCGGCCAGTAGCGTTCCACTTTCGGCCCATGCCAATGGCTTCCAGACCTGCCGGATGCTGCACATCCTGCAGATGCTGCTCGGCGCCATCGAGACGCCGGGCTCGTTCCGGGTGAAGCCGCCCTATCCGAAATCGATCCCACCGCGGATCAAGCCGCGTGGCAAGGCCGCCGACGTCAAGCCGGGGACGCCTCTTCCCGGTCCGCAGCTCGGCTTCGTCACCACGCCCGACGACCTGCTGGTCGAGGATACGGGAATGCCGAGTCGCATCGACAAGGCCTTCTCGTGGGACGCGCCGATCTCGGCCCACGGGCTGATGCACATGGTCATCACCAACGCGGCCAAGGGTGACCCGTACTCCATCGACACGCTGTTCATGTACATGGCCAACATGAGCTGGAACTCGTCGATGAACGTCCCGGCCGTGATCGACCACCTGACCGCCAAGGATGAGGCGACCGGCGAGTACAAAATCCCGCGCATCATCTACTCCGACGCCTATTTCTCGGAGATGGTGCCCTACGCCGACCTGATCCTGCCGGACACCACCTACCTCGAACGCTGGGATTGCATCTCGCTGCTCGACCGGCCGATCTCGGACGCCGACGGTCCAGCTGACGCCATTCGTCATCCCGTGGTTCAGCCCGACCGCGATGTGCGGGGCTTCCAAGACGTACTGATCGACCTCGGTTGGCGGGTCGGCCTGCAGGCGTTCACCAAGCCCGACGGCAGTCGAAAGTTCCCTGGCGGCTATCCCGACTACATCGTCAATCACGAGCGTGGTCCCGGCGTCGGTCCGCTCGCCGGCTGGCGGGGGAAGGACGGCGAGAGCTTCGGCAAGGGCGAGCCGAACCCCAAGCAGCTCGAACGCTACATTGCCAACGGTGGCTTTCATCACCACGAGCTGGCGCCCGAGCAGCGCTACATGAAGTTCGCCAATCGAGCGTACATGGAGTGGGCGCACGCCAAGGGCTTCCTCGAGAGCACCGACCGTCTGGTCATGCAACTCTATTGCGAGCCGTTGCAGCGCTTCCGGCTCGCAGCCGAAGGCCATGGCGCGGTGACGCCGCCGGAGACGCACCGCCACCGCATCAAGACCTACTTCGATCCGCTGCCCTTCTGGTACGAGCCGTTCGAGGAGAAGGCCATCGACCTGAACGAATTTCCCATGCACGCCATCACGCAGCGGCCGATGCACATGTACCATTCGTGGGGCTCGCAGAACGCGTGGCTGCGCCAGATCACGGCGGCGAACCGGCTTTTCATGTCGCGGGGGACGGCGGCCGAGATGCAGATTGTCGACGACGATTGGGTCTGGATCACCAGCCATCAGGGCCGCGTCAAGGCGCAGGTCAAGCTGATGGAAGGCGTCAACCCTGAAACGGTTTGGACCTGGAATGCCATCGGCAAGCGGTCAGGTGCATGGGGGCTCGACAAGGACGCTCCGGAGGCGACGCGCCGTTTCCTGCTCAACCACCTGATCGGCGAGCTCCTGCCCGAGCGCGAGGGCGGCTACCGCTTCTCGAATTCCGATCCGATCACTGGACAGGCGGCTTGGTACGACCTCCGCGTGCGGATCGAGAAGGCCGACGGAGAGCCCCCCGGCACCAGCCCGCGCTTCGAACCACTAACGCCGCCCAAGGGCGTCGGGAGGAGCGGGCGATGACAGCACTTCCCCTCGCCACCGAGAAAAAGCTCGGCCTCGTCATCGACCTCGACACCTGCGTCGGCTGTCAGGCCTGCGTGACGAGCTGCAAGGAATGGAACACCGGCGGCTACTCGGCGCCGCTTTCCGATGAGCAGCCGTATGGGGCCGATCCGCACGGCGCGTGGCTCAATCGCGTGCACAGCTACGAGGCGGGCGACGGCGCCAAAGGCCGCACGGTGCATTTCCCGCGGTCGTGCCTTCACTGCGAGACGCCGGCTTGCGTCACGGTCTGCCCGACCGGTGCCTCCTACAAGCGGGGCGAGGACGGCATCGTGCTCGTCAATCCCGACACGTGTATCGGCTGCAAGCTCTGCTCGTGGGCCTGCCCCTACGGCGCACGCGAATACGACTACACCGACGGGATCATGAAGAAGTGCACGCTCTGTATCGACCGGATCTACAACGAGACGCTGAGTCCTGAGGATCGCCAACCTGCCTGCGTGCGGGCTTGTCCGACAGGGGCCCGCCATTTTGGCGATCTCGGCGACAAGGAGAGCGCCGTGTCGAAGCTGGTAGCTGCGCGCGGTGGGTACGATCTCCTGCCCGAGTTGGGCTTCAAGCCGACCAACAAGTATTTGCCGCCACGGCCACGGAAGGTCGAGGCGACGACGAGGGCGGCCCCGACCGAGGCAATCTCGGCGTCCGACGGCTCGCCCGCCGAGCGGTTGTTCGCCTGGGTCGACAAGGTCCTATCGGCATGAGCACGGAAAGCCATCAATGAACCCCGCCTATTCCGTCATCCTCTTCACCACGGCTTCGGGTGCTGGCTACGGGCTGCTCGTCTGGCTGGCCATCGCGGTGCTGCTGGGCTCAGTGGCGCCGAGCGGGGCGCTTGCCGCCGCCGGCCTCGTCCTGGCGCTGGCCCTTATCACGACCGGGCTCTTGTCCTCCACGCTGCATCTCGGCCGGCCCGAGCGGGCTTGGCGGGCGGTGAGCCAGTGGCGAACGTCGTGGCTCTCCCGCGAGGGTGTGCTCGCGCTCGCCACATATGTCCCGACAGGGCTTTGGCTGCTCGTCCAATGGTTCTCACCGTCGATATGGTGGATTGTGCCCGCGTTTCTGGCACTGCTGGCGGCAGCGGGTGCCCTGGCGACCGTCTGGGCAACCGGCATGATCTATCAGTCGCTGCCCACCATTCGCGCCTGGTCCGAGCCGCTGGTGGCACCCGTCTACGTGCTGCTCGCTCTCGCCACAGGGGGCGTCGTGCTCGCGCTGCTGCAGGCGGTCTTCGGCTCGCCATGGCAGGTGATGGCGATTGTCGCGGCCGTCCTGCTGGTGGCCGCCGCGATAGCGAAATGGCTCTATTGGCACCGCATCGACACGGCGCCGCGATCCTGGACCGTCGAGAGCGCCACCGGTCTGGGTTCGATCGGTCGGGTCCGGCCCCTCGAGCCGCCGCACAGTCAGCCCAACTTCGTCATGCGCGAGATGGGCTATGCCGTTGCCCGCAAGCACGCGAGCACACTGCGCATGCTGTCGCTCGGTGCTGGGTTCGTCGCACCGGCATTGCTGCTGGTCCTTGCCGCCTCGCTGCCGCCCGTGCCGGCCACGTTCGCCGCCCTGGCCGCAACGCTCGGCGTTGCGGTGGGCGTCATCACAGAGCGCTGGCTGTTCTTTGCCGAGGCGCAGCACGTCGTCACGCTCTACTACGGCGCCGAGCGCGTTTAGGTCCTCGCCGTACGTTGAGGGCGGGGGACACTGCGCAACCCCGCATGCGCGCCGAACGGCCGAGACCGCCACGGATGCATCCCCCGCTAAAACAGGCTTAACGTTGCGGCAGATCTCGGGCAATTTTTGATCCGTATTCACACAAGAAGCTGCGTCGATTGTTGCATTCTTGCGACGCGGTAAGTGGCTGCCCGATTGTATGTTTGGGCAGCTCGCAGTGGTGAGCCTGCAGCCCTGAACCGATGCCTGAATGTGGCGCCGTCGTGGCTGTATCCGGGCTGACGCGCCGCCCCCGTCATGCCCCGGCCGTACTGACGCCCAGGTCGCGCGGTACCGATGATCTCCCGTAGAGACGTAGGGGTCGATTGACCTGCGTCGCTGCTCGGCGGGGCGAAGTGCGGATGCGTGCGCGGCAAGGCGATAGCCGCCGTAGGCGCTCCCGTGTCTCCCGGCCGGTCGGCTCCTGATGCGGTTAGGGGTGGGCACCATGACGGCGAGCAACGGAGCTGAGCATACGCGCGGTCGGTCAGGAGGCGTCGATTTCGGTTGGGACAATGCCGTCGACGAGCCCAAGCCGACCCGCTTTCGCGACTGGAAGCGCTTGCTCCTGGTGATCGGTCTGGGCGCTTTGTCGTGGGTCGCTACGTTCGTCGGCATGCTCGAGCTGATCGAGGCCAATGTCGGCGACCTCACGCTGACGCATCAGGCCATCATCGCCTTCTCGGTCGCCATGCTGATGGTCATGGTTGTCTGGCTGCTGGACCAGATCTTCTCGGATATCGGCTGGACCACGCGGCTGCTCTACGTCGGCGGCTACGTCTTTCTCACCCTCATTTCGGTCGGCTTCGGCTTCGGCTTCTACTGGAAGGTGCTCGAGAGCAAGGGCGAGGCATCGCGCTCGGCCGAGTCGGCTGTCGGTCAGGTGCAGAACGCGCTGCACGCAGGCGTGACGCGTCTGGAGCAATTGCAGGGGACCCTCGACAATCTGACGGTGCTCTCCGCCCAGAAGGCGGAGTTGGAGCGCCAGAGCGGCACGTCCTGCCCCAACTCGCGTCCGGGAGATGGCCCCCGGCGCCAGTTGCGCGATGACGATTCTGGCCGCTTCAAGTTCGCTGCCGATTTCGTGCGAGCCCGCGTCGGCACGATCAAGGGCGAACTCGCAGGCCTCAACGGGGATCTCTCCAAGGTCACCTCCGGGGACCGCTCGACGGTCGATGCCGCGAGCGGAACCCGCAACGACTACATGCGCGGCCTCAACCGTCGCCTCGACATGACGGCGACCGGCTTCAACGCTTTCCGCACGGCCCCGCAACTGAGGCAGCTCCGAGCCGATCTCGCCGAGCGCGCGGATCGTATCGCCTTTCCGGATACCCGGGGCGGCACGTTCCAGTGCCCTGACGCGCAACTCACGACAGCGCTCAAAGGCGTCGTCCGGGCCATCGACGAACTGCCGAGCCTCGAAAAGGCGAAGATCGCCGCCGTCGAGGGCTCGGAGGCCGTTATCGAGGCTTTCCGGCGGCTTTCCGCGAGCCTCTTCGGCGCGCTGACCTTCAAGATGCCGCCGAGCGCCGAGGAGTTGCGCGAATTGCAGAAGAAGGCAGTGCAGTCGGTCGAAGCGACGGGTGCCACTCAAGCCCGCCTCAGCGCCATGGCGAGTGAGGCCGGGCTCTCGAAGCGCGACTACATTCCGCTCGCGATCGCACTCTTTGTCGATCTCTGCCTGCTGCTCGTCTCGATCAAGCGCCCTGTGAGTGGGCTCGATCGGCTCGTGCCGAAGATGCGCGCTGCCGAGCGTGGCCCGGTCATCCAGATCCTCTCGCGCTTCAACGAGATTCACCGCGACCGCGAGATCCGTGAGAACTTTGAGGTTTTTCGCCACGTCGTCTTCGATTTCCACGGCGATTATTACGCCGCCGTCCCGCTCAATACGCCCTACCGTCCGAACCCACGAAATGCTCGACAGATGCAGGGTTACGGCGTCGCCGAGGCCGAGACACTGCTGCAGGAGGCGCACCTCCTTTCGAACCTCTTCGCGAGCTTCGAGAAAGAGAAAATCTTTACCCGCGTCATGAGTCCGCTGCTCACCACGTCGACCGTCCAGAAGCGACTACGCCGCCAGGGCAGCAAGTTTGCCAACGCGGAGGCGTTCCGGCTCTATCGCTTCCGTGATGGCGCCTGGTCCGAGATCATCCTCGGCGCGGTGATGGGAGCTGCCCGTCGCGTCGAGACTGCCCAGCGCCGAAAGCGCATCGAGGAGGACTTGTTCCGGGAAGCCGGTCCCGATCTATCGCCATCGCCCTATCCCCGCAAATCCCCACCGTCAGGAGACGCCGGCTACCCTGGCGCGTCCGGACCTGTTCGAGGTGGCACGCCCGGGGCTCACGCCGGTCACGGCCGGACCGCCCACGCGTCGGGCTATGCAGCCGGGCGTCCTCAACCCACCGATACCGATGATCGACCGACCTTCCAGCCTCGGGTTGTTCCGGGAGCAGGCGAGGTCTCGGCGCCGAGCCGCCGGCCGGCAAATAGTAACACCTCGCCCTTTACCCGCCCGTCATCCGGGTCCGTGTCCGCCAGCGGCGATGCCCTGGAGCCCTTCTTTTCCGATCCGACACCGGCTGAAAACGTGGTGCTGCACCCCGCTGTCGCTCGCACCGGCCAACCCTCGCCTACTCAGCCACGCGACCCGGAGGCCAACCTGGCGGACCAGACCGTCCCGCCAACCGCCGAATCGAGCGCGGAGCCGCCGCGCGCAGGCACGACTGTCCAAGTCGCCGACTTGGCAAGGCTGCCGGGTACGCCTCCGCCCTCCCGACCTGTCGAACCGACTGTCACCATCGCGGCGACGCGGGAGAGCGTCACCTACACCTTGCCTGTGAGTGAGGCGCGGCTCCCTGCATCATTGCTCGGCCGCGTCGAGTTATCGCCCCATGCCCCCACGTCGGGCCTGGCTGGCCCCGCCTCGCCACTCAGTGAGACCCCTCACGTCGTGCTGTTGCAACCCTCCGAGCCTGCTGGGCCGTTGGCTCTGGGTCCGACTGCTCCGGGAGCCGAGGCTCCTGCACCCGTCGATGGCACTCTGCCGGCGCTGACACCCGAGGCACAGGACGATTTCCGCTCGATAGCTTTGCGCTTCGGCCCTGCAACTCGGGAAGGTTGAACGTCCGATGCGGAACCGGAGTCGCCTTCCCTCGACAATATCCCAGGCGTAAACGCGCCGCTGCGCACCGACCCTTGGCCCGACTGTCACGATGCTGCCCCTCGACTGTCCCAGATCGGCCTTGGCTTAAGCATTTAATTAACGCGTCTGCCGCCAAATGCTGGAGGCAACAATGAGAGTGCGGAGAGCCGATCCGCACCACGAGGGACCACCAAATGCGCGCCAAATCCCCTCCCTTCAAGCCTTTCGAGACCAAAGAGGAGCGCGAGAGTTCGATCAAAGCCTTTATCGCCGATGCCCTCGACGAGACCATGAGCGGTCGCGGCGACGCCATCGCCCTTCTGGCCCGCTCGCCATCCAGCCCCGTCGTCGCGGCGCTGCTTGGTCTCTCTGAAGAACTTGCCGCCCGGCGTATCGGCGCTGCCATCGTGCTGGCAGGCGGAGCCACTGCGTCCGAGGACGAGACCTGGAGCCTTTCCTTCAGCGCCAAGTTCGTGCACGAGATCCGGCTGACCAGCAACCCACGGGTGCTAGACGGTCACGAGCAACTCATCGTCGGCGACCGTTCGGTCTGGTACGGCGACTGCATGCGCCGGGATCCGATGAAGCGCGACGCCTTTGCCTCGTTCCTCCCGAACGACGTGGCGGCCGTGCGGGCCAGCCGGTTCGCCTTCCGCAGTTTGTGGACGCGGGGGCAATCGATCTATCGCAGTGCCGCTCTCGCGGCTGTCGTTGTCACCGCCTCGGACGCTTTGGGTCTGCAGACGGTCGCTGCCGTTCCGACGACCCCGCGCGAGACCCTGCAGCACCTCTCCAATGGCTCCTCGATAGCCGAGACGCTTGCCGCTTGGCAGCCGTCGACGCGCCACTGAACTTCCCAGAGCGAACAACGGCGGCGAGGCCCGGTTCGCCGCCGTTGTTCGTTTTACGAGAACGCGGCGACGATCTCCTCGATCGCCTTCATCTGATTGCCCGCCGCGGATGACGGAACGATGATGGGCGTGCGCACGCCAGCCGCCTTCCAGGCAGCGACCCCGTCGAGCACTTTCGATCTTGGCCCGAACAGGGTCGTATCCTCGAGCCACCGGTCAGAGAAAGACTTCGGCACGTCGTCCTTGCGACCGTCCGCGAGTGCTTTCTCGATGGCCTCCATTTCCTCGACGTAGCCTGCCTCTTTCCAGTAGTTGCGATAATTGGGAAGCATTCCATAGGACGTTAGTGTCTTGCGGTTGACCGCCTTCGCCGCCTCGATGTCGTCCGATATGCAAGTCGGGATCATGTTGGCGATAGAGAAGGCGGGATCGTTCCGTTTTGCCTCGGGCAGGGCGGCGAGACTCGCCTTCATGTGCGAGCGCGCGCCATTTGCGAAGACCACGCCGTCGCCGATCTCGCCAGCCAATTGCACCATCTTTGTGCGCAGCGCGGCCAGGACGACAGGCGGCAATGGGCCGAGCCCTTCGCTGGCGTGATATTTCTCGACGAAACTGCGCATATCCGCGAGCGGCTTGCCCGGGGTTACGCCCATGCGGACGTGGCTCGGCGCATGGCTGACGCCGACGCCCAATCGGAAGCGACCTGCCGACACCTCGTGGATGAACGCTGCGCTCTGGGCGAAGTCGCCGACGGTGCGAGAGTAGATCGGGGCGATCGACGTAGCGAAATGGATTGATTTCGTCGTCAGTGCCAGCGCCTCGCAGAGCGCCATGTTCGAGAACATCGACGGCGACCAGATGCTGGTGAAACCGGCGGCCTCGATGCGTTGCGCTGCCTCGAGCGTCGCCCTCCGCCGCCCCGGCACGGCAACGAGACTGATGGCGGGCATGTCTTTTGGCATGGGGCTGGCTCCTCGATTGCGCGTTGCGCGATGGATGGCCAAATTAGAGCGCTTCGGACATGCCCAAGGCAAGTGCGCCGCCTGACCGTTCTAGGTCACGCTACGGAGGTCGTCTCCGATGGACCAGCTGAAGGCCTTATCGTTCGCTTCGTCGCCCGATAGTTTAGGGTCCGCGTTCTAAGACCTCGCCATTCCCGGCATTCGTTCAGCCAATCGGGCGGCCTCGGCCAGGATGCCATCGATCAGGTCGGCGACGGTCGGCACGTCGCGGATCAGACCGGCAACCTGGCCCGCGGCCGATTGGCGGCGCATGGCCTTCTCCTCGTTGCGCGAGGCGCGAACGGCGCGCATCAGCTCGGTGACTTCCGCCTCGGGAGCGTGGCGGGTAAGTGCCTCCTCGTAGGCCGCGATCTCAGGCGTCCTGATGCAGCGTACCGTCGCACCCGTCATGGACCGTGTCACGAGGGTATCGGTCTCGCGCATCTCGAGGAGACGTTGCCGGCCCCATGCGTTGAGGTCGGATTCGACCGTCGCCATGAAGCGCGTGCCCATCTGGATGCCTTGCGCGCCCAGCGCGAAGGCGGCGAGAAACCCGCGCGCGTCGCCGATGCCGCCGGCTGCGAGGACTGGAATCTTCACGGCATCGACGACCATCGGCACCAGCGGCATCGTGGCGATGGTACCGACGTGACCACCGGCCTCGGTGCCCGACGCCACGACGGCGTCGACGCCTTCGGCCTCCATCCGCCGGGCATGCTCGACGGTCGGGATCACGGAGACCACCTTGATACCGGCGGCCTTCAGTTTATGCACCGCGTCCGCGCCGGGGTCGGCCCGACCCGTTGTTACCACCGGCACGCCGAGTTCGATGCAGGTGGCGACGCAGCGCTCGGTGATGCCGCGGCCCATCGGCATGATGTTGACGCCGAAGGGCCGGCTCGTCCGCTCGCGCACGGCGGCGATGTCCTCGCGCAGCTTCCTGTCAGGGCCGCCAAACGTCGGCAAGACGCCGAGGCCGCCGGCATTGGAGACAGCCGCGACGAGATCCACGCCGCCGCCGCCCTGCATTGCGCCTTGCAGGATCGGAACGCGGATGCCGAGCAGATCGCAAACCGCTGTGTGGAACATTGCGCGCCTCAAGCCTTCGTGCCGACGATCCGGCTGAGCGAGCCGGGAATGAACTCCTCGACCTTGACGTCGCGGAACCCGGCCGCTGCGAAATAGCCGATCACGTCGGCCTCGGAATGCGCCACACCCTCCGATTCCGAGATCGCCTGGCCGAGGCCCCAGTAGGCAGGCCCCCACGGCCCCGTCCGCTCGTCGTTGGTCGTCTCGCCGATGAGGTGCATCTTGCCGCCGGGCAGCAGGGCGTCGTAGGTCTTCTTGATCACGGATGCGATCACCGCACGCGAGTACATCGGCAGGTTCGAGGCCATGATCGCGACGTCGCAATCGGTCGGGAAGGGGTCTGTCACGAAGTTGCAGGGCTCGGCTGCTATCCGGTCGGCGACGCCGTTCTCCGCCAGGAACTCGCGGGTCACCACAACGACGGGCGGAAGATCCAACACCACGCCGCGAATGTGAGGATGCTGCTTTGCGGCCTGGATGCAGTAGGCGCCCGAGCCGCCGCCGATGTCCATGATGCGCTTTTTATTTGCAAGATCGACCTGCCGCACGAAGCGGCGCCCCGCACCCATGCCGATCGAGTAGGTCGCCTGATGATACTGGCGTGCCTTCTCCACGGTGAAGTCGCCGATCGAGCCCATGGTTTTCAGCTTAGGCACACGAAGGTGCTCGGCGAGCCGACCCCATTCGTTCCACTGCGGCTTGGTGAAAGTGATCCACGGGCCCATGTAGTCGGGCTCACCCTCGACCAGGAAGCGCTCGACGTCGCCGGCGTTTTTGAGCCGCCCGCCTTGCATCTCGACAAGTCCCGCAGCGCACAGCAGAACCACGAGCCGCTCGGCATTGGTCGGTAAAAGTCCAGTCGCCGTTCCGATCTCATCGAACGTGCCCGCACCTTTCGAGATCGCAGTGAAGACGCGGAGTTCGACGGCGGCCATGAGGGCGGCCGACTGCCCGTACGACTGCGCGATGTTCTGGAGCCGTACCGTGGTCACGGATGGGCGATCCGAGGTGTTCGTCATCTGGGTTCTCCCGCTTGCTTCTCGAAGTGTTCCTCAGCGCCGCAAGCGACGCAATGGCCGCAGCAGACTCGCGATGACGGCTCACTCCCGCAGCGCCAAGCACTTTCAGACGAAGCACTTGGCCGAGAGCGTCAACCCTGGATAGCACGCCGCCGGCACGCGTGAGCGAGCCGCAGGGACCTGCTATTCAGCCGCCTTGCTGCCCTGTCCGCTCAGATAGCCGATGTCCGGGCGGGCAAGTCCGAGGTGATCGCGCAGCGTGGCTCCGGTGTAGTCCTTGCGGTAGATGCCGCGCCGCTGCAACTCGGGAACGACGTGCTCGACGAAGTCCTCGAAGCCACCGGGCTGATGTGTCGGACCGACGACGAAGCCGTCGCACGCCGGCATCGACCACCACTCCTCGATACGGTCGGCGATGTCCTTCGGGCCGCCGACCCAGGCGTTGCGCAAGAGACCGCGGCCCGTGATCTGCATGAAATCCCGCACGGTCGGGTTCTTTTTGCCCGACTCGAGTACGCGGTCGCGCATCGATTGCATGCCGTTGATCGAGCGCAGCTCCTCGTCCGAGAACTCCTCGTCGAGGCCCTTCTTGGCGAAATCGTAATTGAGCGCCTCCGAAAGCAGCGAGAGCTGGTCGATGTCGTTTGGCAGCTTGTCGTAGGCCGCCTGCTTGTCCTCGGCTTCCATGCGCGTCGCTGCAGCCACCGGATAGAAAAGCGAGCAGATCTTCTGCGAGGCGGGATCGCGACCGACCGCGATGAGGTCAGCCTTGGCCTTGTCGTAGGCGGCCTTGGCGTGTGCGAGATCGTGGTGGGCAACGAACAGCAACTCGCCCCAACGGGCCGCGAAGCGCCGCCCGCGACCGCTCATCCCGGCCTGCATGACGACGGGATGCCCTTGGGGCGAGCGCGGCACCGTGAACGGCCCCCGCGAGGCGAGGAACTTACCCTTGTAGTCGATGCGGCGGACCTTCGAGGGATGGGCGTAAAGGTTGTTCTTCTTGTCCACGGCGACGGCGTCGTCGTCCCACGAATCCCAGTGACCGAGCACGATCTCCATGAACTCGTCGGCGCGGTCGTAGCGCATGTCGTGCTCCATGGCCTCCTCGCCGCGGCCCATGTTGCGCGCCTCGTTGTCGTTGACCGAGGTAACGCAGTTCCACGCCGCCCGACCCTTGGTCATCAGGTCGACCGTCTGGAAGACGCGGGCGACGTGGAAGGGATCGAAGTACGTGGTCGAGTAGGTGGCGCCGAGGCCGAGCCGCGTGGTGGCCGCAGCCATCGTCATCAGGCAGGTGACGGCGTCCATCTTCACGCAACGGATGCCGTTCTCGACCGTGTGCGCGTGGTCGCCCTGATACATATCCGGCATGGCGAGGCGATCATCGAAGAAGCCGCAGTCGAACTTTCCGGCCTCGAGCACGCGCGCGATGTGCTGATAGTACTCCGGCGAGAAACTATCCGTGCGGGCATCGGGGTGCCGCCACGATGCCGGCAGGGTGGTGCAATTCTGGGCCTGTAGGAAGGCGACGAAGTGGACTTGGCGCATGGGAGACTCCGACGTTGGTTGGTCTGATCGCAGCAGCCCCGGAGGCGTGCGTCAACTGTGACGTTTGCGCGGACGGCGTCGCAAGACATTCACGACGACGACGGGTGCCAGGGAGTGGTCCTGTCGTGGATCAGTACGCCGCATGACAAACCATGTAGTCTGGTGAGGTGCACCACATGGATGCTGCGATCGTTTTGGAGATGACTGATGGCTATTCTCACGACAGGCGTAGTGAACTTGATCGTCATCTTGGCAATCGGAACAATCGTCGGCCTAGTGTTCAACCGATATGGCCGCAGCTGGCTGGGTCGGCAGACAGCTGCTGCGACGGGCGTCGGAGATATCACCTACGCTCTCGTCGGCATCGCGGGGTCGTTCATCGGCTACCACATCATGGTGATTCTAGGATTGCTTCCGACGCCCCTGATGCTCTATCTGGGCGCGCTGGCTGGCGCTGCCTTGACGGTCTGGCTGTGGCGCGGCCGCTGATCCGGCGTGCCAGTGCGCGGCGCACTGGCTGGTGACGCCGATGCGACTTCCCCGCCGCTCGCCTCCGCGCCTCACTCCTGCGCATACCGCCAAGGCTTGTCTGGCTGCTTGGCGTTCTCGTCGATGGTCCACATCGGCAGCGCGAACCCGTCGCCGACCTGTTTGAACACCATCCGCATCCTGCTCCCGATGCCGATCTTTTTGACCATCTCGGGCGGCGCCATCTCGCCGTCCGGTGTTACGAGGTTTCCCGCGACTCGCAGGCCGTCGTGCTCGGTCGGCTGGCCCTTCTGTGTGTCGAGTTCGACAAGCAGCAGCATGTAGGGCGTCTTGCCTTTGAATGCCGGCTGAATGGCGTGATGCACCTCGTTGTAGGAGTAGACGGTTCCCTTCGGCGCCACCGACACCCACTCGTAGTTCGCGGACCCGGAGAATGGGCAGCGCGTCGTCGGCGGATAGCGGAAGAGCCCATTCTCCTTGCATTTCTGCAGGCGGAAATCGCCCTTCGCGCAATAGCCGAAAAAGGCGACGTTCTCGATGTCGAGATCGTCGACGCTCAGGCTCATGCCCATGTGATTGCCGGTAAGACCCGTCATGACGCTCACCCCTTGACCATGATCATTGCCGAGCCGGTGCCGGGATTGGCCCAGCCCATGTTGCACGTCACCTCCACGTCCTTGACCTGCCGGCAGCCGCCTTCCCGGTAGTCGTAGGTGTGCTGGCGCTTGCCATCCGGCCCGATCGGACAGCTGTCGTCGATCTCAGCCCGCAGCTGGCGCACGTTCTCGATGACCATGTTCATGCCGTGCGTGTAGCCCTCGCAGAGATGGCCGCCCGAGGTGTTGTTGGGACGCTTGCCGCCGAGCCGTGTGATGCCCGACGAGACGTATTGGCCGCCCTCGCCCTTCTTGCAGAAGCCGTAATCCTCGAGCTGCAGCATCGAGGTGAAAGTGAAGGCGTCGTAGGCGGCGGTGACGTCGATATCCTCGGGCCCAAGTCCGGCGTTGGGGAACAGAATGTTCTTGGCGTAGTGCCCGGCCACTGTCGAGATGGGCCCGTGCTGGTAATGCATGTCGATGCGGGGCTTCGAGCAGCGCCCGACGACCGACTGGATGATGGCGGGCCGCTTGGCGAGGTCGCGCGCCCGCTCGGTCGTCGTGACGATGATGCAGGTGCCGTTGTCGGTCTCGACGCAGCAGTCGAGGAGATGCAGCGGCTTGCAGATGATGCGCGAGGAGAGCACCTCGTCGACGGTGAAGCGCTTCTTGTAGTAGGCCTTGGGATTGTTCGAGGCGTGCTCGGAGTGCACCACCTTCACCATGGCGACCTGCTCGGGGGTGGTGCCATAGTCGTACATGTGACGCATGAAGCTCGGCGCGAACATCTGGCCGGCGCTTTGCCAGCCGTAGGCGCGGTTGTGAATCTCGTCGCCTTTCACCGGTGCTGCCGAGCGCGCGCCCGTGCCGCCGATGCGAACCTGGCTGTAGCCGTTCATCGATCGAAAGATGGCGACCGTCTTGCACATGCCGGCCTCGATCACGCCCATGGCGATGCCGATCAGGGCCTCGGTGGAGGAGCCGCCGCCGAAAACGTCCATGTAGAAGTTCAGGCGAATGCCCAGGTCACCGGCAACGAAGGTCGACGGTGTCGAGTCGCCGCCGGAATATGAAAGCATACCGTCGACATCGTCGGCGGTGAGCCCAGCGTCCGCCATGGCGTTGGCGATCGCCGTCGTCGCCATGGCTCGGGTGGTGCGGCCGCCGCCGCGTGTATAGGTCGTCTCGCCCACGCCAACGATCGAATACTTGCCCGCTAGGTGCTTCCCGCTCGAAGCGTCGATGTCGCTCTGGTTTGCCATGGTGGCTCCTGCCGCTCTTCGCACTCGCTCAAGCGTGAAGCGCCTGACGCCGTTGTCAAGCACTGCGCTTGACGCTCGATGCGGCCATGCAATCATTGCCACGCGATGCCCGCCCGCGGCGGGTGCTCCAGCAAGGACCCGAGCCCATGGTGCCAGAGCCGAAAGTGATCGAGACCAAGGTCTTCGCAACGGTGCCGAAGGAGTTGCTGATCGAGGAGCAGTCAGCGTTCACACGCGACATCTTCCACGGGCAGAAGGTTGGGTCGTTCCTCGAAGGCCCCTCGTTCGATCGCGACGGCAACCTGATCATGGTCGACATCGCGCACGGGCGCATTCTCAAGCTCACGCCGCAGAAGGACTGGTCGGTCGTCACGAAGTACGACGGAAATCCAAATGGTCTGAAGATCCACAAGGACGGGCGTCTGTTCGTCACCGACCGCAAGAACGGCGTGATGATCGTCGATCCGGTGAACGGGAAGGTCGAGAGCTTTCTCGGGCCCGACAAGCTGCCGGGCTACAAAGGCACCAACGACTTGTTCTTCGCCTCGAATGGCGATCTTTATTTCACCGACCAGGGCGAAACCGGCTTCCATGATCCGACAGGGCGCGTTTTCCGCTACTCGGCGAAGGGCAAGCTCGACTGCCTGGTGGCCAACGTGCCGAGCCCAAACGGCCTCGTCATGGATCCGCAGGAGAGCATGCTCTACTTGGCCGTGACGCGCGCCAACGCGGCTTGGCGCGTGCCCATTCGCCCTGATGGCAGCGTGCACCGGGTCGGGCTCTTCTGCCAACTCGTCGGCGGCTGGGGGCCGGACGGCATGGCGGTCGACACGAAGGGCAACGTGCTGATGGCGCATGCGGGCGGCGCTGCGGTTTGGGTCTGGTCAGCGGATGGATTGCCGATCTATCGCGTTGTTGCGTGCGACGGCGGCAAGCTGACCACAAACATGGCCTACGGTGGCCAGGACAATCGCCAGCTGTTTATCACCAACTCGCTCGCCAACAACGTGCTGGTCGCTGAAATGCCTCACCCAGGCCAGCCGATGTTCGGGCAGATGTGATCATCCGAGTTCCCGGGCGAAGCCGCGCGCAAGCGCAGCGTAGATCCGGGGCCTTCCCAAATCGCGGCTGGTGAACATTGCGGATAATCGCGCACGCGCGATTTCCGGGAACCCGACAGAATGGGACAAAGGACGGGCAAATGACCGAGAAGATCGCCGTTATCGGTATGGGCCAGATGGGCTCGGGCATGGCGCGCCGGCTGCAGGCGAGCGGCCTCGACGTGATCGGCTACGACATCAGCACGCAGGCCCGGCAGGCGTTGCGCAACGACGGCTTCGCCATGGCCGACAGCGTGGCCGATGCGGTGAAAGGGCGTGGCATCGTGCTGACCAGCCTGCCGGACCCGGCAGCCGTGCGTGCGGCATGGCTCGAGCCCGGCGGCCTCGTCGAGGTGACGGCGACGGGCACACTCGTCCTCGAGTTGTCGACGATCGACCCGACCACCATGCGTGACGTCGGCGCTGCTGCAGCGGCCAAGGGCATCAATGTCATCGACTGTCCTGTTTCAGGCGGGCCTAGCGAGGCTGCGAACGGCACCATGGTCCTGATCTGCGGCGGCGACGAAGAAGCCCTGAAGCGCGCCGAGCCGGTCCTGAAGTTGTTGGGCTCGACGTGGAAGCACGCCGGCCCAGTCGGTACCGCCAAGGCCGTCAAGCTCGTCAACAACATGATGTCGATGGGCAACGTGCTGATCGCGGCCGAGGCCTTCGCCATGGGCACGGCGGCGGGTGTCGACCCGGAGAAGCTGTTCGAGGTTCTCTCAGAAGCGGGCGGGCGCTCGTTCCATTTCCAGAAGCGCTTCCCGAATGCCATCAAGGGCGACTACCGGCCTGGGTTCAAGATGGAACTCGGCGAGAAGGATCTGGCGCTCGCCATGGATTTCGCCCGATCCCTCGGCATGCCAACCCCCGCCACGGCCACGGTCCGCAATCTCATGGCGATCGCCCTATCGGAAGGCTATCGCGGCCAGGACATCGTCGCGCTGCACGACATGTACGTGCGCTGGGGCAAAAAGGGGAAAAGCACATAGCGCGCCTCTCACGTCGCGCCTGTTCGCGTCGCTGCGGCGGTCCGGGCGCGAGCGGCGAACACATAGGCGAAGCCGAGCGCCGGAACCAGCACAGCAAGTGCCGCAGCATTGAGCTGATACGTTCCGATCGGAAGGATGCCGCCGCCGGGTGTTGCGAAAAGCACTCCTCCTATGATGAGAGCGACGCGGATCGGCCATTCGAGCCCACCGGCTGTCCGCAGATCGCCGACGAAGGCCATGTAGCCCTGTATTCCGCCACAGATGATCAGCGTGCCGATCGCTGCCTTGAGCGCGAGCAGCAGACCCATCAGGTAGGGGGCGTCACCTTGCAGCACGAGCTCCGGTGCCATCACGAAGAAGAACGGTAGGAAATAGATGATGGAGCCGACCCACATGCTCTCCCATCCCGTCTTCATGGCCGGCGCCCCGGCGATCCCCGCCGCCGCGAATGAGGCAATGGCAACCGGCGGCGTGATCGAGGACAGCATGCCCCAGTAGAAGATGAACATGTGCACGGCCATCTTGTTCAGGCCCATCTTCTCAAGTGCCGGCGCGACCAGAATGGCGAGGAAGATGTAGCAAGCCGTCGTGGTCAGACCGAGCCCCAGGATGAGGCTGGTAATGGCACACATGGCGAGCAAAAGCAGCGCGTTGGTGCCGGCAATCGAGAGAAGGTCGTTGGCGAGGCTCGAGACGACGCCGGTCATCGAGAAAGCGCCGATGAGCAGACCGCAGCCGGCAAGAATGCCGATCAGCTCGACGAACGTGCGGCCATTGACTTCGAGGAAGTCGAAGATGGTTCGCAGCGTCCAGCGCTTTTCTTTGTTGAATGCCTGGTTCAGGACCAGCAACAGTGCCGTCGCATAAAACGGGGCGTGGCTCTCGCGCTTGAAGTGCAGCAACATGACGACGAGCAGCGCGACAACGAACACGTAGTACCAGCCCTCTTTCAATGTCACCCAGATGCTGGGGAGTTCCTCACGCTTCAGGCCCTTGAGGCCATGTCGGGCGGCATAGGCATCCACCTGCATGAACAGCGCGACATAGTAGAGCGTCGCTGGAATGATCGCTGCCAGCGCCACCTCGGCGTAGGAGACGTTGAGGAACTGGGCGATGACGAACGCTGTCGCGCCCATAACGGGTGGTGCCAGAACAGCGCCCGTCGATGCGCAAGCCTCGATGGCTGCAGCGTAGGAGGGTGTGAATCCCGTCTTCTTCATGACCGGGATGGTCATCGTGCCGGCGGTCAGCACGTTGGACACGATCGAGCCCGACATCATGCCGAGCAGGCCAGAGGCAAAGATGCCGACCTTGGCCGCGCCGCCGCGGAAGGTTCCGCAAAGCCCGAAAGCGAGGTTGATGAAGAACTTGCCGGCACCGGTCATCATGAGGGCGGTGCCGAACACGAGGAAGCCGATCACGGTCTCGGCGAAGGCCTGCACCGGAATGCCGAGCAGGCTCTCGGTCGAGAGAACATGGTAGGCCGTCGCTTGCTCGAGCGTGGACTGCGCCCCCCTGAGGGGGCCGAGGCCCTGCCACTCGGCAAACAGTGGATAGAGAGTAAACGGGAGCACCGACAGCAACAGGCTCCAGCCACCTGTCCGGCGCAGGGCCTCCATCAAAAGCGCCCACATCACGAGGCCAGCCCATATGATGGGCTGCGGCGCGCCGTTGAACTCCCAGCCGAGTTCGGCCGCCTTTCTGATGTTGAGCATGAGGTAGACGCCAGAGGCGACCGTGGCCAGGAATAGCAGCACGTCGTACCAGGGGACGCGATCGAGCGGCGCATTGGCGCTGCCGGGAAAGATGAGAAACGTGAACGGCAGCATGAGCACGATGAGTAGGTAATAATACTCAGTGTTGAGCTGCGTGTAGCCGAGGAAGAAGCGCCAGGTGAACTGCTGGTTGAGGCACAAAAAGATCGTGGCCCCCGTCAAGGCGATCAGCAACCACCGCCAGCCGCCGGTCAAGGTGCGGAGCCGCGTGGTTTCGGCCTCCATCGGCCCACTGACCCCGGCGTGAGGGTCGTCGAACTCGACGCGTTGTTTTGGCGCGGCGGAGGTGTCGGCGGGGCCGGGCGTTGCCATGTTTTCAGGACCAGTCTGGGTTCGGTAGCCGGGACGGACGGTAAACGCACCCAGACGTTGCCGGGTGCGCCAGTGCAGGGATGCGGCTAGTCGAAGATTGTGTCGAGCCCGGCCTTCTCGAGCGAGGCCTTGCGATGGGCGAGCCAGGCCTTGCGGTACTCGGCATCGTCCGTGGGTGGGTTCGCCTTGGCGAACGCGTCTCTGGCCGCTGCGAGCGCAGATTGACGCGCCAACAGCTTGTTGTTGTAGGCCTCGTCGGCATCGCTCCAGACGCCACCGGCCCGGTAGACCTTCACAGCGCCCGGATGAATGGGAATGACCCACTGCCGGGTCTGCCGCTTGAGAGCCAGACCCGACGCGCCGGGTACGGCGTCTTTGTAGAGGTCGTAGCTGTCGTCCATGCCTTTGGTGATCGAGTAGGCGAGGTCGTCACCGATGGTCCGGTAGGCGATGAAGGCGGGATAGGGATAGGTCGCCATCTCCTTCGGGGTCTGGGGCGACAGGCCAGCCGAGCCGCAGGTTGCCACATGCGGAATGAGATGCGGGCCGACCTTCGTCATCCGCGCCCAACCCTCTTTGTCGGCATGCGGCATCGCCGGCCATAGGAGCCCGCGGGGGCTGTTCTCGACCTCCTTGGTCTGCCCCGAGATGGTCGAGGCCTGGGCGACGTCGATCTCGTTGTTGAGCATGCCCTTCCACTTGGCGCCGAAGCTCGCGAACTCGACGATCTTGATGTCGTCCCTGGTGAGGCCTCCAAACGCCAAGAACGCCAGCGTGTTCTGGTTCAGGGCGGGCGACCCGACGACGAAGCCAACGCGCTTGCCTTTGAGGTCTTTGACGTCAATCGCTCCGGTGTCCTTGGCGATTGCGATGTTGGCGCCATTGCAGTCGATGGTGGAGAGCAACAGAGTGAGAGGTTGTGGGCCCCACTCGCGGGCGGCGAACTCGAACACGCCTTCCTGCGCGTAGAAAAGACCGATGCCCATGGCGGACGCCTGGGCGCGTCCGGCTTTCAACGGTGCCAGCCGAGCTACGTCGTTGCCGGCCGGCAGCACGCGCAGGTCGGTGCCGTGCTTGTCCTTCAGACCCTTGCCGACCGCGACGGCGATGCTGAACCCCGACGAGCCGGTGTCGTAGGCGGTGAACGTCAACGCGGGCGGCAGCTTGACGTCTTGGGCCATCGCGGAGCCTGCCGCAAGCGTGGTCGCAAGAAGCGCCGCGGGCAGGGCCGACAACACGAGTTCTGCGCGACGGGGTCTCCGCTGCATGCATCTTTCTCCCTGATGTGATGACCCGATTGCCTCGGGCTTTGCCTATTGTTGCAGGCGAACCGATCCGATGTCCATGAGGAGCGCGACGGCCCCGGAGGGCCGCAGCCGCCGCCGCAGCTTCACTCGAAGATCGGGTCCATCCCGGCCTTGAGCAGGGCTGCCTTGCGAGCAGCCATCCAGGCTTGGCGGAACGCGCCCGCATCCTCGGGTGGTGACGTCTTCAGGAAGGCAGCCCAGCTCTCCCCCAGCACCTTCTGGCGGGCCAGCAGTTTCTGATTGTGGGCCTCGTCGGCATCCTTCCAGGCGCCTGCCGCCTTGAATGCCTTGGCCGCGGCTGGATGCACCGGCAACACCCACTGGAAGTTCTGTGTCTTCACGTCGAGGCCAGAAGCGCCGGGGACGGCATCCTTGTAGTCGCCGTAGCCGTCGACCATCGCCTTGGCGAGCCCATAAACGGTCTCATCCGCGACGGAGGCGTAGACCATGAAGATCGGGTACGGATAGGCGGAGGTCTCGAGAGGCTTTTCCTTGGAAGCCGAGATCCCGCACGTCGATTTGTGCTTGGCGAAATAGGGGCCGATCTTGGCTACGCGCGCCCATCCAGCCGTATCGGAATGCGACATAACGGGGTAGACAAGACCGCGGGGCGAGTTTTCCGCCTCCTTGGCTTGGCCAGAGATGTTCGATGCGACGGCGACGTCGATCTCGTTATTGAGCACGCCTTTCCACATGGCTCCGTAGCTGGCGAACTCGGCAACCTTGACATCGGCCATCGTTACCCCGCCAAAGGCCAGGAGGGCCGCCATATTTGTGTTCAAGGCGGGCGAGCCGACAACAGCGCCGACGCGCTTGCCCTTCAAGTCTTTGATCTCGGTGGCGCCAGTGTCCTTGGCTATGCCGATCGAGATGTTGTTGCAGTCGGTCGAGGCGAGGATCATCTGCAGCGGCTGAGGACCCCACTCCTTCGACGCGAACTCGAAGATGCCTTCCTGAGCGAAATAGCCGCCAATGCCCATTGCGGAGGCCTGTGCGCGACCTGCCTTCAAGGGACCGAGCCGGGCGACGTCGTTGCCGGCCGGCAGCACGCGCACGTCGGATTTGTACTTGTCCTTGAGAACCTTGCCGACGGCGACGGCGATGTTGAAACCCGACGAGCCGGTATCGTAGGCCGTCATCGTCACCGTCGCGGGCAGCTTGGCCTCCTGGGCGAAGCTTGGGGTGGCGGCGAGCAGAACCGGTAGTGCGGCGAGACGGATGAGATTGAAGCTGCGAATGGACATTGCTTTTTTTCCTCCCTGTGCGGAGCCGGACGGGTACGTTGCCCGCCCGCTCGTTGTCTTACCACGTTCTCAATGCTGCGAGGGCCGGGCTGAAGAGTGTGGCCTGTGGGGTTTCGTGCTTTTCCGACGCTCGGATGGTCACCCATTGCCGCGGCGCGGGGACGTCACATGGACGATCGAGGCTGGATTTTGATGGTCAAGCCCAGTGGTGCCCGGCGGGGCCCTCTGCCTTCTGCACCCGGACGCAAGGTCGAAGTTGCGTAGGATCCCCTCGAAATCGGTCGACGCAAATGGCTCGTCTCTGCGTGCACGATCGATCGCGCCGAGCGTCTGGCGCGGGAGTTGAGTCAACCCCAAGGCGTAACGACCTGCATTGTCGCTGGGTTGGAGGTGGCGTCTCAAGGCAGCGCCATCAAACGTCCGTATCTGCGAGGGCGGGGACGTCCAGCTCCTTAACGCAGGAGGCTGGGGACAGACGACGCAGAAGGCGCACGATTTCGACGATGTCACCGACCGGGATACGCTTGCCGTCATGGGCGGCGAGTGCAGCATCGCGGCCGGCGGCAAGATCAATGTCGGTTGCCATGGAGCCGGGCGAAACAACAGTTACGGCGATGCCGGCCGGCCTCATGAACTCGCGCAGGGCGTGGGCTACCCCCCGCATAGCAAACTTGGTCGCGGAGTAGGCGACAGAGGTGGTTCCCTCGTTCTCGAGGCCGCAGGTGGAGCCGATCAGCACGACACGGGCATTTTCGGACTTGCGCAGATTGGCGTCGAGATGGCGCAGAGCAAGCAGCAGAGACGTCAGGTTGACGTCGACGATCGCGCGGATCTCGGTGTCGCTAGCAGAAGAAAACCCTCCGCTCTCCCAGATGCCGGCATTGTAGATCAGCAGGCTTATCGGTCGATCGCCTATCTCGCTGGTTACCTTGTCGAAGGTGTGACTGTCAGCAAGATCGTGCTCGATCCATCGTCGCGCGATGCCATCGGTGTTATCGATGACGACGGGCCGCGAGCGCGAAATGCACCAAACCGTCTCGCCTAGTTCTGGCACGCCTGCGGCGAGGGCAGCCCCAAGGCCGCGGCTTGCCCCGAATATCACGACGTCGCCCATGGATGGTTCTCCAGTCGTTGGCATCGGAAGGCTTGGGCGGCGACCGGCTCTGAGCCCTATCGGCGGTGGCTCAGTGTCGCTCCAGGAGCGCCAGAACGCTACCCTGAAACGGAACGGGATCGACGTCCGGCGAGATTGGACGCAATCCACCGATTGCCAGGCCAAGTGCCTCGATCTCGGAGCGGGCATACATGCGCTCTATCGACACAAAGCTGTGCTCCTCGGCGACGCGGCCGGCCACCAACCGCCGGACGACGACGTCCATCTCGACGACCCAGTCGTCGGGCTGCCAACGCAGTGGGCGCGCCGGCCAAATGCAATGCAGGCGCTCGTCCGGGCCGACGACGATTTCGCGTTCGCGGATGGCAAGATGGGCAAAGCTCTCGCGGACCATCGCGAGATCGTGCAGCTCGAAGGCGAGGCGGCCACCTGGGGCCAGCATCGGGACAAGCTTGCGCAAGAGCACGATAAGATCGGCCGGAGTTACGTATCCGACGGAGTAAAGAAGGATTGCCATGCCGTCGAACGGGCCAGCGAGAGCCTGGCTCGGTGGCAGATCGGGCAAGCGGGCGAGGTGATAGCGGGCGGCCGGAACGGCGCCCGTTTCGACAGCGATGCGACGCATCTCGGGCGAGGCGTCGATCGCGCTGCAAAGGGCGCCGTGCTCGCTGGCGAGGACGGCCGCATGGCGAGCCGGGCCGGCGAAGAGTTCGAGGAAGCGAGCCCCCCGGCGATTGCGGAGCAGCTCCCGCGCCAGGACAACGCATTGGCCGGAGAAATTTCGCCCACCCGAAATCGAGGCGTAGAGGCTGCCATGGCGGCCATAGAGCTCGGAGATGCTGCCGAGAAGGTGCACGTGTCAGGCTCCGCTGGCGGGCGCGAGCACGCCATCGAGGTCCGGGATCTGGGCGAGCCAGTACTCGTCCTCCTCCAAGAGGGCGACGTCGGCCGCGTAATCCAGCGCACCAGCATGCGAGGCGAACGTCGCCGGGGTGCGCAGCCGGGGCGGTAGTTCCGCGTAATAGGACTCGATGCGCGCGAACAGCTGGTCCCGAGCGGTCGCGATGTTGCCGACGCCCAGGCGGCCGCGCTCGAAATCGTCGAGTAGGTCGAGCATCCGGCGCACGCAGAAAAGGCCGAGGCCCGCGAACCAACGTTCGACGGAAACAGATTGAGGAGGACGACCTTCTTGGACCACTCGTAGGCGAGCAGACGATAAAGCTCCATCAGCGGTTCCAGACAGGTGTCAAAGACGGCGCCCCGGGCGGCGGGCGCCTTCATGCGCACGTCCCAATCGACATAGGTCTGGCGGCTCAGGGGTTGCGTCTCGGCTCCGCGCCAAGTGCTCTCGAAGCTAAAGGTGAAGTGGGGCATGCCGAGGAATCGCGCTTTGGGCGAGTCGTAGAGGCGAAGGATGCCCTCGAGGTTCTGGCGGAGGGTGGCGACGCTGGTGCTGCGGTTGAAGAGGATGAAGCTGAGATCCATGTAGATCTCATGGTCGACCAGCGTCTGGATCGCGCGGTGCGTGGTTTCGACCGAAAGCCGCTTATCCAGTCG